>NZ_JAGSYI010000002.1:0-317804 GCF_025685625.1 Acidicapsa acidisoli
CGGTTGGATGTGATGGACGCGGTTTGCTCATACCTGCGTTGATGCCTGATTCGATGGTTTGCCTTGCAGTCGCTTCGCCATCTTTCGCAATGTAGCCGTTTGCGATGGATGCTTCCCATAGAGCATTTGCAACCCTGTTTGGATCGATCCATGCAGCCATTGTGCCTAGCGAGTGGGCAGCGTTGTTGAGGGCATGATTCCGGCCTGAGCCTTCACCCATCACGGAGAGCTTGGCAACCTCATCTTCTAGCGCGGCCTCTGCATAGTTCCGCTCTGCATCCGTTCCTGTCAGCGTTACAGGCTCACTCGCGGCCTCTGGTGGTGCTGCCGAACGTTTCTCCCTGAGTAGTCGCGCCAGAGGCTCAGGCAGGCTGGGAATTGCGTCCCATGAGCCTGCCATCAGCCGGTAGCTCCTGCCGTCTGGCAACACAGCGCCCGGTGCAACGCAGTAGCCGCCAACGCCGCGCACGTCGATACCATCGGGCAGGTTCCCGCGAGAATTGCTGTAAGGGGCATCGGTTCGGAAATAGAAGTGTCTGCCGCCAGAAGGGGTTTCAACCGTGAGCGCGGTTGAAACGTCGATACCTTGGGTAGCGCAGAGAGCTTCAAAGGCAGCTACGCCGTCCACTCCACTAGGTTTGCGGTCTGCGTCAATGACTACCAGACCGTTTGCGCCAACGGGGATCGCTGGCAGAGCGTCCGTCTTCCAGGTTGCCCCAATCATGAATTGGCTGGAGGTTGCCTTTTGCTCCCACGCGGCGACCATCGGCGTTTTATCTGGATTGGCTGGAAATACGGATATACCGTGCCTCGCTGCGCTCAATGCTGCATCTTTATTTGAGGAGTTCGGCACTAATTCACCATTCGCTTTCTGGCTTTATCGCTCTTGCGTACACGTTGATCGCTTACGTATCCGTACCATTCGCTCAGATTCAACCCTTGACGCAGACACATTTGCAGGAAGACTTCGGCAACGCCTTGATCGGTTGCTACATCTGGCCCATTCCAAAAAGCATGGCCTCGCCATACCGGAAGGATCATGTGATGACCGGGGGATGTCTGCGTTACCAGTACCCAAAGCATCGGCCTTGCTTGGAACTCAGCTTCAGACGTGAATATGTCGAACTCATTCCGCAATGCAGGCCGGATATACATTCGCTGCGTTGGATAGGTAGCGAAGAAGAGGCCATCAGCCCCGTAGACCATAGGGTTATGCTGTTCGGGAGTAGGCTTTGAGAAACGCGCAAGCATCAGAGTGCCAATGGTGGGGCAAGCCGTTTCATAAAACTCATCATCCAATCCATGCTTAACAAGATTCGGATTTAGCGGCATGATGCCTCCTTAGACACAGATGATTGCTTAAGTTGTTGCTGCGGTAAGTTAGTTGCCCATTGATTTAGGCTTGCTGCGTCGATGAGTCTGCGACGACCTGCCTTAACAGACTTAATACTGCCATCTGCCAAGCGCTGATACAGAAAGGATCGGCTCAGGCCAGTGCGGGAGATGGCCTGCGGAATGGTCATAAGTAAGGCTGAATTGTCCACGGTTGTCCTCTTGCGTTCGGAGTAAGTGTCGAGTTACAGAAAAAACGCTATCATATAAATTGCGTGTTGACACTCGAAACATTCGCATTTACGCTGGCCACTGATTCACAGACTTTCACAACTTACGAGGGGTTATGGCAAAGATAGGTAAAGGCGCAGCGCGCACTGAAACGGTTGGAGTCCGTGTTGATCCTAAAGTTCGTTATCTCGCAGAGATCGCAGCGAGAGAGCAGCAGCGCAGCGTTTCGAGTTTTATCGAGTGGGCAATCCGCAAGATTCTTACCGAAGGATCGCCAAGCATTGAACCAGGTACAGGACCAATGATCGATCCAACGAAACAACCCAAGCCGATGTGGGGCGATGGATTGTGGGACGTTGACGAAGCAGACCGATTTTTCCTGCTCGCCACAATGCGAAGCGACCTGCTCACAATCTCTGAGCAAAGGCTTTGGAAGTTGTTCCATCTTGGCAATCCCACTCAAGACAAGAACATCGCAACATTCCGTGAGTTCTGGAATTCGCCTTCAATTGACACGACGCATCTGAAGGCTGAAAGCATGGAGGTCGCTTAACCATGCCCGAACCAATCGAACAACCTACTAGCGGCCAACTTGACGCAGCAAGCGAATTGCTCAAACTCCAGAAGGTTCACGCCGAAGTGTTGGGTAAGCGCAATAAAGACAAAGCGCGAATCGCAGAGCTTGAAACTACTTTGACCGAAACGCAGGGTAGAGTGACGGCAGCGGAAGCGAGAGCGCACGAATTGGAAATTGGCCAACCGCTGAAGCAACTTGCCAAGTCAATGTCCGATGTACCGGATTATTTCTTGCAGACGCTACAGGCTCAGTTTCAAATCCAGGCGAAGGATGGAGAGCTTTCCCTATTGACCAAAGACGGGAAGCCGGTCATGGATGCAGAGGGTAAGGCTGTTGGCTGCGAGTCTTCAGAACTGGCAAAGTATCTGACGGAGAACGAGCCGGACAGCGAGCGAACCAAAGTGTTTCGCAAGATAGTTACAGTTTCGCGAGCATCGGGCGCGGCAAGCGGTTCGGGTCAACGTCGCACGGAAGCTTCAGGATCGTTCAATCTTGGCGATAACTTCGGTTTGCGTTAGTCCAGGTCAAAGAAAGGGGTTGCTTCCCATGTGGAGGCAACCCTTTTTGCTGCGCCTTAGATTAACGTTGGGGCTTCCAGCTAGGTGGACCGAAGTACGCTGGGGAGCTTGCTACTGCCTCCGGCTCCGTCTGGTATACCTGAGGCTCGTAGATCGACGCAGACGCAACCTTAGCGCCTTCTAGCTGTCTTGGTGCGGCCTCTGGTGCTGTTAAAGCACGTTGCTGTGCAAGTGCCTTAGCTGCCCATTCTTCATCCGTGCCGTGATCCTTGATGACGAGTACATTGGTGGGAGCTACGGCAACCCCAACGTTGACATTCGTATTCGGTGAATCGTTCTCTCTGTACCCATGGCGCGATTTCAAAATGAAGAACGCATTCACGTTTGCAGGCTTGTTCATGACCGCGGATTGAACGACCAGGGCATGTAACGCTTGCCGCTCTGCTTCGCGTCCAATCTCGAAAGCCTCTTGGATCGCTTCGTCTTCATCGCACCAGCGCTTGAACGTTTCACGCGATACGCCGAAATGCTTTGCTATGCCGACGATTGCATGACCTTGTGCGGCCATCGCTTCGATGGTTGTTGCTGCCCCTGCTGGTGGATGCTTTCTAGGTGCGCCCATGTTCAATGCTCCAATAAGAGGCGAGGGGCATCGCTTCAGACTGCCCCTCTTTTCCCTGCTGGGGGAACTTTACTTGCTGATGAGGAACGCAATCGGAATTGACTTGCGCTGCGACACGGCTCGCGTCCAATGGGCAGGATTGGAAAGATCGGCCATGACCGGAGAAGGTCCGGCAACTGCATTCGCGCCAGTGCCATCATTCCAACTCATCCCAAGGGGATGCAGCGCGAGATTCCAGCGAGAGAACAATGCAGTCTCGCCCGCGCCGTTTCCAAAGCTCGGATACCGATAGACTTCGGTTCCGAAGCCGGATACAGGCTCGCTCAAACCGAATCCTACGGCACCAGGGCCAAACAAGATCGTGACATAGACTCCAGCGGTCGCCGTGGTCAAGTTGTCGTCCACGATTACGGCCATGCCTTTGTAAGTCGGAATGACCATGCTGTTATCGGACGGCTTGAAATACTGAATTTCGTCGTTCTTCAGCATCTCTCCGTAGATGTACGAATGGCAGGCGATTGCCTTCATGTCTGAAAGGCGGTCGCCAATGGTCAAAGCTGTGTTGATGACTGCGACACCATTGAACGTGTTTGCTGGAACAGTGACATTCGTTCCAGGCACGGTCACGGTTCCGGTTGCTCCACTCACATCGTTGACCATATCGCTGTTGTTGTTGGCGACGTTCGAATAGAGCACGCCAAGCAACGAAGCAATGAGCCGGAATTCCCATTGACGCGCCCAATAGGCGCTAACCCTGCTCTGTACCCGTTCCAGGGCATTGCTTCCGCTCAGATCGTTGGCAAGGTCCATTTGCGCCCACGATTGATTGACGAAGGACTTACGAACGACCAAGTCTCGCGCAGTGACCTTTAGAGGGGTTGCGATGTCTGCGGGATTGTCGGTTCCGATGTTGGCTTCCGTGTCGGGTAAATCCTGCCAGAACGGTACGGTAAAGCTCGGCGCACCGGCCTGAAGGTACTGTTGCATCAGGTTGTTGCGCACCAGGACACCGCTCTGGAAGAGCGCGGTGCTGACAAGGGAATTCTCAGCGACGTATGCGCTGAAGATTTCAGGAACAATAATGTCTGCAATTTGTGTGGGCATGGGTCTAAACCTCGAATCAAAGTTGGATTTCAGCTTGATTCAGGCTTAGGCGACTGCTTAGACCCGCCCCGACTGGGGGTGAAACATGATGCAGATGCCCGACTGGGCATAAGTTACCTTAGCGCGGAATTCGCCAGCGTGCAAGTCATTTAACTACACATGCATGGGTGGACAAGTGTGGACTATTTGAATGAAGGTTAGAGTTCGTACCATTCCATTGGAATGATGATTCTCGAAGATTGATAGCGTTGAGACTGAATAAATTTCTTGATGTGTTCAAAGGTACTTGGATCGGTCAACATTTTTGGGATTTCACCTCTTGTATAGCTGTCCTTAACTATATGATCCAATATGTTGTCAAGATAAGTCTTCATCAACTCCGTGGATACGCCTGAAAGTGTTTGCTCGTTCTGAATTGCACATGCAATTTCAATCAGATTCATCAATTCGGACAAATCTGCGAATCGATTGTCCTGACTTGCCGGATTTTGTTCAGTTGAGCTAATTGAAGAGATGAGCCGCTGCCACGCTTCACGGAACGCTTCATTCAAGGTCACCAGAGTGGCGACTGAAGAATTCTTGTCTGACTTTCGGATTGCGCGGATTGCAAAGTAAACGGAGAGCAAAGCTGCGATGAGCGACAATACTGCGACGACAAAGGACCAAGCTGCTATCCAATCGGCGGTCTGCATGTGCTATTTCTGCTGGTTCGATTGCGATGCGCCTTGTCCGCTCCCCGCACTGGATTGATTAGTCGAACTCTGGTTTGGAGTGGTTTGCACAGGTTGAATCTGCTGCTTCAGGTGAGAGGTAGTTAGTGATTTCTTCACTAGGTCTAAATGGTTAACTGTTAAGCTGTCATTCGCGTGACCAGTGTACTTTGGATTTGTTTCTTCAGTCATTTCTGCCCTCCATAGTTAGTCAGTCATTTTTTGGCGCTGTTCTCGTTCGCCTGTTGCTTAGGAGTGTCACGGTGATGTAGCGATGAGGCATTTTGATTGTTTTGGACCTCAATGACGGCAGCACGCTCCAGGTTTTGCTTGAGAAACGCGGTGGTTAAAGATTCTGCCGCCAAGACCTTTCCGCCATTCGAGTTAGCTTTCAATGCATCCTTCAAATGCTCAGTGGTTCGGCTACCATTTTTGGGAATCGGTTTTACTGTATTTCTGTTATCGGTCACTCTTGGTCCCTTACTGAAGAAGGATTCTAACAAATGCTAGCATGGCACGATATGAGAGGAAGCCCCAAATTTGTGGATGGACCACTTTAATGAATATGGGCTATCCCAACGTGCTTTTGATTCTCAAATACTTCACTTCGGCGATTCATCCTCGCTTGGATTCCCATTTGGATCGCTCCTAAGTCGAAGTGTGATTGTGCCCTTAACTGAGTGGAGGCATTCTCGACCCTTATTGCGTCCCTTTGGGCTCCCCTCGTCACCTCGACAATTGAGCCAGATATCCCTTGTGTTCTCGCCCGAATAAAGCATCATGTTCACTTCGCGGTCGAATTCATACCCTCCGCGATTGCATCTTGGATTGGAGCATCTCATCTGTCCGCCCTCGATTCTGAGACTCCAAACACCGGACTTCGGATTGTTTCCGAAATCTGACTCAGTGAACTTGATGATTGCGTCTTCCAATTGTGGATATGCGGACTCGAATTTGGTTGTCAGTCCTAACCATCTGTTGGATCGATCAAGCGGCTCACCCATGTCACTGTCTCCAATTCTGAAATCCTAGGCGAATGAAAGGTGAATGTCTACGGACATTCAATTCGCTATTTAGGCAGGGCATTGAATGCTCTATTGGGGCATTACCCCGATTTCCATTTTGAATCCCCAAACGTGACACTTCGGTTCAACGCTTCGGAATTGGGGTATACCCCAACTTCTAAATTTGACCGAGATTGACGGGGATGGGGGCGCGGCCTCGCACGGATCGCAAAATTGGGTGGGTGGGGGGTGCTCAGTCCAGGCTTTCAACCGTACCGGCTGCGCCAACGGAGTGAGCGCAAAAAAGCACCGCCGACAAAATTATTTTTCGGTGGTAATCGAAAAAAGCGAGTCACCGTGGCGAGCATGGTGCTATAAATGGTGCTAGTTTTCTCATGATGCTATTTAAGTCGTTTAGAATCAATTAAGTGTGAGTCCCTCACTGCCAAAATAGTCCCATCAGGGCACACGTATACTTGACACCTTTTTGCGTCAGGTATACGTGTGCCCTGATGGGCAGTGGCCAATGCACTCAAGGAGTTCCCGTCGCTAACTGAGGTCTGTTTGTGTTCCGGATGGGACAAAGGTTGGCGGGGTTGGCGGCGCGGCATTTACGTGGATATAGCCTCAACGGCCTGTGCCTATGCACAGGCCGTTGAGGATGGGGTGAAGAGTCTCTACTTCTCTTTGTGGGTTGGCGTCCAGCGGATGCCGGCGGAGAACGTCGGCTGGTAGTACTCGCGCTGGATCATGTACTGCTGGCTGCCCTGGTAGAAGCCGAAGACCTCGTTATTGAGGTTGAGGCCGGACAACACCAAGCTCATGTTTTCCCGCAGTCCGATGATGCCCTGCGCATCCACCTGGATATGTGAGTAGAAGTACTGGTCGCTGAGCGGGCCCTTGATGCCGCCGGGCATACCGTCTGTGTACTGGTAGGCGGCAATGTTGGCCTGGTTGTAAGAAATCCCCATGCGCAGGGAGTAACGGCCGCGATCATAAGTGGGACTGATGTTGAAGACATTGGGTGAGTTGCGCAGCAGCCGGGGATGGTCGGAACGGCCGGGAATGCCGTTGGTGCTGGAGCCGATGTAGCTGTAGTTTGCCGACAGCCCGAGCCCACCGAGGAAGCCTGGCAGCGCGGAGTAGTGCTGCAGATATGACGCCTCAAAGCCGCTCAACCATGCGCTGCCGGCGTTGACCGGTTGAGTAGCCAGATAGTTCCCGCGATCCACTGCCGGCGCGCCAGGGGGCAGATAGTTCGGAAGCTGATAGGAGCTCGTGACAATCGGGTTTTGGAGCGACTTGTAGAAGTAGCCGACGGAGATGATGCCCAACGGTTTCAGATAGTGATTGAAGAGCACATCCACGTCGTCGCCGGTTTCGGCCTTCAGGTTGGCGTTGCCGAAGGTGACGGAATATTTGTTGGCACCGTTGCCGTTAATCGACCAGCTGAGCGGCTGGGCGATGTCCTGCGGATCTGGCCGCGACAGACCGCGTGCATAGATCAAACGGACGTCGCTCTCGGGCCCGGCGCGAAATCGGAGCGAGGCGCTCGGCAAGAGGGTGTAGTAGGAGCCGGAGAAGGCATTGGGCGCGACGGCGCCACTATCGCCAAAGGCAAGGTTGTGAACGCCGTCGAAGGTGTTCTCCGCGCGCAGGCCAGCGATGAAACGCACACCGTTGGAGAAGTCGATCGTGTTCATCACATACCCGGCGCTGACCTGTTCCACCAGGCCGAACTGCGAGGGATCCTGTCCTTGCGTGCTGCTGGAGCTAAATGAGGTCGGATTGGAATTGGCATACGCGAGGACGTCTTCCAGCGAGACGTTGTAGCCGAGCTGGTACGCACCGCCGTTGTAGTAGTTGTGGTTGACCATACGGTTGGGAAACTGGGACATGCTCAGTGTGCCGTAGGGCGAGAGCGAAAGAACATAGGTGTCGGCATATTTGTGTTCGTTGCGGAACTTGCCGCCGTACTCGAAGACTGCCGAGCGGTTGCCGATGTGATACTGCCAGGCGCCCGATCCACCAACGCCGAGGTTGAGCTGAACTGCTTCGCCCAGGTCACGGGTGATCCCGCCGACTGTGGGAGTCATGACGAAGTTGGCCGGATTCTGAATCTCTGTAAAACAGGGCTGGGTCCACTGTGGAAGGTATTTATCCTTGGTCGCTGACTGGTTGAATTGGCAGTTACTCGAAGGAAGGGTCGAGCCGAAGTTTGCGTCCGAATAGGGCGAATTGCCGTAGGAAGAACGGCCGATATTGGCTTCCCATGTGTACCACGTCCTATTAAAAACGTGGTTGCCGCCGATGATCAGGCTGCCTACTTGAATATCGGGGTTTCGAAGCTCCCCGTCATAGGAAGGAGTGCCGCCCTGATTTTGCGGGGCAAGCAGTGAGACTCCGGGCGTGTTGTCCTGAAGCTGGTAGGCCCAGCGGTCGCCGTAGTTTTTGAAATCCGAATAGAGAAAACGCGCGTAAAGGTTCGATCCGTCGCGGATGCGGTAGTCGGCGCTTCCAGCCAAACCGTATCGCGAGCGGAAATACTGGTACTCGCGGAGACTCATGCCATCGAACCAGGTTGCACCGCTATTTTCATCGGGGGACGGCTCGATGTCGTCGATGCCGCGGCCTTCCCAGTCATACGAGCCGCCGACGATGATGCCGAGTTTCTTGCTGGCTCCGAAACGGCGGCCCAATGTGGCGGTCTCGGTTGTGTTGCCACGGCCGCCTTGAATCGGCGTGATGCCGCCCAGGCCAGTGATCTCGACCGTCGGCGTGTCGGTCGCGGTCTTGGTGACAAGATTTACTGAGCCGCCGATGCCGTCGCCTTCCATGTTCGCCTGCAGGGTTTTGCTGATCTGGACAGACTCAACCAGGCTGGA
This sequence comes from Acidicapsa acidisoli, assembly GCF_025685625.1. NCBI lineage: Bacteria > Pseudomonadati > Acidobacteriota > Terriglobia > Terriglobales > Acidobacteriaceae > Acidicapsa > Acidicapsa acidisoli. The sequence continues at coordinate 8,984 of NZ_JAGSYI010000002.1, forward strand.
TGGAATGGCGTCGAATTTGATCTGGCGGACGCCGGGCTCTTCGGAGGGGAGGTTCACGCCGTCCACCGTGGTGTTGGTAAGGCGTGGCTCCGTGCTGCGGACCTGCACGTATTTGCCTTCGCCTTCATCTCGCTCGAGCGTCACGCTTGGCAGGCGCCCCAGCGCGTCGGCAAGGTTTGCATTGGGCAGGCTGGTGATGACTTCGTTTGGCATTACCTGGAGAAGGTTGTCGGCTGCGCGCTCCACGTTGATGGCTTCAGCTTCGGCGGAGGCACGGCCGGCCGTTACGACAACAGTCTCGTCCTGATTGGCGACGTGCAATTGAGCATCGACATTCGCGGTCTGCCCGGCGCTGACGCTAACCGTCGTGGTGAACGGAGCCAGGCCAACGTATGTAATGGTGAGATTGTAGGTTCCGGGCGCGAGGCCATTGATGTAGAACCGCCCCTCTTCGTTGGTGGAGACTGTGAGGGCAGGCGACTGCGTGGAGATCTGTGCACCTTGCAGAATGGCTCCGGCCTGATCGGTGACCGTTCCTCCGACAGCTCCGCGTGTTTGCGCTTTGGCACCGGGCAAAAAGCCGCAGAGCAGCAACGCGAAAACGAGAAGCGAAACACAGTGGTGGGGACGGTATACTTGCGACGTCATTGGCTTCTCCTTACTCAGGTCATCTTCTGTGGCTTATTGAACCGCGCCACTAAGTGGCGTCCGGCGAACCTACAGGGTGATGTCTGAGCGTGCTATATAAGAGCGATGAGATATCCGTATATGACAACTGCGAGCAGTCGCATAACTGTTGTGGCAACCGAATGTTGCCGGCCTCCGCGGTTTTTCTTTGGGGCGAGCTCAGTCTATGGAGACAAATCTTAAGAAACCCTGAAGGTTCAACCTGTTTCACTGAAGATTCAAGAGCAATTCACTGTCCTTTCACGGAACGCTGAGGCACTTGACCGTCCCATGAAAACGTCGTCGCGGACGACTGTTTTCGGCGAGCATCTTGCCCGTTTCCGGTTGCCTCCGATGCGGGGCGGGGGCAAAGACGGCCGCGGTGAGTTCTACGATTCGGGAATGTATGACGGCGTCGCCGTCTTCGTCCGCTTCATCCGGATGGTAAATCCGCTCGATTCCTATTACTGGGAACATCATTCTTTGCCGAGGGCGGCACAACCTGGGAGACGAACCTCGTCTGGGATCTGATGGGAAATAAAGGATGCGGGATGACTGGCGCAAGGAACTGGAACGCGCAGTGAAAAATGAAGTCTCCTGATAGAACAGAGAAAGTTCTCAATGAACAACTTCAGGGCCGATGCTTTTTTGCAAGTCCCTGCGAAGAGCCCGTGCAACACGTGGCTGGAGAGCCGCATCCCATCTTCAGTTCGTGGTTAAGACAGGAGAACAAACGATGCTTTGGACCATATTCGTGATACTTCTGGTCCTGTGGTTGCTCGGTTTTATCGGCTTCCACGTCATTGGAGCGTACATTCACATTTTGCTTGTGCTGGCGTTGATCGTCCTGATTATTCAATTAGTCAGCGGACGACGGCCGGTGCTTTAGCACACATTCATCGAACCTGTCAGTGTGAAGGCGGATCGCTTGGTTTAAGTAATCCGTCTTTAGCTCTCTTTCTTTCTGCGCCCAGTCCTAAAGAACAGATTTGCGTTCCAATGATGGATCGGGCGTCGCTACCGGTCGAAAAACGCTGCTGTTGCAGTCGGCAGAGGGCTAGTTGCTCCCTCATCAATCCGATGCCAATTCCACAAAGCTTATAGGTTCAGGAGAGGGTTCGCAGGGCGCCTCATAGATTGAAATACGAGATACGCGATTACCAGGTCTTCTTGATAATTGCGTCGAAGGCGAACCCACCACTTTGATCGCGCGTTGCGCTTAGAGCAACGCGTGGAGATAGCTGATACTGCCCCTGAATGGTCTGAGTCTGAGTCGAGGCAACATTGGACGAGAACGTCACGAACAAGTTACCTGTTACGCGCTGTTGGATTGTGATGTTAGCGCCCGCCTGTCCTTGGCTTGTCCCCCCTGCCAGTACCGGATTAATGGAGAGTTGCGAGATGCCCGCAATCTTCGAAATGCGACTAGTAACTTGACTGCTGACCTGCGATGCGACGAGGCCCGCAGCCGCCTGGTTTGCCGATGTCGAAGCGTTTGCCGTATTGCTGGCCTCTGTCGTCTGACCAAATGCCAGCAGATTGATGATATCCGCCGATGGCAAAGCTGGGTCTGAATTGTAATTGGTACGCAACTGATCCACCGGGCCATTGAATCGAAGGTAGACGTCATACTGCTGAATCGTCGTCTTCAAAGACAAATTGAGCACAGGCTGAGTCTCTGAGGGATTTACGAATTCAACTGTTCCTCCGTTCAGCACAAACCTGTCGCCATTCAAGATGACATCGCCATTGTTTATATTGACTCGGCCAAGAATGACTGGATTTGCCGCGGTGCCTCGCACTTGAAGATTTGCAGAGCCATTGATACTCAAAGTTCGACTGACGAGGTCGACATTACTACTGGAACGCACAGCCAGGTTGAGTTGCAGGTTTTGACTGAAGCCTGGCGTGGGCGGGGCCGATACCCCTCCGGAGAACTGACTGATGAAGCTATTCATATCGAAGGCAGAGGTAAAGGACAGATCCGTGAGGTTAATTGAGCCGCCTAACACAGCCGCGTCCGTTGAACCGGCCAGTCTGAGATTTGCATCTATGCCTTCCCGCATTCCCTGTGGATATAGCATGCGAATACCATTCGCGGCCAATCCAAGATCAAACTGAATCGTGGGTCGCAATAAAACCCCGCCTTGAGCGGTGACAGTTCCTCCTCCGATCGTGCCTTGAAATTTGGCGATGCTGATACGGTCTCTGGTGAGTGTTAACGTACCGTTTCCATTCTGCAGACCTACCGGTAGATCTTCCGATGCGTAAGTAGCATTCACGATATCGATCTTGCCCCCGAAGTCCGATGTTCCGTTAGAGTTGATGTCGAACTTCAACTCGCCGGATGTTCTTACGTCGGGATCAAAGAGTTGCGCGAGTTGAAGGTTGACCGTGCCTTGCAGCATAACGGACATGGGCGCGCTCGTTGTGACCGGAATCGAGCCCTGAAACGAAAGGTCCGTGTCAGTGCCTCGAATGCTTCCGCGTTGCACAAGGACGGTGCCGTTCTTATAGTCGGCATGAATAGGACTTGCGGCCGCAAGCTGGATGCTCTTGCCATAAGCCATCCGGAGAGTTGGAATGGTAACATGCGCCTCAATGAGATTCTTATTCTTGAGCGGACCATGCAGTGTGGCATGAACTTCCGTGTCACCGGAAAGATCTGCTGCCTGCTCTGGCGCATAGATTGCCAGCAAAGGTTGGAATGGAATGGCTTGCGTATCGAGTGTTATGTCAGCAAGGTAGTCGCCCGTGAGGTCGACCCTGGCTTTGCCTTGAATATTCGTATTCACTGCGGATGTGGCAAGGGTAGCATTCGCTATGTGATCAGCGACGTCGACGCGAAGGTTCAAGTCTGTAATTGCCTGCTTTTGAACGATGAGCCGGGGGATTTGCAACGAAGCCTGCATTTGAGGGTCGGTAATAGATCCTGACCCGCTTGCGTTCAATGAGAGAACTCCGGTCGCATCAATGTTCCGCGCCTTTAGGGCCTGCAACTTGTCCAGCGAAATTCCGGCGGCTGTCAGCTTGGCTGAATAGGTCTTATCTTTAGGCCGAACACTTACGTTGCCTTGTATGTTGCCGGAAGGCAGCCGAATCGCAAGGTCCGCATGGGCTTCATCTCCAGTTCCCGAAAAAGTTACGTTCGCCATCGGAATGGGCTGATCGTACGCTACGAGCCCCGTTAGCGCGATGCTTCCATTGCCTACCGGATTAAGTTCCGTACCATGTATCTTGATATTCGCTGCAAGAGTACCGGTCACCGGCAATGCCTGCCCTGTCAATTTTGCGAGTTCCGCGACGTTTAACTGAGATGCATCCAGATCGGCTTGAACTGGACTGGTATTGGTGAAAGACCATTGCGTCAGGCCGGTGCTTGCGTTGAAGCGAATATGACCACGCGAAGCAGGTTCCATTTCTCCGTGCTGCAGACTGGCTAATGTGGGGCTCAACTCAACGTCGCATCGCAGCAACTTCCACTCGGTTCCGTTTGCGTGTAAATTTGAAGCCGAAAGCTGCCCTGTAAGATGCGGCGCTGTCGTCGAACCGTGGATGGTTCCCTGGAATTGAGCATTGCCGGCGAGTCCCAATGGCCGTAGTGATTGACCGGCGACGGGTGTGCGAAAGATGTCCGCTATGGCCTCAACCTCGCGGAGATCATTGGCTTGAAGCTTCAGATCGAGACTTGATCGATCACTTACTACGCCGTTCATAGTGAGGTTGGTTTGCGGCGTCTGCACATAGCTCTTCTCTAACGCGATCTGTTTATTTGCAGCTGTATAAGCTCCATGAATTGCGCCTTCGATTGGGATACTGTTTAGCGGGGCAGGCATGCTTGTTGTCTTGACCGCGGCGGATTCTCCAATATCATGCGCTGGGCCTTGGACTTGGCCCTTGATCGCGGCGTCAGCATGAGCCACAAGATCCTTGAATGTCTTTCCCCATGAAGCCTCAAGCTTGGCATCCACGCCGCCCGACAATGCAAGGCTGCTGGCCGAGGCTGACTTGCCAGCGAGGCGTTTCAACTCTGCGAGCGACACGTTGCGAAGCGTGGCATTCACGCTTGAATGTGAATCGCCGGCGATCTTGCTCATGGTGCCTGCGCCGGCAAGTGTGCCGCCCAGGAGATTCAATCTTAGTCCTGTGAGATTGGCGTCGCCATCTGTGAGCGAGTAATTTGCTGTGAGGTTGGTGATTTGGGTGCGTAGTGAGGGCGTCTTCACGTCCAGTTGTCGACTATATAGGTTACCGGTGACGACTAACGACTCAAGGAGTGTGTGGTTGAGTATCTGCTGATAATGCAGATTACCTATTGTGTGGAGTTGGCCGTTCGGTGTAGATGGACTGTTCAGGATCTGGCCTACCTGAGCTCCGTCAACCGTTACATCATATTGCGCATCCGCGATAGGATGCGAGTAATTCTGCACGGTTGCAGTGAGCAGAAGTTGTGACGGACCGGAGGACAGCTTTGCACGGGTTAGATGAAAGGTCGTCGGAGTTGCATCGAATTCTGCCGCAAGATTGTGTGAAATCGTTCTGAGTGTGCCTGAAACGAAATGGCCGTCTGTGTACGACAGGCTTCCCGAATACTTTTGCATCAGGCTATTAAAGGACGCTTGAAATTCGACGTCGTGCAAGTCGGCGGCCAAAGGGCTTTGTTGGTCGTTGTAGTAGACCTCACCATGATCGAGTACAGCATGTCGAATGGCAAGGTCAAAGATACTTGTATTACTGCTGCTGTTGCCTGTGCTCTTGATCACAGGGAGATTCGAGGCTCCATTCGCATCAACAAAGATGCGTACGATGGGACGATCTACTCGAACGCTTTCCAGATACCACTTGGCATGGAGAAGGGAAACGATACGAACACCAACCTCAGCGTGATCTACTTGAAGCAATGGCGGATTTGCGTATGGAGAAGCGCCGTCAATCGTAAGACCATACAAATCCAGGTCGAGGTGCGAAAGGTTCAATGCGAAATTCTGTAATTGCACGCGGACGCCGAGACTATCACTGGCTTTTTGTTGAACTGCATTGAGGATGTACTTGTGGAACGATTCATTGTGCAACAGAATCGTAATCGTAATAGCCGCGAGCACGATCAACGCTGCCACACCACCCAGCATCCAGCCAAGGATCTTCCATGGCACACGACGATGCATTGACGGTCGCGGTCGACGTGGCTGCGGATTGTGTACTGTGTCGTTCATGGCGTCCCTCGCTTAGAATGCTTGTCCGATGCTGATAAAGTATTGTGTCGAACTGACTCCTGCTACTGGAGTACTAAGATTGTGGCCTATGTCGATTCGAACCGGACCGACAGGCGTGGCATAGCGCAAGCCCACGCCTACATTGTTCGAGTAGAGAGATGTGAAGTCGTGAAAGCCAATGATGGGAAACACATTGCCCCCGTCATAGAATGCAACCATGCCGAGTCCCTTTTTGAAGGGTAGCGGAATACGCGCCTCCGAATTGATGAGCAGTAGCTCGTTGCCGCCACTTGGAACCTGAATGAATACATTGCAGCCAGTCGCACCGTTGGGGCAGACCTCCACCGGTCGCTGTGGTCCTGCGCCATCCAGTGGGAAGCCACGCAAGGAGTTACCGCCGCCACTGAAGAATGCTTCGCTTAAGGGAACGCGGCTATTCGCGAAGGGTTGCGCCAGGCCGACACGAAGGCTGTTTGCAAATACGATGTTATGGATGCCAGTCTTGTAATACGCAAATTGCCCAGTCAACTTGGCGAAGTCAACGCTCGATCCAAGCTTTGTGGTGTTGAAATCCAACTCGAGGGTATGCAACATCCCCTTGTGAGCATCCAAGGGATTGTCGCGCGTATCATGCGTTAGGTTTGCAGAAATTGTAGAGAGTCTAACATTGCGATCTTGCGGTAAAACAAGGCCTTGAATCAAGACCCTGGTAAGGTTGGTCTTGCTTAAGCTGTAACGCAAGAAGAGATTCGTCGTCTTCGCCTTATCCAGGTCTCGCTGTAATTGGAATGTACCTGCCTCCTGCTGTGAAGAATAAATCGGGTTTTCTTCATTCTTCTCGGCAGTGACGGAACTGGTAGCTCGCCAGGGCGACCATCGAAAGTTCGGATCAATATAGTAGACGGCGGCTCGCTGATCCAGGCGGCCTGCGAATCCTGTAAACGAAAACGTCTCGCCCTTGCCGCGAACATTGTTCCGCGTAAATTGGAAAGTTCCTCGCGGGCCGTAAAAAGTCTGCTGGCTCGATGTGAAACTGGTGGGTAAACCTACGGGCGGCAATCCTGGCAGAGTTACTGTGCCGCTTGGTACGCTCCCACCTCGGTTGATGACTTCAAAGCCGAAGCCGTAGGTGATTTGGTTCTTTTTCGCCTCATGGAGTTTTACCAGTACGTCTTCTTTCGTCTGGGTAGTAATCTGCCGCTTTGGGTCAACCTCTGCCCAATCGAATACGCCTGTGTGGTTATAGAGCCGACTCTCCGATGTCAATAATTGCGTCTCAGTCAGCGGAGTTCCTGGATGGATAGAGGAGACGTCTTCATCGATGAGCCGTTGCTTCGTGCTCGAACGACCCAGTGTGACGATGTCTCCGGCAAATACCTGCGGCCCCTCATAGATGTGATAGACCACGTTGATGTGGTGAGGATCATCTTTTGAGACCACGGTCGCGGTCTGACGGAAGCTTGAGGTCAGATATCCGGCCTTGAGATATTGAGCGACAATACTGGCTCTATCGGCTTCGACGAGTGCCTGCGAATAGGGTTTGCCGGGTCCAAGTTTCAATCCATTTGGCGCATACTTGTTTTGAGGAAATGTATCTGCCCCTTCAATTTGCAGTGAGTTCACAATATCGCGGGGACCCTCCTGCACCTGAAACGAAACCTTGATGTCTCCGCCTTGATTGTCTACTTTAGAGACTACCTTCGCACTGCTGTAACCATGCGACTGGTAAACCGCCTGCAGATTCTTTACGCTATCGCGCACAAGCTTGGCGCTGAATTTTCCAGGCGAGAAAAGATGCTTCTTTTCAACGGCGAGATGAGGTATCAGATTATCCGAGGAAAGATGCGTATTTCCTGTGAGTGTTACCGCTGTCACTTTGTGCTTCTTCTCTTTTGAGATCGTGTAGAGGATCGTATCGCCTGTCGTACCTTGCGTTGATTGAGCATCCACGTTTGCATCGAAGTAGCCCTTCGCCTGAAAGTACGACACGAGAGCCTGCCGGCCCTCCTGCACCGATTCGTCATCCACGTCGATCCCCTGGTAGAAAGGCAGCAACGATTTGCGCGTCCAACTGAACAGGTGGGCGCCTTTTATTTGGACATGGACGAGCGGACCAGTTGTCACTTGCAGGTGAATGTCGGCGCGATTGGTATCGGCATGATACTCAGCACCCTGGAGTTTGACCTGCGCGGCTAGCCGATCTTCCTTAGCTAGTTGAGCCTTTAAGTAGTTTGTCGCTCTGGTGAGAGTGGAACGATGGTATGCCTTTCCGGGCCGAATCGCCGCGCCGCGAGCGCGTGCCAGGAATGTCTGCAAGGCATGGTTCAACTTTGCTGTGTCCTGCGGACTGGCATCTGAAATGACGACATTTCCGAACCTTGCTTTCTGCTTGAGGGAAACGTGAAACAAGACATTCGCGAGACCATGCACTTGATCCACTTGCGTTTCGGGTCGAACTTCGGCTTGAAAATAACCTTCCTGCTGGAAGAATGTCAGCAGGCTCTGTCGATCGCGCTCTACGTCATCCGCGTTGTAAGGCACCTGTGGTGGATAGTTTGCGACCTGCACCAGGCGCGAATATGCAAATCGTTCAGCCCCCGGAAACTTGAAGACTCCGAACCAAACCGCTGGCTCCAAAATCATCAAGACACGAACCCCATCCGCTTCGGGATCTACCTGTAGCTGAACTTCTGTGAATTTTCCAGTTGCCTTTAAGGCGGCCACTGTCTGGTCGACCTTTGCCTGGGAAAACGGTTCTCCCGAGTGTTGCACGAAGAGGGAGGTGAATTCCGAGGATTTGAGTTCGGGATGCCCAGCGATTTCCACTGCCGTGACGTTTTGCCCCTCAAAGGAGGACAAGATTTGAGCCGTCTGTGGGGAGGTTTTAGGGGCTTGATCTGTAGCTTGATCTGCCGCAGGCGCTGCGCCCTGCTGTGCATACAATGCCGGGACGCATCCCGTAAGGAAGAAAGCGAGGAAGAAAGCAAAGAAACATCGAAAGATGTTGTATCTGCGCCGAGGAACTCGGATGCTTGGTCGAGCAGGAACAGGGATTAGGCCCCTGACTGTTGAAGTTAGGCAACTCTGAACCATGTGCTCTTAGATGCAAAAATGCGACAACGGTTTGTTTCCGCCATGCAGCTTGTTAGCTTATGGCTCGTGCTTCATCGCAGCAGCAAGATTTCACACTCAATTATGCATTTCTTTACGCCGGGTTATGCTGCCTGGGATTCGTAATTCCGCATCCATCTAGTCAGCAATATGAATGGAGGAGCAACCTGGGAAGACTCGCCATCGACGTCACCCAATCCAAGGACAGGATTTTCATGCGCCAGCAGCAGATTTGGGATTTCGTCTCCCGTACGCCGCTTCGCTCCCTCTGGAGTCTGGATGGAGTGCCTGCCGGTACGGTTGCGAAGCGTACCTGGGAGTCTATATTGGCAGATCGCCTTTTCGGTCGAGCCGCAGAACTTGGCTTCTATTTTTTATTTGCTCTGTTTCCGACTCTTTTCAGTGCCAGTTCGATCCTTGGACTGGTCGCCCGGTCTGCGAGCCAGTTCTACGATAGAATCCTCGTCTATCTTGCGCTGGTCATTCCCACACAAGCGCTGGGCACCGTATTGGAGACGTTCAATGAGACGACGGCCAACGCGACGCGCGGCAAACTGACATTTGGACTGATTGCCGCTATCTGGTCCGCTTCCGCCGGTGTCTCGGCGATTCAGGACTCGCTGAACACTGTGTATAAGGTGAAAGAGAATCGATCGTATCTTGCTGCTCGCCTTTATGCCATCGCGCTCACGATCATTCTGACCATAATCATGACGCTTGTCTTATGCGCAATGCTCGGCGGGGACTTCGTTGCGGCATTTATCTCGCATCAAATCACCAATCGCGCGTTGACGGCGGCGACAGCGATTATGGCGAGACTCATCGCCTGGGCGATTGCAACCGCTTTGCTGGTGCTTTCCTTTGCGGTCATCTACTATTGGGCTCCTGACATCAAGACTCGCCGCTGGCGTTGGCTCACTCCAGGAGGAGCCTTCGGGATTCTCGGTTGGTTGATCGCGTCGCTGGCTCTACGAATCTACCTCAGCTTTTTCAATAGTTACTCGGTGACATATGGTTCCCTCGGCGCCGTCATTATTTTGTTGACGTGGTTCTATATCACAGGGCTGATGATCCTGGTCGGAGCGGAAATCAATAGCGAAATTGAATCGGCAACTTCCGCGAGGATAAGGAAGGAAGGGGACTGAACGGCTGGCCTGCGGATGGGAAGGACGCGGGTGGGCCGGGGTGGCAGGGAGTTTGTCTTGGTACGAGACTCTTACGCATGATCGCGCAGGGCCCGCTATAGGTGCATGATTCCGCGGCGGAGTGCGATGGTGACGGCCTGGGTGCGATCATCGGCGTCGAGTTTCTCCAGGATGTGCTTGAGGTGAGCTTTGACGGTCTCTTCGGAGATGAAGAGTATCTCTCCGATTTCGCGGTTTCCTTTTCCGTTCGCAACTTGCCGCAGGACCTGGATCTCGCGGTCACTGAGCGATTCGTCGCTGACGTGTTCTGCCAGAGCGTTGGCTAATTCGGAGGGAATCCGTCTTCTACCGGCGTGCACCATGCGAATCGCCTCCACAAGCTCTTTTGGAGGCGCGGTCTTGAGCATGTATCCGCGGGCTCCGGATTCCAGCGAGCGCCTGATTTCCACGTCGCCTTCGAAGGTGGTCAGAATGATGATCTTTGCATCGGGGAAATCGGCTCGGATCGCGATCATGGCATCGATTCCGCTGATGTCGGGAAGCCGCAGGTCCATGAGGACGACGTCCGGCTTCTGTTCCCGATAAAGCTGGATGGCGGTATGGCCATTCGGCGCTACTGCTACGAGGTCCAAGTCGGGTTGGCTCCGGATGACTGTGGCGATTCCCTCCCGAACGAGAGGGTGGTCATCCACGCACATCACCTTGATCGAAAGTTTTTCCGCTATCGTCTCTGTCATATTCGTCGATCGCCTCCAGAGTTCTTTCTCCAGGTATTTTTAAGAAAAAGCCGGTACATTCGTTTGAGGATTCCGCCTTGATTATCGAGTTGATACGCGATGTGGCGCGGGACGGTCAACTCCACCTCGGTTCCGGCCGCGGAACGGCTCAATACTTTTAGTTTGGCCCCAATCCTGCCGGCGCGCTCGCGCATCCCGGGAAGGCCCCAATGCCCGTCGCGTCCAGATTCCACGACTTTCGGGTCGATGCCGCATCCGTCATCACGGACAGTCATCTGCAAATGTCCAATGGAATAGTCCATTTGTACCTCAATATTGGATGCCCGTGCGTGGCGGAAAGCGTTCAGCAACGCCTCGCGGCCGATCAGATAGATTTCGTTGCGGACAGACGGATGCAGTGGACGGACAGGACCATCGACGATAATGCGGAAGGCAGCTTTCTGCTCAAGAGCGAGTTCTTCAGGAACGGAGGACAAGGATCGCTCCAGATCGCGACTGTCGCGGGAGGATGAGCGAAGACCTTGAAGGGCTGTTCTACCCTCTTCGGTGACCTGTCTCATGAGTTGTAGAACCCGGCCGAGAAGCGGCTTCGCAGGGGAAGTATCAGGCACTTGCTCATCCGCAACATGCAGTTGCATCGAGGCGCTGAGAAAACCCTGAAGCAGAGTATCGTGCAACTCTTGTGCGATCCGCATTCGTTCCGAAAGCCGCTCTTCGAAGCGTACATTCAGTTGGCGTGTGATTTGCCGCATTCGGAAGAGATAGAAAAGCCACACCAGGAAGATCGCAGCCACTGCGCAGGCCAATCGAAACCACAGCGTCTGCCAAAGCGCCGGTTCAATGCGGAACGAGAGCGTGGCATCTGCGCCGTTCCATGGGCCGTCACTGCCGGAGGCCGACAGGCGGAAGCGGTAGGGGCCCGGACCTAGGTTGGTGTACACAACCTGTCGCGTACTGACAGGCTCGCTCCAACCTCGATCAAATCCTTCAAGCTTGTAGCGGTAGCGAACCCGGTCGGGAGTCGCGAGACTCAGGCCGACATAGCTTATCGTAATGCGCTGCGGTCTGGCGGGAATGCTGATTGAGTCTTGCAGCGCGACCGGATTGCCGTCGACGGAGACTGCTTCAATGTGGGCAATTGCAGGAGCCGGCTTGTTGATTCCGCGACCAGGATCGACGACAGATATGCCACGGTTCATGGAAAACCAAATCCGTCCGCGTTGGTCCTCAACAACGGAGCGGTCGCGCCTTACTCCTTCGGTGCTTTGCAGACCGTCCGAGATACCGAATTCGCGGATATCGCTCTCGTGGACCTGTCCGCTTAAAGCCGCGGCTCGACTTAGTCTGAGTATATGGCTGGAGGTTGTAAGCCATAGAGAACCCAACCGGTCGATGGCGATGCCTAGAATCGGTTCGCGCAGAGGGCCTTGCTCGTCGAAGACCTGGTGAATGTGGTTCGAGGACAGGAATGCGAGGCCATTTGCTGTGCCGATCCACAACGCGCCGCTGGAGTCATCGAGAAGAGAAGTCACTTCCTCGGAAGGCAGACCATCCCGCGCCGTATAGTTTCTCCAACGGCCATTGGAGAGCGTGCTCAGCCCTCCGGAGGTAGCGAACCACATCGCTCCATCCGGACTCTCGGCGATCGATGAGACTGTATTGGAACCCAGACCGTTCGCATCGGTATAGGTGGTGAAATTGCCGTCCCTGAGGCGACTGACGCCGCCACTGAAGGTTCCTGCCCAAACATCTCCATCCCGGCTTTTGTAAACAGAGGAAACGCTGTTCTGGGCGAGTCCAGTGGCGTGGGTGTAGGTTTGAGTTGCGCAAGCGCCGTTGCGCATGGAAAGGCGTGTCAAACCGCCCAGACGGCGTCCGATCCATACCTCGTCTTTGTCCCCGGCGATGGAATAGACGATGTCGTTACCGAGGCCTGGACACTTGATCCGCTCGATCTTTCCGGATGCGATTTGATAGAGGCCGCCATCGGATGGAGCTACCCAGACTGGAGCTACCTGGGCATGGGAAGATGCATCGACATAGATAGGACCGCCGCTCTGGGATGGGAGTCCCTGGCTGAGGGAATAGGTCGAAAAGACGCTGTCCCGAATGCGTTCCAGGCCTTGCGAATCTCCAACCCAGAGGTCGCCCTCGCGGTCTTCAAAGAGCGCTGTGATGGCGGTGTTCTGACGATTTCCGGTCGTTTGCTGCGAGGAGACACCATCTACGTTCAAGCGAAATAGCCCTTCACTGGAGCCGATCCACAGATTCGAATCGCGATCCCTGGCTAACGCCAGAATGGGCAGGTGGCTCAACTGCGGCGGAATCGGTTTGGAGGAAATCTTTGCTCCATCCCACAACGCCAGTCCATTGTCGGTTCCAATCCACAAGGCTCCTGCGTTCCCGGGCAGGAGGCAATTGATCTTCCTGTCGGGCAGACTTTCGGTGAAGGGAACCACACGTTCCTTGTCCACGTAGAACAATCCCTCGTCGCGCGTGCCGAGCCAGACTTTGCCGTCAGAGGTCCGGGCCATCGAAAGTGTGGGCCCGGAGGATTGCATGGATGGTGAAGCGATCGATTGGAGACCGCGGTCAGTGTAGTGGAAGACGGTGTTACCCAGCGTGGTGAACAGGATCTCCCGAGAGTAGCCCGGCGACATTGCAGTGATTTGAAGTCCAGCGACGCCGGGGCTCGCCAGCACGTCCTCAAAACTGCCTCCCTGATAGCGCAGCGCGGTCAGGCTTTGATCGCGAAGCCATAAGGCGCCTGCGCTATCCGTTGCTAGTTCGAGTGCGCGAGTGACCGGTTGCGCGGCTGAGTTCAAGAGTTGCATGGGCAGGAAGGATATGCCGTCGTATCGGACCAATCCCTTGTCGGTGGCGACCCAGAGATATCCATCGGAGGTTTGCGCGATGGAGTTAACGGGGCCTCCGGGGAATCCGTTGGCAGAGTTCCAGTAATCCCGCACGTACTGAGCTATCTCTTTGCCGGGATCGAGTGCACGTGCCGGGCTAAGGATGCAGGCGGCCACGAGCAACGCTGCTAGCCCATCTCGCAGAATGCGACGTCGGTGCGCGACTTCACGGAAGGTATTGGAACTTCTCAATAACTACCTCCGCCTCTTTTTGGAGGGGAACCTTGGAGTAGCCGAAATCGCAAAAATTCATTTGAACGGACTCTGTGCCGGGCGAAGGAACACCGGCTGTGAATACCTGGCTCGCAATGGGCTTGGCTTGCGAGTTCGCGGCTCCTTCGCGAACGGCCTGAAAGGATGCCTGTCCCGGTTTCCATTGCAGTGAATAAGTTATCGGCCCTGGTGGAGCGATGAATCTCGACACATTTTCCGGAACAAAGTAAGGCTGGATGACGAAGCCTGCGTTTTTGTTTTTCGGGTCGCCCCATTGGCTGATTTCGATATCCATCTCGCGATGGTTTTGTTCGGCTCCCTGTTCATCCCACGTCAGCAGGCTGAGAGCTGCGGCAGGTTCAAGGTGAGAGTTGTCTCGTACGGTGAAGCTATAGGTGCCGTATCCAAAGCTTCGCGTGAGCGCGACCTCTGAACATAGCCAGTGATCCGATTTCTTTGAAATCCGAAGATGCAGAAGGCCCTTTGAGTCGGTCCACGCGTTAGCGGGGTCGTATTCGCTTGCGGCCCCGTTGCGATCGCTTGAAACGGAGCGTGTTTTCCACTCGTATCCGCTGAACTGGAGTGACTTTTGAACTGGCACCGCGGCCGGTAGACCTTTCACGGTTGCCACGGCGACAATCTGGCCGCCGATAACTGGCAGGGCACTGACCGTTGCGCTGGGATGATATCCCCCGTCAACCAAAAGAGCGCCGTATTCGGTTCCGAGATGCGTGGAGGACTTCCATGTGGAGTCTGTTCCAATCTTCGTGAGCGCCTGGTAGGAAAACGGTTGCACCCACCAGGTGCCAGCCTTGGCATACAGCACGATCTGCTGTCCGGGACGCTGACCGGTCACGCGGCCCTCGATATCTTCCATTTTGATCGGCCCTCCCTCGTCGGCATGCGGAATCCGGGTGAACTCGATGGTGGGCCTACTCCTGGATTGCAACCAATTGCACCCTGGGAGAAATAGACACAACGCCAAGAGAGCCATATTCAAGGCGCGGAATCGCGCAGGGATGGATGGGCCTTGATTGCCGTACTCGATGGGCGATTTCGGCATAAGACCTTTGTCCGATGATCGAATGATTCTCGCTGACAGAAGAAACATCACTCGTTCGAGATTATCGTGCGAGACTATTCCAATTTCATGATAACCACATGTGCGATCCTTTTACTTCTATCTGGCGGTACGTAAGGCGAGCGAACT
Organism: Acidicapsa acidisoli; assembly: GCF_025685625.1. Classification (NCBI taxonomy): domain Bacteria; kingdom Pseudomonadati; phylum Acidobacteriota; class Terriglobia; order Terriglobales; family Acidobacteriaceae; genus Acidicapsa; species Acidicapsa acidisoli. The sequence goes on from NZ_JAGSYI010000002.1 coordinate 24,194, forward strand.
GTGTCACGGTTGGCTTCGCCTGGAGACTTCAGCGCATTGACTGTTTACTCTTCGATTATCCAGTTGGAACAAAGATAGTTTTTAAGACTTCGGCGTCTGCGGAAGGGGTGGCGGCATCATTTTCAGGATCGCGGAGGTGCTGGATTTAGCCGCCTTTATATCGGGAGTAGTGCTTCTGTCAATAAACTAAAGTAACCAAGCGGCACAAAAACAATGCGATTTGCAAACTTTAGGCACGTTAACATAGCCGAAGAATACCAAATATGGGTGTGTCTCAAAACAGCTTCGGCACGCGTCTGTTTCGAATACTGGTGCTGCTCCTCACCGCGTTTCTTGTATTTCAACTGATCAGCCTTGATCTAAGTTGGCCGAAGCAAGCCGTCCTCGGGGTTGTTTGTCTATTCCTGGCGCTTGGAGTAAATCGATATTCCAGTTCGCAGATCACCACATTCGCACTTATGTCGATATCGATGACGGCGACGTTTCGATACGGCTGGTGGCGTTTTCGCGTATTGATCGAGTATTTCTCCGACGAATCGAACCATAGACTGAGCATCGATTCCGTTTTAATGCTCATTCTTATGTCGGCTGAGGTATACACCATGCTGATTATGGTGTTGGGCTACATGCAGACAGCGTGGCCTTTGAAACGAGTCCCCGTTCCGATGCCGAACGACGAGAGTCTATGGCCCCATGTCGATGTATTGATCCCAACTTACAATGAGCCTTTGTCCCTGGTCAGATATACAAGCCTGGCAGCTCATAACATCGACTATCCTCCTGAAAAGTTGCACGTGTACATCCTTGATGACGGCACGCGCGAGGATTTCCGCGAATTTGCCAGGGAAGCGGGTATTGGCTATGTCACGCGCGTTGAACACAAACATGCGAAGGCCGGCAATATCAATCACGCGTTGACGACAATGAGTTCGGAGTATGTCAGCATTTTTGACTGCGATCACGTTCCGACGCGCAGCTTTCTGCAGATGACGCTGGGATGGATGCTGGTGGATCGGAATCTGGGCATGCTGCAGACTCCGCATCACTTCTATTCTCCCGACCCGTTCGAGCGCAATCTACTGCAATACAAGACGATCCCGAATGAAGCGGCGTTGTTCTACGGCATCATCCAGGACGGCAATGACTTCTGGAATGCCACTTTCTTCTGCGGTTCCTGCGCGCTGATTCGTCGTTCCGCACTCGAGGCAGTGGGAGGAATTGCGACCGAGACTGTGACCGAAGACGCGCACACTTCGCTGCGGATGCAGAAACTTGGCTATAACACCGCTTATATCAACATTCCGCAAGCGGCGGGTCTTGCCACTGAGACTCTGGCGGCACATATCGGGCAGCGTATTCGCTGGGCGCGCGGCATGATCCAGATCTTCCGGACGGACAATCCGCTGCTGGCGCGCGGTATGAAGTTTACGCAGCGTCTTTGTTACCTGAACGCGATGATTCACTTTCTGTACGCGGTGCCGCGGCTGGTGTTTCTGGGCGCGCCGCTGGTTTACATGCTGATAGGCCGGACGATTATTCCTGGATATTGGCTGGCGATTCTGGCATACGCTATTCCGCATCTCATCTTGTCGAGTCTTACGAACTCGCGTATCCAGGGCCGCCATCGACATTCGTTCTGGAATGAGATTTATGAGTCCGTACTGGCTCCGTACATCCTTGCGCCCACTCTGCTTGCCCTGGTCAACCCTAAGTTGGGTAAGTTCAATGTTACGGATAAAGGAAGCACTCTAAGTCAGACACATTTCGATAGTAAGATCGCGACACCGACTCGATGGATGCTTTTCATTAATGTCGTCGGCCTTCTGGTTGCTCCCTATCGATTGCTGGTTACGGATGCGCAACACCCTGGCACTGTGATCATGAACCTTGTCTGGATAGTGTTCAATATTGTGATCCTTGGCGTTGCGGCGGCGGTTGCCCACGAACAGAAGCAAAGAAGAACATCCGTTCGAATCGAGGCGCGGATTCCCATGAGGATCTCGATGCTCGATGGAAGCCGGATAGACTGTATTTCGAGTGATATGTCGGTTGGGGGAGCTTCGGTCCAATTACAGGGGAGTTCAAGGTTCGTCGTTGGCGAGTCTCTTCGAGTCGCGTTCCCGGAACATGCAGGAGATGCTGAGATAGGCGCGAGAGTCGTCGCGTTAGATCCCGGAGAGGTTCGCCTGGCGTTTCTTGTGCCGACGATTGCGGAGCAGGAGACACTTACAAGGGCTCTCTACTCGCGCGCGGATGCCTGGATATCTTCCCTCGAATCGAAAGAAGTCGATCGCCCGCTTCGGAGTCTGGCGCGAGTTATCAGCCTCTCCCGGTACGGGATATACCAGATATGCAGAGACTTTTTCCCTGAAAAGCGAAGGGCCGCAAAATCGCACGCTGCACAGACTGCCGCGATGTTGCTGCTGATGGTATTCCTCGGTTCTTCCTGCCACCTTTTCGGAGCTACTCCAGCCGGGAAGCCATCGGTCGATGCGTATGGAGGTGCAGAAGCTCAGAAAGTGATTCCATCCGCTGTTGCAGTGTCCGGGAGTGATGAGTCTTCAGCTTCAGAGCCGAGCACGACGGCGAATGTTCAAGTGTTGAGCCTTCAGGATATGGGCTTAACTCAACCCGTAGAAATGCGGGGCCCTCACTCGTACTCTTCGGTGGGTTTCACGCTGCCCTATACGCTGGTTCCCAGGCAGGCCACGCTCAAGTTGATTTACAGCTTCGATCCGGCACTGGATACGCATTCCGGTTCACTGGCAATCAACCTGAATGGCACAAGGATCGGGGTGCTTCAGCCCACGCATTCAACCGATCCTGGGGCAGGTTTTGCCGAGGCCAGGATTGCTGTTCCTTCGGACCTTCTGCTGCGTACCAACAGCCTTGTGTTCGAGTTTGCGGGAAGTGGAATCATGCAACGCGAAGAAGAGGCTCGAGCGCACATTCTCTGCCGTATCAGCCCCGGATCCGCCTTGGAGGTCGACAGTGACCGGCTGCAATGGCAAAATGATCTCAGTCAATTGCCGTTGCCGATCTTCGATAGTGATCTTCAGAGTTCGACGACAGTTCCCATTGTTTTCCTTTCTCAGCCGAGTCTGAAGACGCTACAGGCATCTGGCGCCATCGCGTCCTGGCTCGGTTTGCTGGCAGGCTCGAAGCCCGTACGTTTTGGCGTTTCAATTGGGACGATTCCTCCAGGGAACGCGATCCTTTTCTCTGCCAATCGATCGACACTGCCCAGCTCGCTTCGTATTCCGGTTGGTTCTGGTCCGATACTTGCGCTCAGGAGTAATCCAACAGATTCTCTTGGAAGCATTCTCGTGATCGCAGGCGATGACGATCAGCAACTGCTGAGCGCTGCCCGTACACTCTCGCTTACCAAGCGCGCTACTCCGGCAAATCCGGCGCAGGGCTTGCCATTGGTAGGCGATACAATGCATATTCCAGATCTGACAATGCCGTTGGGCCGCAGCAAAGGGGACGCGCCGCGATGGATGCCCACCAACAGAGCAGCTCCGTTGGCGAGTTGCCAGTTACAGCAATCTCTGCGGACCGATGGTTCGACTCCAGTTCCTGTTTATTTCCATCTTCCGCCGGACCTGTTTTACGGCGAACGGGAGAATCTCAAGCTTCATCTTGACTACCGATATAACGCTCTACAGGCAGCACCAGGGTCAGCATTGCGGGTAGTTGTAAACGGTACGCTGATCAATGAAATAGAACTGCTTCCTGGTACGGACTTTGTCGATCGGCAACGCACGATCCTGCTTCCAGTGGCAAATCTAAGGCCGTTCGGTAATACGATTCTTTTCAATTTCGATTTTATTCCGGCGAATCACGCACCTACTCAGAACCCTGCATCGGCTAATCCGCAGGGTGAGATTCTTTGCAAATCGTCGTTGGATACGCACGGGCTCGCGTCGTGGACAAGCATGCCAAATCTTGAGCTGTTTGCGGACGCCGGATTTCCATTTACGCAAATGGCTGACCTGTCTGAGACAACCGTGGTACTTCCAGAGACCCCAAGCACAGACGAGGTATCCCTGTATTTGCATCTCATGAGCCATTTTGGAGCGCAGACGGGCTACCCAGCACTTGGAGTTACAGTCGATGGTCCGAATGCGGTCGTCCGCTCCGATCGCGACTATCTTGTTCTCGGTACGATTGCCAGCCAACCAGCATTCCGGTCGCTAAATGCGATTCTTCCCGTTGCCTTCGAATCGGATGGAATTCATCTCGAAAAAAAGCAGGATGTGATCACGGTTCTATCTTCCCTGGAGGCGATGCCTGCGCGGTGGTGGTCCAAACTCAACAAAGATCCTGTAAAGCCGGAACTGCCGTCTAACGCGAGCGGAATGCCGGACGCACTGATCGAGGAAATCAAGTCGCCGTCATCGCTGGATCGATCCATCGTTGTGATTGCTCTCAAAGACAATACTTCCGCGGACGCATTTGCGACCGTTCTGCTCGACAGGTCTCATTCGGGCGACATTGCCTATTCTGTCAGTCTCCTGCGCAATTCGGCCTTCGAGTCCTATCCCGTGGATGTTGCGACCTATCACGTCGGGAACATCTCCTCCTATGCCATTATGCGCATCTGGCTGACACAACATTTCATGCTGCTTCTGATATCTGTTACGCTGCTTAGCTTTCTTGTGGCTATTTGGACTCGCGAATGGCTAAGTCAGCGTGCGCGCGAACGATTGAAGCTTGCAGAAGGTGTGATCTCGGTGAGCTGAACTCCGTACATGCTGACGAATCTTGGCGTTATCAATCAATATTTGATTTTCATCCGGCACTTTCAATGAGGGAGCACGACAATGTCCACTTTGGCACTCGGCGGTACCTATGACTATCGACTCGTTGCATTATCCGTATTGATCGCAATGCTGGCAGCGTACGCGGCACTCGATCTTGGAGGCCGCGTGACGAGCGCTCGCGGCGGGGCGCGTCTGGCATGGTTGAGCGGCGGCGCATTCGCCATGGGGATTGGGATCTGGTCGATGCATTACATTGGAATGCTGGCATTTCGCATGACGGTTCCGGTTGAGTATGATTGGCCGACTGTGTTGCTCTCGCTCCTTGCGGCCGTGTTCGCCTCTGGAATCGCGCTCTTCGTGGTCAGCCGGGAAAAGATGGGACTTCTTCAGGCGGCCGGCGGAAGTATCTTCATGGGCGCAGGCATCGCTTCGATGCACTACATCGGCATGGAAGCTATGCGTCTACAAGCGATGTGCAGTTATTCCTGGGGGCTGGTTTGGCTTTCGGTCGCTCTGGCGATTGTGATCTCGTTTGTGGCCCTGTGGTTGACTTATCTTTTGCGCGATCAACTCAGCACCTGGGGTTGGCGCAAACTCGCCTGTGCTGTCGTGATGGGGGCTGCAATCCCTGTGATGCATTATGTAGGGATGGCGGCTGTCAGTTTCATGCCCGAAGTTCAGCAAGCTGCCAGCTATTCTCACGCCATCAAGATTTCCGATCTCGGGCTGGCGTGCATTCTCATTGCGACGCTTGTGATTCTGGGGCTTGTCTTCATTACGTCGATTGTCGATCGGAGATTCTCCCTTCAGACCCTCGCGCTTGAGTCGAGTGAGGAGCGCTATAGGCTGATTGTCGAGACAGCGTTTGATGCCTTCATCGGCATCGATTCTGACGGTGCGATTACCGAATGGAACGCTCAGGCTGAGGCTACGTTTGGACGGTCTCGTGCGGAAGCGATAGGGAAACTGGCATCGAGGTTCATTTTGCAAGACCGGAACTCTGAGGGGAATCAGTCATTGGATGAACTCTTGTCGTCCGGAAGCGCTGATTCGATACACAAGCGGCTTGAAGCGATTGGGGTCCGGCGCGATGGGACGGAGTTTCCCGTTGAGATGACCCTATCGGCGGTTCATCATGGTCAGAAACGTCTGTTCGCCGCCTTTGTGCACGACGTGACTGAGCGCAAGCAGATGGAGCGGGAACGGGAGAAGGCAAAGCAAGATGCAGAGGCCGCCAGCCGCGCGAAGAGCGAGTTCCTTGCGAATATGAGTCATGAGATTCGGACTCCATTGAACGGCGTGATCGGCATGACAGACCTGGTGCTCGAAAGCCAGTTGACGCTGGAACAGCGCGAGTGTCTGGAAACGGTAAAACTCTCGGCTGATTCGCTGCTGCATGTGATCAATGAGATTCTGGATTTTTCGAAGATAGAAGCTGGCCGGCTCGAATTGGAAGATGAGGATTACGATCTTCACGATTGCATGGAGTCGACACTCAAGACTTTGGCTCTGAAAGCAGACGAAAAATCCCTTGAACTTCTATGCGAAGTTGCTCCGGATGTTCCCGATACTGTGCGCGGTGACTCGGCTCGTTTGCGGCAGGTTCTGGTCAATCTCATTGGAAATGCCATCAAGTTTACCCGGCACGGCGAAGTAAGTTTGAAGGCCACACTTGTCAAGAAGAATGAAGAGGAAACGATTCTGCACTTTGTCGTATCCGACACTGGAATCGGCATCGCTCCCGAAAAGATCAAGCTCATCTTCGAGTCCTTTGCGCAGGCTGATACGTCGACTACCCGTGAATTTGGAGGATCTGGTCTTGGCTTGACCATCTCACGCCGGCTGGTTGAAATGATGGGCGGGCAGATCTGGGTCGAGAGTCAGGTTGGCCAAGGTTCTCAATTTCATTTCACGATTCATGTCAATGAAGCACTCCAAAGAGTGTCGAACCCAACGATTCTTGGTCAACCGGAACTGTTGCATGGCGTGAAGGTGTTGATTGTCGACGATAACCGGACGAACCGCAGAATCCTCGACGGGCTGTTGCGTCACTGGAAGATGAGGCCGACCACCGTTGAAGACGGAGAGCAGGCGCTCTATAAAGTTATGGCAGCTTATGAAGACGGTGAGCCATTTGAATTGATTCTCACGGACATGCATATGCCAAAGATGGACGGGTTCGATCTCGTGCAGCGTATCCGGTCCAAGCCTGCGCTGGTTGCTTCGACTATCATGATGTTGAGCTCAGGTGCTCAAAGAGGAGACTCGCAGCGCTGTGAAGAGTTGGGTGTTGCCGCGAACCTGTTGAAGCCGGTCCGACAGCTTGAACTGCGAAACGCTCTGATCCGCGTGATTGGCGCCAAAGAGCATCCTGAACAAGTTCCGATGATTAGCAATGTTGCCATCGCCAATCGGTTGGAACCATTCAGGAAGCTACGAGTGTTGCTTGCGGAAGACAACTCTGTCAATCAATTGCTGGCGACGCGGCTGCTCGAGAAACGAGGCCACTTTGTCAAAGTGACAGGCAATGGCAGGGAAGCACTAGATGCCTTGGCGAAGGACTCATACGACTTGATTTTGATGGATGTGCAGATGCCCGAGATGGATGGCATTGCAGCGACGATAGCGCTGCGCGAGATGGAGAAGGTGACCGGGAACCATCAGCCTGTGGTTGCGCTGACAGCCATGGTGATCAAGGGCGATCGAGAGAAATGCATGGCGGCCGGGATGGATGGTTATATTTCCAAGCCGATTCGTCAGCATGAGTTGGATGAGATACTGGACAGTGTCGCTGCCAACCTGCCTGCATCGCAAATTGGCGAAACTCCGAAGGTCGCTCCGACCGGCGAATGGGTAGATGAGACCGACCTCATGGAACGGATCGGCGGCGATGTCGAATTTCTTTCAGAGTTAACGGAAGTATTTCGGAAGGAATATCCGATACAGCTTTCGGCGGCACGAACGGCGTTTGCCAAAGGCGATGCGGAAGGATTGATGAGAGCTGGCCATACGTTACGAGGGGCACTTGCGAATCTAGGTGCGACGACTCCGTGTCAGACAGCGTCCTCCATCGAAAAGTTCGCAGATCAACGCGAGTTCTCGAAGGCGGGAAAGGCTCTAGATCAGCTGGAGCAGGAAATGGGGAATGTGCTTACTTTCCTGCAGTCGCTGTGTCAGGGGGCCGCAAGATGAAGATCCTGATAGCTGATGACGATTTAGTTTCGAGGCGATTGATGGAGAGGGTGCTGGAGCGCAGCGGATATGAGGTTGTGACCGCCGCAAACGGACGCGAGGCTGCTGAAATACTGACCGAGGCTGATTGCCCGAGACTTGCGCTTATTGACTGGATGATGCCGGAACTGGATGGGCCAGGTGTCTGCCGAAACGTACGCAGCAGGCATGACAGCCGTTACGTCTATATCACACTGCTGACCTCAAAGCAGAGTAGCGAGGATGTAGTTCTTGGATTGGAAGCCGGCGCCGATGACTATCTCATCAAACCTTGCAATACAGAAGAGTTGAAGGCTCGCTTGCGAACGGGTGTGCGCATTCTGGACCTGGAAGACAAGCTCGTTGAGGCGCGAGAGGAGATGCGATACAAGGCGACGCACGATTTTCTGACCGGGCTCTGGAATCGAGGCTCGATTGTCTCTGATTTCGACCGGGAACTGGCGCGTGCCCGCAGGGAGAACGGAGCTGTAACGATCCTTATCTGCGATCTGGATCATTTCAAACGAGTCAACGATGTTTATGGTCATCTTGTGGGCGACGAAGTCCTTCAAAGCGTTGCTACGCGTCTTGCGAAGTCGGTTCGATCCTACGATATGGTCGGCCGATACGGTGGGGAAGAGTTTCTACTTTTGCTGACGGGACGCGATGCAAATCTCGCTGAAAAGCGAGCGGAAGAGATACGTTCGGTCGTGGCTGGGCGCACTATCGAAACTTCTAGTGGCCCCCTATCTGTAACTCTGAGCATCGGCGTGCTCACGAGTAGTCATTGGGGAAATGAATTGACTGCAAATCAGCTTTTGAAAGAGGCCGATAAGGCGCTTTATTTTGCCAAGGCGAATGGCCGCAATTGCGCGAGAATCGCACTGCCGTTTCCGCTAGAGTCTCTGGGAGAGGTCAGAAGAAGTCTCACGTGAAGCGGCGAGCCGTCGACAGTCCGCAACCGCAATCGTCGCCGCTTCACACAATTGCGGACATAGGATGAGATTGTTATCTTGGATCAACCGGCCTTTTCGTTATGGAAGGCGCGGTTGCGGGTAACAACGTGACCATACGCTGTGGTTCAAATCCTGGGGCAGGGAACTCGGATTTCGACGTTAGGGGGTTGATGCGGCTCCGTTCGTTGCGTGGCCCCTGGGTAGCGATCTGTCTTCGAATCGCCCTGGGGCTTGTCGCAGCGCTAATGGGTTGGCCTGCTGCAATGGGGCAGAGCGCGTCTCCTCTACCATCTGACGGAGTCTCGATCTCCGGCGCAGTGGTTGACTCGGCGGGCAGGCATATCCCCGATGTATTCGTGCGGCTCGAGCGATCCAGTGTTCCGGGCGCGGTTGAGACTACGACGGATGCCAGCGGCTCCTTTGAGTTTCATTCGCTGAAAGTTGGCGACTACACTCTCATTGCGCAAAAATCACGGCTTCGCAGTCATTCTACTTCTGTCTCTGCCACATCGGCGGACGAGGTGAAGCAGGTCAAACTTGTTCTTGAAGATTTGTCCGCTCCCGTCAACGCAATGGAATTCGCCGACGCGCCGAATTTCACAGTTGCAGGTGTCACCGATTGGACTGCTGTGGGAGGTCACGGATCGGATTCAAGTCTGCGTACGAGCGAAGCGCTCACCCGGGAAGCGCTCACTCTCAAACCCGAAGCAGAACATCATAGCGTCACGCCGGCTACACCGAATTCGATCGAATCGGATCAGGCTGAGGGCAGGCTGCGCGCAGAGCTTGCCAACGATCCCCGAAGCTTTGCGGCGAATCATCAGTTAGGCGAATTCTATTTTCGCGCCGCACGCTACCACGAGTCGATTCCCCTTTTTGGTGCGGCATATGAGATCAATCCATCCGATCATGGGAACGAGTATGACCTGGCGCGGGCTCTGAAGGAAGTCGGAGATTTTCAGCGTGCCAGAGAGCATATTCAAAAACTGCTCGCGGCCGAGGAGGTCGCTGACTATCATCGCCTTGCAGGGGAGCTAGACGAGAAGCTGGCTGATCCGCTGGCAGCCGTGCATGAACTGGAGCAGGCAGTTCGCCTAGATCCGAGCGAGGATAACTACTTTGCATGGGGCTCCGAGTTATTGCTTCATCGCGCCGTCTGGCAAGCCGAGCAGGTCTTCCGGAAGGGAGCCGGTGCTTATCCAAAGTCCGCTCGTCTGCTTACCGCATTGGGCACAGCTCTCTTCGCCAGCGCACGATACGACGAGGCCGCCGCGCGTCTTTGCGAGGCTTCGGACCTGAATCCTTCGGATTCGGAACCATATATCTTCATGGGCAAGATCGAGATGGCGGCGCCTGACTCGCTGGCGTGCGTCGAGCAGAAGCTGGCGCGGTTCGCGCAGGATCAGCCGGGCAATTCTCTCGCGAACTACTTCTACGCCATGGCGGTTTGGAAGCGGCAACAACAGTCAGCAGACCCTCTGGCATTGCAACAGGTTGAGACGCTGCTTACGAAAGCTGTGACCATCGATAACAAGTGTGCTGATGGTTATCTGCAGCTTGGGATTCTTCGTTCTTCCCAGCGAAAATATGAAGATGCGATTGGGCTGTACGAAAAGGCGATTGAGGCCAATCCGCAATTGGCTGAGGCGCATTATCGACTGGGGGTGGCTTACGATCGCACTGGCGAGAAGACAAAGGCTAAAGAGGAATTTGTCTTGCATGACGAGATCGAAAAGCGGCAAGCTGCTGCAATCGAAGAACAGCGGCGGGAGGTCAAGCAGTTCCAGGTGCTACCGCAGGGACCGTCTGTTCCGCCCGCGGCGCGATGAGAATGACGGAGGCTTGATCGGCGATGCTGGCCGACGTGATATTTTGAATTGGCCACGCTAATTTACATCTCAACGGAGCTCTATCCATGTTCAAGCTACTCTCCGCGTTGCTTCTTCCTCTGATGGCAATGCAGGCAACCGAACTTCCAAGCAAGCAGTACCTGAGTCTCGCAGCGATCAAGACGATGGTCGCCGCATCGGAAGCAAAGGCCAAGGAACTCAACGTGGAGGTGACCATCTGTGTTGTCGACGAGAGCGGCAATTTGCTGTTTCTAGAAAAGGGCGATGGCGCTGCGCTTAACACTCTCGACTTTGCTCAGAAGAAGGCTCGCCACGCGGCCTTTTATGGAAGTCCGTCCAAGGATGGTGCCGATGCGGTCAAGAAGGGCAATGTCGAGGTACTGGCGTTTCCGCAATTCTTTCCCAATCAGGGTGGGTTGCCGATCAAAGTCAGTGGCCATGTCCTTGGCGGTATTGCGGCTAGCGGCGCCAAGTCAGAGATAGACGAACAAATCGCGCAGGCTGGCATAGACGCGCTGCTGAAGAAGTAGTCCGCAGAGATTCGAAAAATAAGATCGTGTGCTTCGCGGAAGGGTGCTACGCGGTTCTCGGCTTAAAGGTCGAAACGACGCCTTCACCCTCGCGGATGGTGAGTATCTGATTCGCCTTGACCTGCGTAAATCGCTCGATCTTTTGAGTGGTCGGCCACTTTACTTCGATCAGATCGACGGTTTCTGCTTTACCCAGGCCGAAGTGAAGGCGAAGGTCGCTTTGCGACATGACGCTTGTTCCGCTATGCACTTCGTCCATCTGAGTATGCTTGCCCGTCGTGACCCGAACACGCGCGCCGATTGCAGTTCGATTGCATTTTGTACCCACAAGTTTGATCTTGATCCAGTTCTGTTTGTTGCCTCCGTCGTTGCGAAGCAGAGACGGGGGATCGTTCATATTCAGGATGAGGATATCCATATCGCCGTCGTTGTCGTAGTCTCCAAACGCCGCGCCGCGACTGGAAAAATGTTCGCTGATGCCGGGTCCCATCTCTGTTGAAACATCCTTGAAGTGGCCATTGCACAGATTGCGATATACCAAGCGGGGATTCTTGAATTTCTGGCCGAAGTTATACTTATCGATCTCCGGATACACATGTCCATTGATCTGAACGATATCCTGCCAGCCATCATTGTCGTAGTCAATGAAGCCGCATCCCCAGGCAACATAGCTATTGTTGATTCCAACGCCTGAAGCGAATGTGAGATCGTTGAAGGTTCCGTCGCCGTTGTTGTGGTATAGATTGCAGGTATCATCCGCGAAGTTAGTCTTGAAGATGTCGAACCATCCGTCGCAGTCATAATCGGCCACGGCCAGGCCCATGCCGGCCTGCTCGTGACCGTTATCGTTGTAGGCGCAACCAGCCATTACAGCCACATCGGTAAAGGTCCCGTCGTGGTTGTTCTGAAATAGAATGCTTGGTTCCGAATCAACTGCAACATAGATGTCCGGCCAACCATCGTTGTCGAAATCGTATGAGACCGCCGAGATGGAGTAGCGCGGTCCTGGCTTCAAAATTCCTGCCTTCGCCGATACATCCGTGAATGTGCCATCCCCATTGTTGCGATAGAGAATATTCGTATCGCCGGGAAGGCCGCGCGGGCCGCACATCGTTGGAACGCCCTTCCACTGGCAGAACTTTGTGTCGTTGGGTGAGGGAATCTGGTCAGGTTCCAGTTTGATGTAATTGCAAACGAAGAGATCAAGATGACCGTCCCGGTCATAGTCGAGAAACGTACAGCCTGCGCCCCAGCGGTGCTGATCCTGATACAGGCCGGCCTTATGCGTCACGTCCGTGAATGTACCGTCTCCGTTGTTATGGAAAAGGATGTTATGCCCCCAGAAGCAGCAGAAAAGGTCGTCCCATCCGTCATTGTTGTAGTCGCCTACGCAGACGCCAGTCTGCCAACCGGTGCGTGCCAAACCTGATTTCTCGGTGACATCGGTAAACGTGCCATCGCGATTGTTCTTGTAGAGGTGAGAGGTTGGAGCCTGCCCTGCCGGCCACTTCGCATCGAGCCTATCTCCATTAGTGAGATAGATATCCAGCCATCCGTCGTTGTCGTAGTCGAAGAATGCAAGTCCGCTGCCCTTGGCTTCGAGGATGGATCTCTTATGGTCTACGCCGCCCCAGACATTCGGGATGGTCAAGCCTGCTTGCAGAGCAACATCGACGAACTGCACTCCAGGCTGTGCGGGAGAGGATGTGGGGCTCGACATTGCGGCTTTAACGAGCGCTGAATCTCGCCATTTCCACAGCGGAGTCGCGAGACCCTCCGTCAGCGTGCTGCCGAGAATAAAGAGAGATGAGCCTAGAAAGCGGCGTCGCGGAAGATTCATACTTGGACTCGATTATAGAGACTGATCGTTGTTCCAGCGCAACGGGGCATGATGCCGATCATTGAAGCATTTCCATGGCTTGCTTTGCTCCGGGATTCTGCGGTTGGAGGCGCAGCAGTTCCTGTAATACTTCTCTGGCCTTGTTGCTGTCCTTCTGCATGGCGTAGAGGCGCGCTAGGTTGATATAAGACTGATCAAAGGTTGGCGCAACCTGGATGCATCTCTTGAATTGTTCTTCGGCCTCTGCGTAGTCTTCGCCGCGCACGAATAGAACACCGAGATTATTCAATGCCTCTGCATAATCCGGCCGCAGATCGATGGCCTTCTGCAGATACTCGGATGCTTGTTTTATCTGGTTCTGCTGAGCGTAGAGCATACCGAGGTTGTAGTAAATCTCGGGATCGTCAGGTTGAAGTTCGAGCGCATGGTTGAGGGACTCCTGGGCTTTATCAAAGTTCCCCTGACGCCGGTATACATTGCCGAGGTTCAATAGGGCAATCGCGTAGCCAGGCCGGAGTTGCAATGACCGTTCAAAGTTCTGAATTGCTTCCTCCGGATGGCCTTGCTGCGCTGCCATCATTCCGAGATTGTTCCACGCTTCGGGGTAATTGGGGCGCAGCTTGAGCGTTTGTTCAAGATAGTGGCGCGCTTCCGTGAAGTTATTTCTTCGCAGATTCAATGTGCCGAGGTTGTAATAAGCTTCCGGATTGTCGGGCTTTGAGGCGACCACCTGTTGAAACGACTGTGCAGCCTGATCCAGGTATCCGTGTTGGAACATAGCCACGCCATAGGTAAAATCATTTCGCTGAAACGTGCTTTGATACAGTGTTCCGCCAAGAGGCAACGCCTTTTGCATGCGATCTGTTGCTGTCGTCGGGACCGATCGAAGATCCTCCAACAGATGTTGAGAATCCACGGAGCCTTGATAGACCTTTACGATCATGCCGTCTTTGTCGAGCAGGAAAGAGGCAGGAATCGGGAGATCCCTGCGGCGGTCGAAGAGATATCGATAAATGATGTTGTAAATGCCCGCGACTTCTTCCGTCGCCAAGAGCACTGGAAAAGTCAGCGACTCCTGCGCAGCAAACGAACGCGCTTTGGGAATATCCTCAGCGTTGTCGGTGTTCAGGGCTACGACTCTGAGCCCGCCTGAAGCCAGCGCTGCTCGATTCTGATGCAGCGCTTTGAGTTGTTCCTGGCTCTCCTCTGCGGTCGTCGCCCAGAAATTCAATAACGTAAATCCGTCAACAAGGCTCTGGATACTTCGCATCGCGCCGGTAAGATCCGGGAGAGAAAATTGTGGCGCCTTCAAAGGCTCGATGAGCCAGGTGCCAATTTGCGCAGGCAGCGGTTCGAGCGGCGATGGCGGTGCGGCCTGAGCGTACGACTTCACGGTCGTCGCGAATGGTTTGGCCGTAAACGATGCCGAGCCCTCTTCAATCTCAATCCGGTGATTCACAGGCAGGCCGTCAAACTCCTGCGTGAGCCCGCTGGGCCAGCGAATCGAAGCGCGCACGGTTCCCTGAGTGTCGCCGACTCCGAAGAAGAGTTCTTTCGAGTGCTGGGCCAGAAATCCGGAACCTGCCTGCAGATATCTGGTCTGGCGCAGAGTTCCGGCTTCGACGGTAACCGCTGCTCCAATGGCGTCGCGATTACTTCTGTGGCCTCGCAGCCGGAAAGCGATCGAGCGGCCCAGTTCCTTCATGCCGTTGTGCAAAACGCGAAGCTGAGGGCCGTTCCGGTTCTTGAGAATGACTTCCAGTCGTCCGTCGTGGTCGAGATCGGCGAGCGCAAAGGAGCGGCTATCCTCGGAAAAATCCAGCCCGAGTGGCCCGGAAACCTCGGAGAATGTCCCGTCGCGGTTATTTGCGAAGAGGACGTTGCGTTCAACCCCGCTCCATGAGGTATCTGACCGGATCAATTCGTTAAGCGCGTTCCAGCCGCGCTCGTATGCCAGGGAGGGCGTCGCATCCTCAGGAGACTTGGCAACGACTTGGCGCCAGAAGAAGCTTCCGAGGTCGTAGTGATCCGAAACATTCTTATCCTGGTTGCCAGATTTCGAATCCGGAGCAGGTGGAGCTGAGATGTAGCCGTTGGCGACGTAAAGGTCAGGGTAGCCGTCGTGATCCAAGTCCAAGAAGTCCGAACACCAGGACCAACGTCCCATCTCCACTCCCGACTGCCGGCAGATATTTTCAAACGTCCCATCCCCTTTATTCCTATATAGGGAGTTGCCTCGTGCGTGGCGTTGATACAGTGTGCGAATGTCTTCAGGTGTTGCGATTTGAAATTGTTTCTGTGAAGAAATTCTTTGGCCGGCGGACGACCACATGTTGGCGACGTAGATGTCCTGCTTCCCATCGTTATCGAAATCGCTCCAACTGGCGCTCATTCCCGCTCCGGGGTCTTCGACGTGGGCTGCTGTCGCCGCAGAAGTAAACCTGCCGTGACCGTCGTTTCGGTAGAAGTTTCCGCGGCCGAAATCGTTTGAGACATAGAGATCGGGGCCGCCATTTGCCCCGGAGTCGCCCCATGCACAGGCAAAACTGTAGCGGTCGTTGTCGACGTTGAGTCCTGCTGCTTCGGTCCGGTCGGTAAAGGCACCGTTTCCTTCGTTGTGCATTAGGTAATTCAGCGGACCGTTGCGGGCGTCGAAGTAGGGCACCGGATAGTGATACTGATCGAGGCCCAGATAGTAGGAATAAGTACAGAAATAAATGTCGAGCCGCCCGTCGCGGTCATAATCGGCCAGCGCGGCATGGGTGAATGTCCCCTGCGGCGGGTTGGCGAACTGGAATGCGTCACGTTTGATTGCAAATGAGCCGTTGCCCTGATTGATAAAGAGCAGGGGACCGCTGCCGCACACGACCAGAAGGTCCTGACGCCCCTGATTGTCAAAGTCGGCAAAGAGTGCGCAGGCAGTGCTGTCGAGGACTCCGACGCCGGATTTTTCCGTCACATCTTCAAAGGTGCCATCGCCGCGGTTTCGATATAGCCGATTCGGAATTCCTGCCGGCTGGCAGACATAGAGATCGTCGAAGCCGTCATTGTCGAAGTCGCCCGCCGCCACGCCATTGTTGCCGTACACGTCGATGCCGCAAGCGCCATCGAGCACCGTGCGCCAGTAGTCTGCGCCGCGAAGCATCTGCTTCGTATACGACTCGACTCCGGCAAAAGCCTGGGGAGTAACATCCAGAAAGCCTGGTCCGCGCAATACGGTGAGCGTTTCTTCGCTCGCCTTCCACCTTTGCGCCTTCCACGCCTCGGAATCGTCTCGTAACCATTCGGTGCGCCAGGTGCCTACGCGTTCCGCGCGCTCCAACTCTGGCCCACTGCCGCGGCGCGCGACAATGTCATAGCGGATTTCCAGCCGGAGCGCGTGCGGTGCGCTGCCAATCTCCTCGATCTCGACGATTTCGAAGTCGGCGGTTTCGATACTGGTTTCCGGTCCAAGCCAGCCTTGAATTTCGTGGCAAAATTGTTTCGTATTCGAAATTAGATCTTTAGGAAAACGTCTTCTGAAAACGCTGATTCCATGATCTGAGCGTAACGTGGTTTGGGCCGCAGACCCCATCCGGGAGCCTTGAAACTCGGTGTTTAGGAGCTTCGTTAAGACCTCCAAGGCGCTGAAACGTCCGTTGTCCGGGGTAGTTGCCTTGAGGGCGTGGCTCCATTGCTTCAGGAGTGCCGCGATCTCAAAAGCATATTTTTCAGTAACATAGCTGTCCGCTCCGGGAGGCACAAGACGCAGGACATCTGCGAGCGGCGATTTGGCTGGGTAATGGGGAGTGAGACGAGCGTCGGAATAGCGGAATTCGGGATTCTGACCGGCAGCCGTTCGGCTGGAATCGAACAGCCACGAGGCTCCGAAGAAGGGCGCCGGACGGAGAATTACGGGAGCTAACCCCATTGTTTTGAGGAGAGTCCGTCGAGAAATGCTTCGAATTGTCTGGCGCGGCATCCTCAACAGTTCCGTGTATTCAAGAAGGTGACCGAAGAATAGCATCTTGGCGAGATGTCTCCCAAGCCCCGCCGTGGCGAAATCTTCCTCGGTCACCGTGCGCTAATGTCGTGAAATCGTTGCCTCCAACTTTCGGTTGACAAAGGTTATTTGGTTGTATTAGTTTCGCTCGCACGATTATGTAATCGTTTCCACATGCAGCAAAGCGCGGAGGGATTCGTACGAAGCGCAAAGACTGGGGTGGATGAAAGTGGAGGTTACTCGGATGGGCCTTGATCGCAAAATCTTCGGTTGGTTCAGATCCATTGGCTGCTTAACCCTCGTTTGTGTTTGCTTCCTCCTGGTTTCAAGCCAGAAGGCATTGGGCCAGGTAGACGAGGGTTCAATAACCGGTACAGTATTGGACTCCTCCGGCGCGGTTGTTCCTGGTGCTCACGTGACGCTCCTGAACACCGACCAGGGCCTGAGCATCGAGACTCTGAGCAACGGCAGCGGTGGATATTCCTTCAGCCCCGTCCGAATCGGCCACTACAAGATCACCGTTTCGGCCAAGGGTTTTGAGACTACGACGCAGGAGAACCTCACGGTTGCGATTGCGCAGAACCTTGGCGTCAACATCCAGTTGAAACCGGGTGCAGCGACGGAGACCGTCGAGATCACTGAAGCTCCCCCGCTGCTTCAAACCGAGGACGCTTCGGTAGGTCAGGTGGTGGACGAGCATTCCGTGAACAGCCTGCCACTCAATGGCCGTAACTTCACATTTCTGGCGCAGCTTGGCGCCGGGATGCAGACCCCGCAGGCGGACACGCGCGGCAATGCGGCTTCAGGAGCATTCAGCGCCAATGGCCTGCGCCCGGCGCAGAACAACTACCTGCTGGACGGCATCGACAACAACTCCAACGCGGTGGACTTCCTGAATGGCACCAACTTCAGCGTGCTCCCTCCCATCGATGCGATCGCGGAGTTCAAGGTTGAAAGCGGCGATTTCAGCGCCGAGCAGGGCCGTGCTGCGGGCGCGATTATGAACGCGACGGTCAAGTCCGGCACCAACAGTTTCCACGGCGATGTGTGGGAGTACTTCCGCAACGATGTACTGGACGCTGCCGACTTTTTCGAGTCTACAAAAAGCGAACTGCGATTGAACCAGTTCGGCGCCACAGCGGGCGGCCCCATCTGGAAGAACAAGTTCTTCTTCTTCGGCGACTACGAGGGAAAGCGGCGGGTGCAGGGCAACACTTCAGGCTTGGAGAGCGTGCCAACGCCCACGGAACGCAGCAGCGGGTACGCAAATCTAACCGACATTCTCACCGCGAACGCTGGATCGGCTCCCAGAACCGATGCTTTGGGCAGGAGCATTCCGGTAGGTGTGGTGATGGATCCGTCTACGACGCGCACGGTCACCGCAGGGGTTCCCGATCCAACAACAGGAATTGTCGCGGCCACCACGGGTTATGCCCGGGATCCGTTCGGCTATAACACTTGCACGACCGCTGGATTGACAGCTCCTTCGCTGGCGGCTTGCCCCGGTCTCAACACAATACCTTCGAGCGTCACCGCCTCGACTGGCTTCCAGGATGCCACGAAGATATTGAATCTCTTCCCGAATCCGACGCGGAATACCCTCACTTCGAACTTCCAATCGAGCTACCCGTTGTATGAACACTCGAACACCTGGGACACGCGCGAAGACTTCAATCCCTCGGCAAAAGACCAGATTTTCGTGCGCTTCAGCTATGTGGATGACCCGCAGTTCATCCCAGGACCCTTCGAAGGAATTGCAGACGGCGGCAGCTTCCAGCAGGGCATTCAGACTCTGCATTCGGACCAGGCAGCGGCTGCATATACCCACGTCTTCACGCCTACGACGATCAACGTGGGCCGCGTCGGTTTCAACCACCTGCACACCACGCGCTTCGGCCCGGACGGCACCACGGTAGGCATCCCCGCCCAATACAACATTCAGGGCATTCCGCAGCTCACAGAGAATGGAGGTCTTCCCGGCTTTACCTTCGGTGGACTGGGAAACCTGGGCAGTAATAACTTCCTGCCCTCGGACGAAGTCAGCCAGACACTCCAGGTGACGGACGACTTCACCAAGATTTACGGCAAGCATAGCTTCAAGATGGGCATCGAGTACCAGCACGTAAAGTTCCAGACGCTTCAGCCGGCATACTCCCACGGCCAGTTCGACTACAACGGTTCGTTTACCGATGTGCCGAACCTGAACAGCAGCACAACGGGAATCGCACAGTTCCTGATACCGCCAGTAGCCGCCACAGTTGCTAACGGTATCAACTACTCTGGAGGCTCCGACCAGGTGCAAGCCTCCAACATCAGCACGACCTATGATGAGAGAAACTACTTTGCCGCTTATCTGCAGGACGATTTCAAGATCTCTCCCAAGCTGACCCTCAACCTGGGCTTGCGCTACGACTACTTCGGACCGATCGGCGAATCGAATGGCGGCCAGGCCAACTTCGTTCCCTACGGCCTTCCTAACAATGTGCCGGAATATCTGATTCCTGCTACGGGCAAGGACAATAGGACATTGTCTAACAATTCCACATCGATTCCGGCCAATACCGGTTTCGTCAACCTGCTCGCGCAGGATGGCATCACGCTGATGCAAACCAACAAATACGGTAACGGCTTGGTTCAGACACAGAAGACCAATTTCGCGCCACGATTTGGCGTCGCATATCAAGTCACGCCCAAGCTGGTTGTGCGCGGCGGGTACGGCATCTTCTACAACTCGTTTGAAAACCAGGGATATGGCCCGAACATTGGCGAAAATTATCCCTTCGTCTACAACTTCAATTTCGTCCCTCGCGGTTCGCAATCCGAAGTTGCCCCGGTGAGTTCCGGTACGCCGTTCGCCGGTTGCACCCCAACTGGAGCCGCCACGTTTGAATCGATGTACAGTTGCATTTCCTTCACACCCGCCGCTGTCGATGGGCAGGGATTGAGCCTGGAAGGACTCCAGTTCAACTACCAGACTCCGCTGACGCAAAGTGCGAACGTGACAGCGCAGTATTCGCTGACACACAGCTTGTCCGCGCAGGTTTCCTACGTGATTACGCACGGAGAGCATTTGCAGACGGGTATAGGCTCCAACAACGTGAGCGCCCTCTGGCCGGCTGGACACAGCACCACCGATCCCTACCCCAACAACGAGATTCCGTTCCCCGACTTCTCCCAGGGCCAGAGCTACAACGCAACCCTGGGTACGAGCACCTACAACGGACTCCAAACCAAAGTCGAAGAGCAAATGTCGAATGGATTGCAATTTCTCTTCGCTTACACATGGGCTAAGACGCTTTCCGATGCGGGCGACCTGCTTAACGGCGGAAGCGCTGGCGGATATCGGGCGCCCAACGTCGTTGGCTATGGAATCGGCTTCGACCGCGGCTTGGCCGATTTCGATATCCGCCAGGTCCTCCACTTCAGCGGCGGATATCAGTTGCCGTTCGGAAAAGATAAACAGTTTCTGCACAACAGTAATGGCCTGACAAACGCACTAGTTGGCGGATGGAGCGTGAACTGGATCGCGACGCTGCAGGGCGGCCAGCCGATGACCATGGGCTGTCCATCCGGAACGACTGCCGGAACGGGCTGCGACGTCCTTAACGTCCCCGGCCAAAGCCAGAAGCTTGGCATCCACATCGTAGGTGGACAACCAACCTGGTTTGGAAATCCAGCAGCATTCAACCAGCCTTGCCAGACTACCGGAACTGCGAACAATCTTAGCTTCATTCCCGGCACGCCGGCAGGCTGCATTGCCACCCAGGGCACCCAGGTCCTGGGCGGTTACAACACCGAAAGTACAACCCCCGGTTTCCGCAGGCTCGACTTTTCGACCTTCAAGGCCTTCCAGTTGACTGAACGATTCTCCTTGCTCTTCCGGGCAGAGTTCTTCAACATCCTCAATCACCCCAACTTCAATGCTCCCGGATTCGGCGGCAACGGAGTCGTGTCCATCGCCAATTCCACCAACTTCACCAATTCCAACTTCGGCGAAATCGGATCGACCCGCGATGCTCCCTTCGATCCAAGACAGATTCAATTCGCTCTGAAGCTGTATTACTAACCGCAGTATCACTGAGGTAAGATGAATGCACCCCGGAATGACAAGCCTGCCGGCTGTCCTTTCGGGGTGTTTCTACGTAGTGGGTTGCCAACACCGCGATCACGGAGGAGGACTGTGAACAGGAGGTGTCTGTTTCGGTTATTGTGTTTTGGTCTTCTCGTGGTCGGTGCGAGCTATGCCGCAGCCCAGGAAAGCCAGAACCAAATGCTGGACCGCCAGTACCAGTCGGCCGCAGCGCAATATGAAGCAGGGCATTTCGCAGAAGCGGAAGCGCAGCTGGAAAAGCTGCTACCGTATGCTCCGAAGAGTTTCGAAATCCATGAAATGTTGGGGTTGGCTTACGCTTCTCAGTCGCAAGACTCAAAAGCCGTTGAACATCTTAAGATCGCAGTTCAATTGAAGCCCGACTCAGGCGCGGCACGGACAAACCTTGCCGCGAGTCTCGTTCGCGCAGGCAAGCCGGAGTTGGCTCTGGAACAGTTTCAAAAGGCGCTCCAACTGGAGCCGCAGGATTACGACGCCAATCACAATCTTGGCGAGTTCTACATTCAATCGGACAAAATCGAGGATGCGCGCCCATTGCTCGAAAAGGCGCAGAAGATCAACCCGTCGAATTACGACAATACGTATGATCTGGCGCAGGCTGACTTCCTTACGGGACACATTGCTGCTGCGCGATTGATCGTTCAAAGCCTGCTGCAACGGAAGAATACCGGCGAGCTACACAATCTTCTTGGCCACATACAGGAGCGAGACAGCAAGTTTGTGGAAGCGGTCAACGAGTTCCAAACCGCCGCACACATGGACCCAAACGAAGACAATCTCTTCGATTGGGGAAGCGAGCTCTTGCTTCACCGAACCTACGACCCAGCAATCGAAGTCTTTGAGCAGGGAGCGCAGCGATTTCCAAGCTCGCCGCGTCTGCAAACGGGGCTGGGCCTCGCGCTGGACCTGCGGGGCAGATACGATGATGCGGTGAAGGCGTTTCTGGCAGCCGCTGATCTCGACCCAACGGACGCTCGCTGCTACCTTTTTCTATCTAAGGCCTACGGCAGCTCTCCAGATCAGGCGGAGGATGTTATCCGGAGGTTTCGGCGCTACGCAGAGCTGGAACCGGCGAATGCACTCGCGCAGTACTATTACGCGATGAGTTTGTGGAAGGGCAAGCAGATGGAAGACTCGAGCCTGGACATGCAGATGGTCGAGTCGCTGCTCAAGAAGTCACTCGCGCTCGATGACAAGCTTGCAGAAGCCCATGTGCAGCTCGGCAATCTTTACGCGGATCAGCGCCACTACGATCAGTCGATTCCTGAATACACACGCGCACTGGAATTGAATCCGAATCTTCCCGACGCGCACTACCGCCTCGGGCAGGATTACGTTCATGTGGGACAGAAAGAGCTGGCGCAGCAGGAGTTCGCCGTGTACCAGAAGCTGCGAGCCGAGCACCTGGCTGAAGAGGACAAGGAGCGAGCGGAGGTGCAGCAGTTTGTGTTGGCATCGAGTTCGAATTCATCGAGCAAGCCGTGAGTTGGTGATAGCGCGCTGCAAGAGGCAAGGAAAGTTCAGGGTGGTTTTGCATTGAAAGATCGCGAGTTCCAATCACCGTTTGGCGTCGACAACAATCCCAGAGAGATTGCATGGAGGCTGGGCCGCAGTCGACGCGAATTTCTGCGCGATGTGGCAGGCCTTGCGCTGGGAGGCACACTTCTGAGTGCGAGCCCGTTCCTTCGCGGCGAGGCTGCGGCAAAGAAGCGCAAGGTGATTGTAGTTACGTTTGGCGGTGGCGCTCGCGATCAGGAGACCTTCGCGCCCGAGGGACAAGAAAACATTCCGAACATGCTCCGAGAGCTTGCCCCGCAGTCGAGTTTCTTTACGCGAGTAACAAACCAGGGCATCCTTGGACATTATGTTGCGACGGCAAGCCTTGCCACCGGTGTTTACGAGACGCTGAACAACTTTTCCGCCATTCCACCGGAGCATCCGACGGTCTTCGAATATTTCCGTAAGGATTTGAAGCGTCCCTTGTCAGATGCGTGGGTCGTCGCGCCCAGCAACGGCTTCAACCGCATCGGCGAGAGCAACGCCCGTTCGTATGGCCCGGGGCTCGGAGCGCGCGTGGTTCTGCCAAAGCATCTCCTCAGCGCGGCGGCATCGGGCGGCATCTCGGACTACGATCATCTGGTGCGCGACAACTACGAGACTCCGCTGTATACGCCGCAGATCGGAGGCGGCGAGTTTGAATTGCAACAGCTTGAGATGATCCTGAAGCTCTCTGTCGACGACTTTATGGCTCATGCGCGCACCATCTCAAGCCCGGATGAGCTTTCGATGTTCATTGTGAAACGCCTGATGAAGCAGGAATCTCCTAGTCTGCTATGGATCACCATGCACGACATCGATATTGCCCACTCCGGCGCGTATTCGCTGTATGTCGATGCGATCCGGCGCACCGACCGGCTTTGCGCCGAGTTATGGAAGGCGGTGCAGAACGAGCCGGAATACGCCGGAAACACAACGCTTTTCATCCTTCCCGATTTTGGGCGCGATGCCGATGAAGATGCCGGAGGCAATGGCTTTCAGCATCATCGGACCGGCGACGCGGCTTCCCGCACAACATGGATGATGGCGCTTGGCGCGGGCGTTCGCGAGGGAGTGGTCTTCGATCGTCCGATGCAATCGATTGATCTCGTTCCCAGTCTTGGAGCGATTCTGGGGTTCTCGCCTGCGCAATCCCAGGGACGGCCGATTCAAGAGCTGCTATAAGCCTATGCTGCCAAACGATCTCAAAGCCGAGCACTTCGCCGCGTACCCTCCGCAGGCGCGGAGTCTTATCGTTGCCAATCTCAGTGTTCTTCAGCAGCTCCCGATCAGCTTTGTGCCGAGTCTTCTTCGCGAAGCTATCGATTACGATTACAAGTTTCCCGCAGAGCAGTCGGCGATCAGCAGGGAACTCCTATTTCTGACTTCATTATCTCCGCAGCAGCTCAGGGATTTGTTTCAGGGATTTTCGCAGTTATCGATTTCAAGCCAATTGAAAGACTTCGATTGGATCAACCAGCCTGCCCAGTTTGTCGAACAGTTATCCGCATATCTTTGGACCACGCACCAGCTCGACGCCTTCCGCAAAGCTGCAACCGATTATGGCGATCGAATGCGAACAGCGGCGCCTCTCGAGCCGATTCCCATGCGACGGCTTGGCATCGCCGTCATCGGACAGGGCGTGGCAAGCTACGATGCACCCCTTTTTCGAAATCTGCGCAAACACGGCACTTACTTCAGCCAGGTCAAGCCAGAGAATGGGCTCGATATATTGCTTTCTGCTGTCGCAGCGCGTGCAAAAGAGCATCCGGTTCCTTACGGCCATTGGTATGTGGATGGTGCCCAGCCGGCGGATCATAGCCACTCACTGACTTGCGTGTCGTATCAAACGCTCGAACCGGCGCGCGCCGCGCTGCTGAAGAAGATCGATGCGGAGCTCCATAAACCCGGCATGGGACCGGAAGAGTTGCGAACCCATCTCGCGCGGCTGTTGCCATCCGACATCGGCATGGACAAGGCGGGAGACGAAGTCCTAGACAGATTTCAGGTGAAGCTGCTTACCGAAGGCTCAGGAACGCAAATCTTCAGCACTACCTTTGCGCAGTGGACCACACGCGAAGTTCTGCGCCGTGCGCAGGCTCTTACGCTGCTGGTGCGCTACGCTCCGCGTCAACGGCAGAAGCCGATGAATGAGATGCTGTCCGGCAGCCACAGCAATCCCGAAGTCGATGCCACCGGCTCGCTGGTCGATGCGGATATGGCCGCCTACTATCATTGGATCAACCAGCAGAGGCTGCCCGCCTCCGAACACTCCTCGTTTGTGGTTTGGTTCGAAGGCCACAGCGAGGCGCTTGCCGTTGCGCCGTCCCTTCCCCACGGCACCCAGTCCAACTCCGCAATGGATCTTGGACAGCTTCTGTCGCTCGTTCTAGGCTGAGACGGTATCCTCCGAATCTATCGCGATTCATCGCGGGCTAGCGGCAATTCCGTGTCTCTTTTGTTGTGAATCCTCTGACACGGTGTGTGCCTGCTGACACGTTCCTGGACGTGTATCTGGCCAATAACTCATTTATTTTCAATGTCTCCCGTTTGGTTTGGGGCTTGCACTGTATTTGGGCGCAGGCAGTCAGGCAAAAGGGGAGAAGCGATGAAGAACTGGATACTTAAGAGCCTTTGGATAGCAGTCCCGGCAATTGTCATGGCGGTTCAGACAACGGCGCAGCAAGCGCCTGCGCCGGAGCCGGTTCGACAGATCGTGGTGAGCCTTGCAGATCGCAAGCTGGCCCTCCTCGAACACGGCCAGGTGAAGAAGATCTACAACGTGGCCGTTGGCAAGCCGTCGACACCGAGCCCAGAGGGCACTTTCACCATCGAGCGACGCGTAGTGAACCCTGTGTATCACCACAATGGCCGCACCGTGGAGCCCGGTCCGGCGAATCCGGTTGGCACGCGGTGGATGGGGTTGAGCACCAAGGGCTACGGAATTCACGGCACCAACGAACCGAATTCCATCGGCAAGGCCGCGTCGCATGGCTGCATTCGCATGGCGAAGGCCGATCTCGAAGAGTTCTACGGGCTCGTCGCCGTTGGGGATCAGGTGCAGATCATCGGGACTCGCGATGAGCAGACCGCGCGTCTCTTTGAACCCGCTCCGGCAATGGTTGCGAAACAGGCCGTGCAAGTCGCAAAGGCCGAGCACCCAGTGGCTGCGCCCGTGACTGGCCAGCAGGTTTCCATCTCCGAAGCTGTGGTACAGGACGCCAGTCATCATGAGCCCGTGATGATTGCGGTTTCAGCGGCTGCGTCGCGGTAAGGAGGATGTGATGAGGCTTTTCATGGAAGCAATGAGCGTCCTCGGCTCGGTGCTGTTGCAGCTAGCTGTAGGGCTGCTGATCGAAGAGTTGACCTTCGCAGGACTGGTCCGGCTGATTCTCGCTCCACGGTCGTCAACCGGTAAGAACAAGGGGCGCAATCACAAGAACAAGGGAGAAATGCAATGAACGCGCTGAAGCTGGTGTTGATGGTGGCGGGAGTGCTGTTGCTGGTTACCGCTGCAGGGATTCCGCTGTATGGGTTGTCCATGCGGATTCGTAGTTTCATGAAAAAGCAGAAAAGCGAGTCGGATCAGGTGGGTTCGAGGTTGATGGAACCGTTGCTGAATCCCATTCCGTGGAAGCTCCCACTTGTGCTCGCGCTGGCGGGTTGCCTTCCGATGTTGGTGGCTTCGAGCATCGTCGTTGTCCCCAGCGGCATGGGTGGCGTGCGCGTAAGCCAGCTCTCTGGCACGCTGCCGGGAACGCTGTATCCTGGCGTGCACTTTATTCCTCCGCTGGTGGAGAGCGTAAAGACCTTTGATCTGCGTGATCACCTTTTCACGGCGGGCGTTACTGACGAAGGCAGCAAAGACTCGAAGCAGAGAAATGGTCTTGAGGTTCAATCGCGCGAAGGTCTCAACATAGCGCTCGCTATCACGGTGCGCTACCATCTTGATCCACGCAGGTTGGACCATGTCGAAGAGCATCTGCCACAGCCTGTCGATAAAGAGCTCGTTCCCCCAGTTGTAGCGAGCGCATGGCGCGAACTGGCGCCTGGCTACACCGTTCAGGAGATCTTCAGCTCAAAGCGCGAGGAGGTGCGTGCAAAGGCCGCGGCGACCATTACCCGTAAATTGGGCGTGGACGGTATCGTTGTGGACGAAGTGATGCTTCGTGATATCCAGTTGCCGGAGGAATACGCAAAGGGTCTCGAAGGCCTGCTGCTCAAGGAACAGGAGAACGATCAGATGGCCGTTGCTACCGAGATCCAGCAAAAGCAGATCAAGATTCTGGAGCTGCAGGCCGAAGGCGAAGCGGCGCAGAAGGTAAAGCAGTCCGAAGGCGAAGCGCAATCCCGCGTCGTGGAAGCCAAAGGCGAGGCCGATGCAATGCAGTACACGCTGCCACTCAAGCAGAAGCAGATTGAACAGAGCAAGCTTGAGGCAGAGGCGCGCAAAGAGGCCACGATTCAGAATGCGCAGGCCGACGCGGAAGCCAAAGTCATTGACAGCAAAGCCGAACTGGAGCGGCGCAACCTGCTGGCCGATGCCGAAGCGAACCGTGTGCGTCTTATGGCCTCTGCCGACGGCGAACGTATGAAGAGCGAAGCGGCATTGTTGAACGAGTCGCCGCTGCTGATCAACAAGATCATTGCCGAGCGGTTGTCGGACAAGATCCAGGTGCTCATGGTGCCGTCCGATGGCAAGTTCTTCTTCGCCAACGACGTCTTCAAGGCAGCGGCTACGAATCCAGCGCTGAAGCATGAGATGGATGGTGACGACAAGGCGGAAGGTGCGCACGGCGGCGCGCACTAAGGAAACGGCAGCAATGGGGAGACAGGCCTGGGCGGTTGGAATTGGAACGGCACCATCAATGACGCCGTCCAGGGCCGGCTCCCTGTAAGCTATGGTTTGCAAAGTTATGCCCACGGGCCATACAAGAGAGATATTCATGATTCGCTCGAGATTTTTATCGGGGTGCAGGTGGTTCTGCCTGGTACTCCTTCTGGCAGGCCAATTTGCGCATGCGGCAAACCACTGGGAGCAGCCCGCATCCCAACTGGCGACGCAGATTGCCGAGATTCTCGGCTCTGGGCAGGCGCAGCTCGTTTTGAGCAATCGCTCGACGATTGAAGCCTCCGAAATCGCGCCGATTCGCCGCATGTTAGAGCAAGATTTGCGCTCCCATGGCGTGGCCCTTTCCGGCGCGGAGAGCGCCAACATAATCCGAGTGACGCTCAGCGAGAACACACGTGAACGGCTTTGGGTGGCCGAAGTTATCGAAGGCAACCGGACGCAGGTCGCGATGGTGCACGTGGATCGCGAAACCCTCGCTGCGCCTGCCGCGCAGACTGGGATCGTTCTGGAGAAGAAGTCATTGTGGAGTTCTGATCAGCCGGATGGCCCGGTGCTGGCCGCACTCGAAACCCACGCGGGGCTGGTGATCCTGGAACAGGAAGAGATCGTCGTGCTGGCCGGAAGTACTGCGGCATGGCGCGAAGAGAAGCGATGGAATCTGGATGCAGGCCGGCCATTCAACAGAGACCCGCGCGGGATGTTGCAACCCGCGCCGGATGGGATCGGTTTTACCGCTGTCTTACCGGGCAGACTTTGCGATGGAAGTTATGCCGCTCAGCCAGACGCAAGCGAGCCGACCGGGAACTGGAGCCTGCATTGCCGCGAGAGCGACGATCCATGGTCAGTCGACGTCGGGAAGACTGGAACTGCATCCGCAGATCTGCATGCTTTCTACAATGCTTCGCGAAATTACTTCACCGGGGTGATCACGCCGAATCCTGGCATGGATATTACGCCGTTTTACAGCGTGGCGGTGCTTCCGCATCCAACGGTGGATCATCTAGCCCTGCTCATTCATGGAATCGATGGCAAGGTGCAAATGATGGAAGGGAATTCCTTGAGACCAGTCGCCGGTATGCGCGACTGGGGTAGCGACTTCGCTGCGGTGCACTCAGCCTGTGGTGTGGGGACCCAGATATTGGCCTCTGCCTCAGGAGAAGCGGAGAACGATAGTCTGCGCGCCTACGAACTGGCTTCTCAGGAGGCGGTTGCTGTAAGCGCTCCTCTCGAAATGGGCGGAACAATTACCGCGCTTTGGACAGCTCCCGAGGGAACCACCGCATTGGCCGTAGTTCGCAAGAGCGCGAAAGAATACGAGGTGGACCGTGTTTCGGCTCTCTGCCTTTAGTTCGCTTTCCTCAAATCGTGCCATGGTCCTCTGTGTTCTTGTGATGTTGACGGCGACGGCTCACGCGAGAACGCGCCCGCACTACGGCGGGACGATTCGCATCGAGGTCGAAGGCGACCCATTGCAGAAGCCGGATGGGATCGCGTGGCGGCTGATGCTCGACGGCCTCACTCGCAAAGACTCCGAGGGCGCAGTGCGTCCTTCGTTGGCCACGCGCTGGACCTCGGAAGACAACGATCATCGGTGGCAGTTCTGGCTACGGCCCGGCGTTAGCTTTCACAACGGACATCCATTGAACGCCCTCGCAGTTGTGACCTCGCTCGAAGAGTCCTGCCGTGCGGCCGCGTGCCCATGGTCGGCTGTGCGGGTGCTCGGTCAGTCGGTGGTCTTCACCAGCGACAATCCTATCCCCGATCTTCCGTCACTGCTCTCCGAAAATGGGTTTCTGATTCAACAGAAGTCTCTCGCGGAGGACAACGCGGCAGCGACGGTCATCGGCACCGGCCCATTTCGAATGAAAGACTCAAACAATAGCGCTGTGCAGCTTGAGGCCAACGATGATTGCTGGCAGGGTCGGCCATTCGTCGACGCCATCGAAATCGAAGCGCACCGCCCCACGCGCGATCAGTGGATGGATCTCAGTCTGGGCAAGGCAGATGTTGCGGAGGTTCGTCCCAGCGATATTCGGCAGGCCCGTCAACAGCGGCTGAACGTAATCATCTCGCCGGAAGTCGCGCTGCTTGCGCTGGAAGTCCATAACACGGAACTTACTCCGCAACTGCGGGCGGCGCTGGCGTTGTCTGTGGATCGCGCGGCGTTGTATCAGTTCATCTTTCAAAAGCAGGCTGAAGTGACTGCCAGCCTCTTGCCTGACTCGCTCTCTGGCTACAGCTTTCTCTTTCCTATCGACCGCGATCTGACGCGAGCGCAAAGCCTGCGCGGCGGCATCACCCCTCCGCCGCTGGCGCTCGCTTATGACGGAACAGGCCCGATCCAACTGGCAGCCGAACGCCTTGCGCTCAATCTGCATGACGCAGGCTTCGCGGTTCGAGTCATCCCGCCGGGACCAAACGGATATATCTCGCCAAGAACGGACCTTATTCTGCGACCCTTTCCACTTACTGGCGGAACTCCATCCGACATACTCGACGAGCTTCTGCGCAGATTCGGCCAGACCGCACCGGCGAAGCTCCCGGACGCCGCTGCAACATATAAGTCGGAGCATGATTTCCTCGATCAACATACTGTTATTCCGTTGCTGGATCTGCCCCGCGCCTGGGCTGTGAGTGGACGCATGCGCGATCTTCGTCTCACTGCCGAGGGCGTGCCCGACCTCGCCAACGTGAGTTTGGAGGATGCAAAATGAGCCTGCGTCAAAAGCTCCTGCTGCTCTTCTCCCTCACGGTCGCTGCGGCTGTCGCTGTCGTCTCGTGGACAGTGCTGGTGCGCATCCGCCAAGTCTTCAACCAGCAGGATCAGGAGAAGACAACACTGCTGGTGAACCAGTTTCAGCGGGAGTTTCAGCATCGGTCCGCTGAGGTGACTGCGGCGGTGGACCGCCTCGCCAACTCCGAACGAACCCGCGGCATGGCTTTCGAGTTGATACAAACGGCCGATGCCGCTCCATATCTCGGCGAAGCTCAGGCGCTGGTAACCGAAGCGCAGTTGGACTTTCTGGAAATCGTCGGCTCCGACGGAAGCATCGTCAGTTCAGCGCAATGGCCTGCGCGCTTCGGCTATCCTGAGCCGGCGGTCCAGGGCGCCAGTGCACAGGCATTCCTCAAGCGCGAGGATCTGCCGGACGCGATGAGCGCGCTGGGCATCTTTGCGGTGCGATCGATTCGCGGGTCTCCTTCGATTCGGATCGTAGGTGGAAGGCGTCTCGATCCGCAATTTCTCGCCGACCTGCCCACCCCTGCGGGTGTGGATGTGTATCTCTATAGCGTGGGCGATGGCCGGCCCGACTCCTCGACATCGCAGCCAACAGCCTTCGATCCGAAGCAGCTTCTTGGCGTGAGCGGCCCTGTAGCGAATGCCGCGCGATATCAGTCTGTGATCGATGCTGCGCGGCGAAGCGGGCAACCATCGAGCTCGATCGTGTATCTCTCAGACCGCCGCGAAGACAGCGTCAGTACAACAGTGCAGCCCCTCAAGAGCGCAACAGGTCAGGTGCTGGCAGTGCTGGTTGTTGCGGCTTCGCGCCGTGAGATGGTGCAGGCGCAACAGCACATTCGCGCGATCGCCTATGGAGTCGCAGCCACCGGCATCCTGCTGGCAATTGCGATCAGTGTCTGGATCGCAGGCCGTGTCTCGCGGCCTATCGAAGAGCTTGCCCGCGCCGCGGAAGAAGTGGCATCCGGCAATTGGAATACGCACGTGCCGATTCGCGGAAGCTTGCGCAGCCGCGACGAAGTCGCGACGCTGGCGCGGAGCTTCAACCACATGACCAGCGAGCTCACGGCACAACGTGAAAAGCTCATTCAGAGCGAACGCGTCGCAGCGTGGCGGGAACTGGCGCGCCGCCTGGCGCATGAGCTGAAAAATCCACTCTTTCCTCTTCAGCTCACCGTGGAGAATCTTGTCCGCGCACGCAGCCTGTCAGAGGTGACGGAGGCGGAGTTCGACGAAATCTTTCACGAGAGCACACAGACGCTGAGCATGGAAATCGCCAATCTGAAGACCATCATTGGCCGCTTCAGCGACTTCAGCAAGATGCCAAAGCCGCAACTGGAGCGCATCAACGCCGCAGACGCCATCACACGCGTAGCGCTCCTGTTCTTCCCATGGAAGGCGGCCTCTGAGCAGGAGTGCGACGTGACCTCCGCGGGCCAGCAGGACATCGAGTGCTGCATCGTCCTCGATCCCGATCCGCTCCCCATCGATGCCGATCCGGAAATGCTGCATCGTGCGCTCAGCAATCTGGTCCTGAATGCAATGGATGCGATGCCGGATGGTGGCAAGCTGACACTATCCGGCAAGTGCGTGGGAGACCGGGTCGAGATACGTGTCGCTGATACCGGCGAGGGCCTGACTCCCGAAGAGTGTGAACGCCTCTTCACCCCCTACTACACTACCAAGCAGTATGGAACGGGGCTGGGTCTTGCAATCGTGCAGTCTGTCATTGCGGATCATGCTGCCACCATCTCTGTCGAAAGCCATCCCGGCGGCGGGGCTGCGTTCGTACTGTTATTTCCCAAAGCTGCGGAAGGCACTGAGAGTTAGCGAACAAACTGGCAAGAAGCGAGGCACATGAAGGCAAACATTCTGATCGTCGACGATGAAGCGAACACGCTGGCCTCGCTCGCACGGGCATTCCGTCTGGCTGGCCATGAAGCTACGGTATGCGACAACGCGGCACGCGCACTGGAACTGGCGCGGACCGAACCCTTCGACCTCATCCTCAGCGATGTCGTTATGCCGCGCCGCGACGGCTTGTTGCTGCTCGAAGACCTCAAGACGGCGGGCGTCACCACACCGGTCGTGATGATGAGCGGCCAGGCGCATATCGAAATGGCTGTGCGCGCCACGCGGCTGGGCGCTCTCGATTTTCTCGAGAAACCTCTCTCCACCGAAAAACTTCTCGTAACTGTCGAGAACGCATACAAACTCACTCGGTTGGAACACGAGAATCGCGAGTTGCAGCGCCGTGTCGGCAGGCACACCCTCGTCTGGACTTCGGAAGTCATGCGCCGGGCAATGACGCAGATCGAGCGCGTCGCAGCCAGCGAATCCCGCGTCTGCATCTACGGAGAAACCGGCACCGGCAAGGAACTCGTGGCGCGTACCTTGCATGAAAAAAGCGCGCGGGCCAACGGTCCGTTTATTACACTGAATTGCGCTGCTGTGCCCGCAGAGCTGATCGAGAGCGAGCTCTTCGGTCATGAAAGAGGTTCGTTCACCGGCGCAACGCAACGTCACACCGGCAAGTTCGAACAGGCACATCGCGGCACCCTTTTTCTCGACGAGATCGGCGATATGCCGCAAGCGATGCAGGCCAAGCTGCTGCGCGTCCTCGAGGAAGGTGAAGTCGAACGCATCGGTTCCGGCAAGCCGACAACGGTCGATGTTCGTGTCGTCGTCGCCACCCATCGCAATCTGGAACAGCTTGTCGAAGCCGGCGGATTTCGCCGCGATCTCTATCATCGCGT
This sequence comes from Acidicapsa acidisoli, assembly GCF_025685625.1. Taxonomy (NCBI): domain Bacteria; kingdom Pseudomonadati; phylum Acidobacteriota; class Terriglobia; order Terriglobales; family Acidobacteriaceae; genus Acidicapsa; species Acidicapsa acidisoli. Next base: position 57,323 of record NZ_JAGSYI010000002.1, read on the forward strand.
TGTTGTTTTTCCCGTCGAACTGCCGCCACTACGCCAACGCCTCAATGACCTGCCTGCGCTTGTGGAGCACTTTGCCCGCCAGGTGAGTGCGCAGAATGGCTGGAAGCCCGTGCCATTTACCCACGATGCAATCGAAGCCCTCGCCAGGTATCAGTGGCCCGGCAACATTCGCGAACTCAGAAATATTGTCGAACGCCTGCTGCTGCTTGCCGACCGGGAGGTAGACGCGGAAGCAGTGCGGCTGGCGTTGCCGTCTTCGGCATCCAAACCGCATTCAGGTAATGCGCCATTGACCGACGCGAGCGGCCCCCTCGCGGAGCGTGTGCTCGCCTTTGAACGGGCTGCTGTACTGGCGGAACTGGATCGAAATCAAAAGCACATCACGCAGACCGCCAAAGCGCTGGGCCTCGAACGCAGCCATCTCTACAAAAAGTGCCAGCAACTGGGCATCGATCTGCAAAACCTTCCCAATCGCGATTAAAACGAAGGCAAAGATCGTGGCTAAGGTCGGTACAATTCGATTCAAAGACACCTGGGGCCTTCGGGAGGCTCAATGCCTGCTTGGCTGTAACTCATTGCAGTCGGCATTCATCTATATGATTTTAGGAACAAGGACGCGTCCCGAAGCTAAGGGATCGGGCGTCTTGCAAGAACGACGGCAAAAACGACGATTGACAGGCGAGATCAAATCCGGAACGGCAGAAAAGGAAGCGACAGCGGCGCTCATTACTCGAGTGCTGGCCGGCGAATCGCATCTCTTTCACGACCTGATTCGACCAATCGAACGTGCAGTTTACGTGATGCTCCTCATGCTCCTGCGCAACGAGACAGACGCGGAGGATGTGACGCAGGAAACATTCATCAAGATTTACCGCAACCTGCATAACTTTCGCGGCGAATCCAAATTCAGCACGTGGGTGCTCTCGATCGCTCGCAACGAGGGTCTGGGCTGGTTGCGCAAACACGCATCTCGTCCGGAAGAGCCGTTGGAACCGGTGCTCGACGAGAGCAGCGGCGATTTTACCCCGGCGCTGCTCACCGACTGGCGCGAAGTACCAGCGGAGGCGCTGGAGCGCAAAGAGCTGCGCGCATGTCTGTGTCGAGCCATTATGGATTTACCCCCGATCTATCGAGAGGTCGTGCAGCTACGAGACGTTGATGAGCTCGATGTGCAGGAAACTGCGGAAGTACTTGGAATTACTCCGGGATCGGTGAAAGTAAGGCTGCATCGGGCCCGGGTCATGTTGCAAAAAGCATTGGTGCCCGTGTTGAAAGGATTTGCCCCGGCAACCAAACGGTCGTGGTTCGGGAGGCGCGCATGAAGATCGATTGCAGGCATGTCTGGCAGCACATCTCGTCGTATATCGACGGGGATGTGGACGCCGTCCTGCGTACCGAAATCGACCGTCACCTGGAGCACTGCGAGATCTGCTCCGCAGTCCTGGACTCGACCCGCAACGTAGTTGTGCTTATGGCCGACGATCGCGTCTTTGAAATTCCCCGAGGATTCAGTGAGCGGCTGCATCGGCGTCTGGATGCAGTGTTGGCAACGGGCCCTGGCGTAGACTGATTGTGAACTGACCCCTGAGTTATGGAAGTGAGTGCATGATGAGTAAATCTCCTGCGATCCTGTGCGTCCTGGTTCTCGGATTCGCGCTCTCGCCGTGTCGTACCGCGTATTCGGCTGGCGCCTTGAAGTCGAACATGGTTTTCTGGGCGGCGCAGCAATGCCACATTAACGGCACGGTGGATTATGGCTGTTTTCAGAAGAGCCTGGGCCGTTTTGAGCAGTTTGTCTTGCAGGATGAAGCTGGGTGGTTGCAAAAGTCGATCGTGGCCGAGGCTTTGGTCAAGACATACGATGCGCTGCACATCTCGTCGCCCGCTGAGGCTGCGGTGCGAGCCAAGGAACAGATCTACAGCAAGGCGAATGAGGCTCTCGACAAGAGGGAACTGGGTGAGATTAACGATTGCCGGGACGAGGCCAGTCCCGACGGCTGCCTGAAGACACGGTATTGCTTCAAGGAAGCATATATCAAGGTTAAGAATGTACTCGTGACCAACGAGCCGGAGCGGTTTCAAGCGGAGATTCGATGGTTTGACCGGGAGATCAAGGGGCACTGCTGAGTTTCTTTTCGAAAGCGGCTGATGCGCCTCACCAGACGTGGCAAGCGTTGGCCGGCATCATTGGCTGGCCCGTTTTGCATCCGAAGGCCCGACCAAATTCCGGCATATTTTGCACAACGCCCGTAATGCGAAATTCGTCTGGCGAGTGTTCATTGGTTTGCACTTGCAGGCGAATCTGCTCTGGGCGACCACCCCCGCACCATTGTTGCCCGTGAGCCAGAAAGAACTGCTGCGCGGGCGTGTATCCGCTGCCATCCCTGGCGTTCAGATCAATATTCTTGCGCTGGGCGTCCGCCTGTAACGCCACCCACGCAAGGCGCAACCCGCCATTGTCCGCGGTGTTTTCGCCCAGAGTGAGCTTGCCGTTTAATTTGACATCATCGACCGCGGTAAAGCTCCCATACTCCTTCACTTCGCAATCTGTCATCGCTTCGAATTTCTTCGCATCCTCAGCCGTCCACCAGTCGGATAAATTGCCATTGCCATCAAACTTCCGTCCCTCGTCGTCAAAGCCGTGCGTCAACTCGTGGCCAATAGTGCCGCCGATATGGCCATAATTTTCGGCATCGGTAGAGTTCGGACTGAAGAGTGGCGCCTGTAGAATACCTGCCGGAAAGTTAATGTCGTTCATGCTCTGGTTATAGTAGGCATTCACAGTCGGCGGAGTCATGCCCCACTCTCCGCGATCTACCGGCTTGCCTATTTTGGCTAACCAACGGCGATTTTCAAATTCTTCGCCACGCAAGCTGTTACCGGCAGCATCGCCACGAACGATCTTCAAGGAGGAATAATCCCGCCAATGGTCGGGATAGCCGACTTTATCCGCGATCAATCGCAGTTTCTCCTTGGCTTTGATCTTGGTCTCGGAACTCATCCAATCCAGTGTGTCTATCTCCTTATCCATCGCGTTCTCGATGTCCTTTACCATTTGCAGGGTCTTCGCCTTGCTCTCAGGAGGGAAATAAGCTTTTACGTAGGCTTCGCCCAGAGCTTCGCCTAACTCTGTGTCAGTCTCTTCGGCGCAGCGCTTCCAGCGATCCCGCTCCTGGATCTGTCCCTGTAACTCCCGATCGAAGAAGTTGAAGCGCTCCTCGCCGAAAGCAGTGGGAAGTGCAACGCGAGGTACAGCGGCGAGAAGATGCCATCGCAGATAGGTTTGAATGGTCTCGAGATCGGTGGACTTCAGCAATGCCGCTAATCCTTTGAAGAAATCCGGGTTCCTCACGTTTACTTCTGTGACCGGCGGTGCGCCAGTTCGCGCGAAGAAGTCTGTCCAGTTGATCTCGGGAGTTAACTTCGCCAGCTGCGAAACAGCCATAAGGTGATAGACATTCTTCGGATCGCGCCGAGATTCGACATCCATCGATATCCTGGCCAGCGCGGTCTCAAGCGTCATGATTCTCTGCGCATCACTCACCGCCTTGGCCTGCTGCTCACCCAGCAACTTCAAGGTATTGGTGAGATGCAGTATGTATTGCTGCCGGGTCTTTTCCGCGGCATCCCCTGTGCGCAGATAGTAGTCGCGCTCCGGCAGTCCAAGACCTCCCTGGTCTACTGCTGCGATTTGTTTACTCGCATCTTTGAAGTCCTGCTGCTCGCCGTAGCCGAAGAATGCATTTACATTGATCAGTTCGAAACCCGCAAGCAAACTGGTCAGTTCGCTCTTTGCCTTCATGTGCGCAATGCGGTCCAAATCCTGCTGAATGGGCATGAGTCCGGCTGCCTGGACGGCATCGTTATCCATGCAACTTGCGTAGAAGTCACCTACCTTCTTCTCGTTCGGCGTTCTTGAGGGACTATCTGTTTCCAATTTTTCAAGCAACGCGCGAAGCGCCAATTCGTTGTGCTGGAAAACTACATCCCATGGGTCGAAGGAAGACATATCTGCCGGAATCGGAAATACCTTGGTAAAGTTTCCGCATGCGTACTGAGCAAAATTCACGCAAGGATCTGCTGTCGTGTCGAGGAAGCGGGCATCCAGGCCCGTTGGCAGTGCAGAGTTCTTGTCTGCCTGCACTGTAGACTGCACTGTGGACTGCACCGTGGAATTGACCTGTGGATCTGCGAACGGAGCATCGATGGCGACAAAAGCGCCAACCAAAGCTAATACGGCAATAGCCCCATTATGCTTTTTCATCGCGTTCGGAACCTGCTTTTCAATCTGTTTTTGCTTCTGGGTTTGAAGCAGACCGATTGTCACACACATTTGGGCAGTTTTTCTAAGATAAAGCAGGAATTGTAAGTCGATGCTAAGTTAGAGGACTTTAGCCAGCCATTTCCCGGTGTGCGAATGGAGATTGGCGGCGATCTCTTCTGGCGTGCCTGCGGCTACTAACTGGCCGCCGCCGGAGCCGCCCTCCGGACCGAGGTCGATGACCCAGTCGGCGGATTTGATCACATCCAGGTTATGTTCGATGACCACCAATGAGCCGCCTCCGTCGATCAGTTTGCGGAGGGCTGTCAGAAGTTTTGAAACATCGTCGAAGTGGAGGCCGGTGGTTGGCTCGTCGAGGATGTATAGAACGCGGCTGGCGCCGGCAGTACGGACGTTGGCGCTCGCCGCTCGCACCTGCGCCAGATGCGCAGCCAACTTGACGCGCTGGGCCTCGCCGCCGGAGAGCGTGGTTGCCGACTGCCCGAGCCGCAGATAGCCGAGCCCTACTTCGTCCAGCACTGTCAGGCGGTCGAGCAGGCGCGGCAGGCCGACGAAGAAGCGAAGCGCTTCCTTCACGGTGAGGTTCAGCACCTCATGGATGTTCTTGCCCTTGTATTGAACGCTCAGAATTTTGGGCTGGAAGCGGGTTCCGTTGCAGTCCTCGCAGGGCAGTTCGACATCGGCGAGGAACTGCATTTCGACCGTGACGGTGCCGTCGCCTTCGCAGGTCTTGCAGCGGCCGCCGGGAATATTGAAGGAGAAATGGCCTGGGGTCAGCGATTGCTTCTTTGCCTCCGGCTGGGAGGCAAACAGTTCGCGTATCAGATCAAAGGCTTTGATGTAAGTGACTGGATTGGAACGAGGTGTGCGCCCGATCGGGGTCTGATCTACGAGCACCACGTCGTTCAGTCGCTCCGCGCCTTTGAGGTCACGGAAGAGTCCAGACGGATCTGCGCCGTCTGACTGGCCAAGGGCGCGCGCGACGGCGCGATACAGAACCTGATGGACCAGCGATGATTTTCCCGAGCCGGAGACGCCTGTGATCGCGACCAGCATGCCGAGAGGGATTTCGATGTCGATGTTCTTCAGATTGTTGGCACGCGCTCCGCGCAGAAGCAGCATTTCCCGTCCGGGCTCGCGGCGCCGAGTGGGAACGGGAATCGTAAGTTGGCCGGAGAGATAGCGGCCAGTGAGGGAGTTGGGGTTGGCGAGAATTTCTTCGACTGTTCCTTCGGCGAGCAGTTTGCCGCCGAATTCGCCGGCTCCGGGGCCAAGGTCGAGGAGATGATCGGCGGCGCGCAGGACATCCGGATCGTGTTCGACGACGAGGATGGTGTTGCCGAGGTCGCGCAGATTTTTAAGGATACGGATCAGGCGGTCGGTGTCGCGGGTATGGAGGCCGATGGACGGCTCATCGAGAACATAAAGCGCGCCTACGAGACGCGATCCGAGCGAGGTCGCCAGTTGGATGCGCTGGGCTTCGCCACCGGAGAGCGTGCTGGCGAGCCGGTCCAGCGTGAGGTAATCTAGACCGACGGCGTCGAGGAAAGTGATTCGTTCGCGGACTTCGTCTAGGATGGGGCCTGCGATCTCCTGTTGCATTTGGCCGAGGGTCAGTGCTCCGAAGAACTCCTTGGCTGCGGAAATAGTGAGCGCGGAGGCCTCGCAGATATTGCGGCCGCTGATGCGGACGGAGCGGGCTTCGGCGCGCAGACGCTGGCCGCGGCACTCAGGGCAGGTAGCGTAGCCCCGGTATTTCGAGAGCATAACGCGGACATGCAGCTTGTACTTCTTGCGCTCCATTTCGGCGAAGAAGCCGTAGATTCCGAGGAATCCGGTGCCGCCGGGACGCTTGTCGCCGTAAAGCAGCACCTCCTGCTGGAGCGGCGTGAGGTCTTGCCAGGGAACGTCCATAGGCACCGTCAGAGCCTTGGCCTGGCGCTTGAGGTCGGTGAACCAGGAACGGTATTTCGGGCGATTCCAGGGGTCGATTGCGCCGTCGTTGAGGCTCAGGGACTTATCGGGGATGACCAGGTTGAGATCGAAATCGATGGTGTTGCCAAAGCCCTGGCAGCGGGGACATGCGCCGAAGGGATTGTTGAAGGAGAACAGGCGCGGCTCAGGTTCGCGACCGGGTTTGTGGCAATTGCGACACTCGTAAGCTGTTGAAAATCGGTGCCTTGGACGCTGGCTTCCGTCGGCCAATTCTTCTCGCGGCACTTCTTCGAAGAGGACTTCGCCTGCCTCGCGATAGGCGATTTCGACGGCGTCGACGATGCGGGCGCGATTTTCCGGCGAAACTACGATGCGGTCAATGAGCACGAATACTGGAAGCGAGAAATCCAAGTCCAGGAGCGATTCGGGGCTTGAGAACTCGAAGATTTGTTCGTGCTGGTATAAACGATTGAATCCATTGGCTCTTAGCTCGACCAAGCGGGATTTCATCGCTTCCGACAAGGGCGATGGATCGGCTGCCGGCTTGGTGGTGGGCTTGCGGCTTCGCTTGACTGGAGTGGCTGTATCTTCCTGTTTTTCAATGGCTTGCGTACGGACGGGGAAGATTGCGTGCAGGCGCGTGCCGTCGCCGAGCGCGAGGATGGATTCTGCGATTTCGTCCACGGAATCGCGGCCGACCAGTCCGTCGCAATGGATGCAATGGACGGTGCCGCAACGGGCATACAGAAGTCGCATGTAATCATAGATTTCCGTTGCGGTTGCGACGGTCGAGCGGGGATTTCTGGTGGTGTTTTTCTGTTTGATTGCGATGGCTGGGGCGAGGCCGTCGATCAGGTCTACGTCGGGTTTTTCAATTCGTTCCAGGAATTGGCGGGCGTAGGCGGAGAGCGACTCTACGTAGCGGCGCTGGCCCTCGGCATAGACGGTGTCGAAGGCGAGGGAACTCTTGCCGGAACCGGAAACTCCCGAGACCACGGTGAGTTTTCCGTGGGGAATATCGCAGCTTATGTTCTTTAGATTGTGTGTCCGCGCGCCGCGGATCTGGATCGAATCGTTCAAAACTGGTGTCCTGACTGGGCCGCTTGGCCTGTGTTCGGTTCAGGGTTTGGGGCGCAAAAGTCCAATCCTGATTATAGGCTGAGCGGCATGAAAAGGTCCGATTTTGGCCTGCCGCACTGTCGCGATGAGCAACATAAAAGGTTCGATTTCTAAGACAGGTTCGCGGATTTCTTACGTAGAACAACGGATTGCGTAGAATAAGCGCCGGATTTTTTACGATGGAAATCAGTTTGGGCGAAACAGGAGGCGAAGTATGAGCAAAGCTGGGGATCGAGCACGAAAACTGAATCGCGAATGGGCCAGAAAGGAGGGGTATAAGGAGCAGCCGGGGGAGTTGGTTTTTCAGCCGCATACTCCGGAGGATTTCTTGATGGATGCGCGGAAGCTCAAGCTGAATGTGCATGAGTTTCGTGCGGCGTTCCGGGCTGGAGCGTTCAAGTCGATTTTGCTAAAGGGTGGGGGAGGACATTTTGAGATATTTGGAGAACCGCGAACTCCCCGGCGCAATCTTGCTTCGAACGGAGGATGGCTGATATTGGCGACGACGAGGGGAAAGAAGGACCGCACGTTTCGAAATCCGGAGACAGCGCTCGAATTGCTTTGCACCATGGGAGTGACCGAAGTGCGGGTAGAGTTGGAACACTGGCATCCGACACGGGTGAAGGAGTGGGCAAGAAAGCGGCCGGATATGGCGGAGCGGCTGCGATTCGCGCACGTGTGTGCGAGGGCTGGCGATCTCAAGAACCCGAACGAGGGCGGGGATACCACGCTTGACCAGCCAGATAAGGGCGAAGGTGCTTCCATGTTTTTGGCGGACGACGATCATGGGTTGACGAGGGAAGGGGATTTTGACTGGCCGGAGGAGTGACGGCCATGCGGTCGCGCTCTACTTCGCCTTTTACAACTTCTGCATGGTCCATCAAACTCTGCGCGTGACGCCTGCGATGGAAGCTGGCCTGTCCGATCACGTCTGGAGCGTTGAAGAATTGGTATCCCTGATACCAGAGCCAGAAGCCAAAAAGCGCGGACCTTATAAGAAAAGGGCTGAGTAGTAGGGCAGTTTGATAGAAGCCCTCCTCGGAGGGCTTTTCTCTTGCTCTTGGACTGGAGATCAAGAGATCATGTACGGCATGAACAGTTTCATTGCTGCTATACCGTGGCAGGTTTACCCGTTGCTCATGATTGCATTCGTGATCTTGATATTCATCAGGAACACGAAGAAGTACCGCCGTGAATTCGGTGATTCTCCAACGATAGAGGACATTCGCGCTCGCTATCCTCGCGCTAAGGTCATTCGCTTATGGAAGAAGCGTGGTTAATTCAAATTTCAAACTGACCCACTACCAAAAAATTCCCGAAAAATAAAATTCTCCCGACGGCTTGTAGAATTCCAACCTGGCCGTTCGTCGTTGTAGTGAAGGCCGGGCAAGCAAGCCCACCTGAAGACCATGACAGGAGAAAATATGCCGCAATTTCTGGTTGCTATTCAACACCCTGAGAACTATGAACTGCCCGATGCTGAAGCAATGATTCGCGACATCCGCGCACTGAACCGAGAGATGATCGCTGCCGGGGTGAGAGATTTTGCCGGTGGGCTGCAACCGGCGGGGAAGGCAAAATCGGTGCGTCAGCAGGCTGGCGGAGAGGTCGTTGTCAGCGATGGGCCGTATCTGGAGACGAAGGAGCATGTGGGCGGTCTGTGGCTGCTGAAGTGTGCCGACATGGACGAGGCGGTGGAGTGGGCGCGCAAGGCCGCCGTCGCTTGCAGGGTGCCGGTGGAGGTGAGAGAGTTCCTCGAAATACCAAAGGAATGGAAAGCCGAACCGGAGAGGTCTAACTAAGTCAGGAATTAACGAGAAGGAGCAGACCAAATGCGTTTCATGATGATCGTGATTCCGAAAGGATATGAATCGGCCGCGCCGGATGCAGTTCCCAGCGCGGAGGCGGTGGCGAAAATGCAGGAGTACAACCAGAGTCTGCAAAAAGCGGGTGTTCTGCTCGCGCTCGATGGACTTTTTCCGCCTTCGACCGGGGCGCGCATTTCGTACCTGGACGGCAAAGCTACGGTGACAGACGGACCATTTCCCGACGCCAAAGAAGTGATCGGCGGCTACTGGATCATTCAGGCGAGTTCGCGCGAAGAGGCAATCGAATGGGCCAGACGCGCGCCGATGTCCAACAACGAAATCATCGAAGTTCGACGCATCTTCGAGATGGGCGATTTCCCGCAAGATGTTCAGGTGGCAGCCGAGGGCTACGAGAAGCTGCCGCATTAGGGCAATTCTCTTTCCGCGATACGCCGAAGCGACAGCGAGAACAAAAAAATCTGGGCGGCTTGTAGAATTCCGGTCTGGCCGTTCGTCGTTCCAGTGAAGGGCAGGATAAGCAATCCGCCTGGAAGATCATTTCGAGGAGAAGACAATGCCGCAATATCTGATTGCTGGTTACATCCCCGACGATTTCGACCCGTCCCAAATGGACGAAGCTGCGGGTCGCGCCATCCACGAGCTCAATGCAGAGATGGAGGCCGCAGGCGTCCTGAAGTTCGCTTGCGGTCTGGGGTCTACGAAATCGCTGCGGGGGCAGTCCGATGGCGGAGCCCTCATCACCGACGGGCCATACCTTGAAGCCAAGGAACACGTAGGAGGTTTCTTGATATTGGAATGCGCTGACATGGACGAGGCGATGACATGGGCGCGCAAAGGCGTTGTCGGCCCCCAGGGGGGGATGGAAGTGCGGGAGATTTTCTTCGTGCCGGACCCCGCACAGGACTGAGCGGTAGGGCAACAGCGAAGTGGTGCTGCGCAGCGGCGTCTTCGGAACCCGGCTGGCGACAGACTCTAATCAACGAAGAAAGACACGTGGGCGGTGGTGACAGGCCACTGCACGCTGCAGGACGGCCTTGTTCGTGAAAAGGCCGATTCTCAGGAGGAGATCAATGTTGAAAAATAAGGTTGCCGCAATCACAGGCTTCGCACTACTCGCTGTGCTCGGTGCCGCGAATCACGCTATGGCGCAGGATGCGGCCACGCAGGATGCTACGACGCCCTATCCGAAGATGGCCCCGATCGAACAGTATTTGATGGATCGCGACGCGGAGATTGGGCTGGCGCGCAGCGCTGCTCCGGACGCCATCTCGCACGACGCCTCCATTGTCGTTCTGACCCGCCACGGCTACGAAACCGCAGTCGAAGGAAAAAACGGCTGGGTCTGCTGGGTGGGACGCGGCTGGCTGGCGATGTTTGATCATCCCGAATTCTGGAACCCGAAAGTTCGCGCCGCAGAATGCATCAATCCGCCCGCGGCCCGCTCCGTCCTTCCGTACGCCTACAAACGCACCGAACTCATCCTGGCTGGCCATTCGAAGCAGGAAGTCATCGCCGCTATCAAAGCCGCCATCGACAAGAAAGAATTGCCACCGCTTGAGCAGGGCACCGTCTCATACATGATGTCCAAGTCCTCTTACCTGACCGACGGCGGCGGCCACAATATGCCTCACATGATGTTCTACGAGGCCGAGAAAGACGGCACAGCCTGGGGCGCCAACCTGACCAACTCGCCGGTCATGGCGGTGAATTATTGGTACCTCTCCGGCGAAGACTACCCACAACTCAAAGCCTTCCCACCCCTGTCGGTTTTCTTGATAGCAGCAGAAAAATGGTCCGACGGCACTCCCGCGCCACCCATGTAGCTCCGCAAGCATAGAAACTTCAACCCCGTTCGACGTGTCAGCAGAGAGCCAGTACGATAGCGAGCAACGGCGATCCAACTGCGCTCTCAATCTGAGTTCAAGGCATCCAAGCATCGCTCAACCCAAAGGAGATTTCGCAATGCGATTCATGGCCATAATCAAAGCAAACCCAGAGACAGAAAAAGAAGGCTTCCACCCCGATCCACAGATGCTGCAGGATATGGGCAAGTTCAACGAAGAGCTCATGAAGGCCGGCGTCGTGCTCGCCATGGATGGCCTCCATCCAAGCTCTAAAGGCGCGCGCGTCAAATTCTCCGGCAACTCTCGTATCGTCGTCGACGGCCCTTTCACCGAGACCAAGGAGCTCATCGCCGGCTTCTGGATCCTGAAGGTCAAGTCGCTCGAAGAGGCCATCGAGTGGGTCAAGCGTGCCCCCAGCGGCGGCCCGGACGACTACGAAATAGAAATCCGCCAGATCGGAGAGATGGAAGACTTCGCATCCATCCTGACGGAAGAGGAGATCCAGTACAAAAAAGCGAAACGGGCTGAGCTCCCGAATCAGACCTTCAACAATTAGGCCGCACTTACATCCCCACTTGCATCCATGAATCGAAAGATGATGTGATCGGTAGCAGTGTCCGCTACCGATCCACATCACGTCCCACATCAAGCCCTGCATCGCACCATCGAAGCCGTCTGGCGCATCGAGTCCGCGCGCGTCATCGCCGGACTCACCCGCCTCACTCATGACGTCGGCCTAGCCGAGGACCTTGCACAGGAGGCGCTTCTCGCCGCACTCGAAACGTGGCCGCAATCTGGCGTCCCCGACAATCCCGGCGCTTGGCTGATGACAGCGGCCAAACGGCGCGCGATCGATTCGTTGCGTCGCGGAAGCATGCTCGTACAAAAGCATGAAGAGATTGCCCGCGAGTTGGAGTGGCAACAGGAGCGGCTTGGAGACGCTTTGGAGCACTCGCTTGATCAGGTGATCGATGATGACGTGCTGCGGCTCATCTTTACCGCGTGTCATCCCGTGCTTGCGATGGAAGGACGCATCGCGCTCACGTTGCGCCTGATCGGCGGCCTCACCACTGCGGAAATCGCTCGTGCGTTTCTTGTACCGGAAAAGACGCTGGGCCAACGCGTCTCTCGCGCCAAGAAGACCCTCTCGGAGGCACACGTTCCCTTTGAGACGCCTAGTGGGGACGAGTTGCGTAGCAGGGTTGAATCTGTGCTCATGGTGGTCTACCTGATTTTCAATGAGGGCTACACCGCGACCTCAGGCGATGAATGGATGCGGGCGGCTCTCTCTGAAGAGGCGCTGCGCCTCGGACGCATGCTGGCGCAGCTTCTCCCCGGCGAATCGGAAGTTCATGCACTTGTGGCATTGATGGAGTTGCAGGCATCGCGCAGCACAGCACGCCGCGGCAAAAACGGCGAGGCTATTTTACTGATGGATCAGGACCGCTCCTTGTGGGACCACGCGCAGATCCAACGAGGAATGACCGCGCTCGAACACGCGCAAAGGCTGGGCGGTGGCGCGAAACCCTACGCGTTGCAGGCAGCCATTGCCGCATGTCACATGCGCGCGCGTATCGCCGAAGAGACAGACTGGGACCGTATCGTTCTTCTCTACGACGCGTTGCTGCAAATCAATCCATCGCCAATCGTGGCACTCAATCGCGCAGTCGCCGTCGGCATGGCACAAGGCCCAGCCTCAGGACTCGATGCCCTCGACGCACTCGACGCAGCCGCCACCCTTGCCGGTGACTCTGCGCTAGCCGGGTACCATCTCTTTCCCAGCGTTCGCGGAGACCTGCTCATGAAGCTGGGCAGGCTCTCTGAAGCACGCGAAGAAATCCAACGCGCGATCGCAATGACCAAGAACCTGCGGGAACAGGAATTGCTCGCAAACAGGTTGAAGCAGTTGGAGAAGGCGGCCTCCGTATAGGTGCGGTTCTCTCCGTTGAAACGGGCATGTCGTCGCGGACATTTCTGGATTTACGTGAAATCGCCGATGTGCCCGTCACTACCGGTCTTCGGAGATGTCCAGAAGGTTTTGGATTCCAGATTTGCCGCAGAGGATGGGCCGATCTGGAATATTTCCTTCTTAACTTAGCGCCTATGAGTTAGTGGTCGGGGCTGGGATTGCGACGCGCCATTGGGGCGGGAATCGGCGCGGGTTGCTACTTGGCCTTGCCGCCTTTGCCGACTGCGCTCCAGCCGGTGGCGGCGCTGGGGACGGACTTTGTTCCTGCGGTCGCGGTTTTCACTCCGAGGGATGCGACGCCGATTGTGCCGCTGCCACCTTACCGGCAGTTGGTATCCCTTCGACGGATGAATTTTGTCGGACGATTCTTCCGCCCGATTCTCTATCGGGCGGTTCAGAGAACCGGCCGGGAGGGGCGCGGCGCGCAAGTTCAGGAAGTGACTCTTGGTCCGTCCGCGACCTGGACCTGAACGAGTTCATCGACGAGGGTGCGATAGTTGATCATCGCAGACCGCAGTTCCTCGGTGCTGGCTTCGGCCTTTCCGGGGCGGACGGCGACTCCGTGGGCTGAACGATAGTACTCCATCATGCGGGGATAGTTGACGGAGACGTCTTCGGCGCTTTGTTCGAAGCCGGCTACAGGATAGCCTCGTGCCAGGAGAAGCGCATTTACGAGTTCGTCGGCTTCTGTAACTGCGCCCTTGGGGTGATCGAGGAAGCGGGCTTCGACGGTGTGCCAGTCGGAGACGAAGCGCTCGCGCTGGGATGCGCCGAGTTCGCGGATTTTAAGCTTTTCGACGCGGGATTCGCGAGCTGCGAGGCCGGCTTCGGCTTTGCGTTGGGAGCCATGCTCCTCAACGGCGCGGTCGTATTCGGAGCCGAAGTGCTTGCGCAGTTTGACGGTGTTCCGCTTGCGCTGGACGAGATAGACGGCAACGCAGACTGCGATGACACAGACGGCGACGATCAGGATGGAAATTAAAGTGGGACTGGAAAAGTTTAGCGGCATCGCGTTCTCCTTCAGGAGCGGTGGACTGTCCACGGGGTCATGATATGAATCCCTCGTGGGAAGGCCGTTTGGGTTGAGTCCGCCCGGCTCTATCTGACAGCGAATGTTCTACGAGTCAGTGCTTTTCAGGGACTGACTGTGGATGTTTCCTCTCCATTGCCGGAGCAAAGATCGATCTGCTCCGACGTCCTTCACCGTAGCGGTGTGGATGGTCTACGTCTGAGCACTATGGACCGTTGAGAGGAATAGGGATTTGACTGCGGACAATTGCGAGGCGAGTGCTGGCGCTCAGGCCATTGGAGACGCGTGGTGTAGCCCATCTCCACACATTGAGGATGTGTGGAGATGGGTGCCCGAGAGGTTGGATTAGTTCTGGGGAGTTGCTGGTTGCTGAGTGGAAGCTCGATTGTCAACAGGTTGAGGGGCTGGGGCTGGCGCGACTTGCGACTGTGCGCCGGGAGCGGCTTGCTGGATGCCGATGGCGTCGCCAGAGACTACGAGCTGGACGCGTCTGTTCTGGGCGCGGCCTGCATTGGATGAGTTATCGGCGATCGGGTCGCTCTTGCCGAAGCCGGCTGCGGTGACGTTTCCGTTCTGCACGCTTTGCGATACGAGATAATCGCGTACGCCATCGGCGCGCTGCTCGGAGAGCTTCTGGTTGTATTCATCGGAGCCGATGTTGTCGGTGTAGCCTTCGACTTGCAGCTTGAGGTTGGGGTATGCGAGGAGGATTCCAGAAACCTTGGCGAGTTTTTCGCGGGCTTCCGGTTTCAGCGTGTACTTGTTGAAGTCGAAGAGCACGTCGGACATGTTTACGATCAGTCCGCGGGCTGTTTCTTTGGTTTGCAGTACTGCATTCAACTGCTCTTTGAGGCGTTCGCGCATCTGCTCGGTTTGCGCGGTGGCTTGCTGCGCGCTGGCTTCGGCTGCCTTTTGCGCGTCGCGCGCCTTTTGTGCTCGCGCTTCTGCTTCAGCAGCAGCGGCTTCGGCTTGCGCGCGATGGGCTGCTTCCTGCTCGGCTGCTAACTGCGACTTCTGGGCGTCCGCTTGCGAATTCTGCGCGGATTGTTCGGCGTCTTGCTTTGCTTTTAGCTGGGCGGCTTCGTCTTCCGCTTTCAATTTGCGGATGGTGATGATGCGCGCGTCTTCGGCGGATTGGACGGCCTCGCGGGCGAAGGTTATGGTTTCTTTGCGGTTGTCCTTGTGAAGATCGAGATCCTGGGCGTTCTTGAGCGCTGTCTTGGCGGTCTTCAGGGTGTCGTCGGCGTACTGGGCTGCTCCGGCGGCCTCTGCTATCTGTACTGCATTGACGGCTTCGTAGAGTTCCAGAGGGGAACGCTCGTCGCGGGTGATGGGATTGAGGACAGCGTGGCGTCCCGCTGTTTCGGCGTATGCTCCGCGGGGCAGGAGGGAGTAATGCGCATTTACATGCTCGATTACGCCCTGGGTCTTGTCTTCGATGACGACGTTCTGCACCACGACGATATCGCTGGGCATGGTGACGGCGAAGTAGGGTTCAGCGGTAATGATCAATCCAAACGTTTGCAGGTTCGAGGTTACGGTGATCTGGTTCTTGTCTTTGGAGCCGGTGGGGAGCACTTCGCCGAGGTTTACGGGGCGGCCTTCTGGCGTGATTGCCCACAGAACGTACGTCAGGTACTCGTTGCCGAAACCGTTGGCTGGGGTCAAGCCTTCGAGGTTGGCCTCGATGGAGGTACGGCCTGCTCGAGCCTCAACTTTGGCGGTGCCTTTGGCGTTCGGTAGAAGGCTTGTGCCTTCGAAGGCGATCTTAGTCGAGCTTCTGCGATGGAAATAGTTGATGGCTGGGATGTCGCGGCCTACGACCTGCACCTTGTAGACCGGAATGCCGTCGCGCATCTCGGCCTGACTGAGTGGTCCGGAGCCTTGTTGATTTGGCGTAGTCGTCGGATTTGATTCCTGCGCATTCAACGCTCCGCACATAACCATGGCTAAGATGAGTACACTCGAGTTTCTGAAGTTATTGATCATTTCGGTGTTACTCCTTCATTTGGCGTGTCGCATCCGGATTGGGATGTACAAAGTGTTTGCTTTAGAGACGTGATATCTCCTGCGCTGCCAATTGGTTCGAATGTTAGTCTTTTTACTGCGAAAGTTCTGGGCAATATAGGACAGTGCTTATTTCTATCTATGTTCGATTGTGCTCAGTAACATTGCGGGATTTGGTAATAAATACGTTGGCTAACAAAGCGCTGCACATCTGTATCAAGGGTATTCACCCAAGATTCGAGGTGGGTTTTATTGTGAATTGACTGGGTAAAGCATTCTGGACAAGCTGAACCCTCGGCAATCGTGGATCTTTTCCAACGCTTCCAGATCGGCTTTCAATTTCTCGCGGGCAATTATGAGGAAGCATTTGGGGCAGATTGATTCAATAAATCCGCCTGCAATCGGCCTGTGCGGGAAAGGCTGCTCGTTTCGATCGGCCATGGCTGGCCTCAGTTCTGTGGCTCTAATCCTATTCTAGAGCTGCAGGCTTCAGGATACTCTCGAATCCCAATATTCGGTGATGTTTAATTTTGGCATAAATATACTTCGTCCAGCACTCTCCTGTACGTTGGAAGCTTATTCGCAATTCGCGTGAAAAGATATCAATGGACGCGGGCATTAGGCTCGAACTTGTTTACCGTTCGTCCGATGTATGCCTTTGTCGCAAGGCTCTTAAGCGCAGGACGGATAGCAGCCCGGAGTGTGACCGTTCTCCACAGAGGACGCAACGAACCGGGAATCTAAATATCAGGCAGTGGGAAATATCCGAGAGACGCAAAGTCGAAGGGCGCATATGCCTACTGCCGCAGGAGGAACATTTCAAGAAGTCACCCCATCTCGATGATTTCACTCTTGGATGAATTTTCTAGAACCCCACAGTCTATCGAGGATCTCTAACCGGCAGATGTGGAGTTCTTCTCCGTGCTTCAAATCGCATTCAAGGACTTCCAACGCAACTGTCTGAAAGCAATCGGGGCATAGGGACTCTTGGTCTCCGTCTTCATTTGTACGGTGAAAAAATATGCGTGTAGTGTAGGTCAACGCCAGCCTCTTTTCGTAAAGAACCCTTGGTTAGATGCTCAACTCCAACCAAAAGCCTGTACAGTACAAGAAATCATTCTCAGAGGCTGGACGATCAGCGAAGGCGACCTTCCAAAAGCAACGGTCACGAATGAGGCCGCGCTAGAAATGTGGGAGAGGCTCAAACATTCGTTCAGTTGGGTTAGTCAGCGTAGTTAATACCCGGAATTTAGTAGTGTCTTAATTTTGGTGTAAGTATTCCCTCGTCGGCTAAAGCCGCATACAAGTGTGGCGTTTCAGGAGTAGCTGAAGCTGCACCCCTTTCAAAGCAAAGGCAAATCAGGACCTTAGCCGGGCTTGAGATGATTTGACAATTGCGGTTTGGGGCAGAATACTGATTGAGATGTTGAATCAGAGTCCGATTGTCGCGATTTCCTCTGCCATGTGCTGCTGTATGTGCATGTGTGGCGGGCCCGTGGCTGCGGTTCTGAGACGGCGAATGCGATAAGCGCATAGCAGTTTCAAGCAAAGCGGCCCGGGTCCACAAGGATTCGGGCCGTTTTGCAGTTTGCGGTGGGGAAGAAAAGCAGATCCTTCGCTTTGCTCAGGATGACAAAGTTTGTCCGTCATTCATGACAGAGCTTGTGGGCTGGGTTGAAAAAAGAAACCGAATCTGAAATTCAGAATCAGGAGAATGTGATGTCCGATACGGATCAGGCTAAGCAACATCTTGGAACTCTTGCTGTTCATGCGGGTCAGATGCCTGACCCAACAACCGGCGCTCGGGCGGTGCCGATTTACCAGACTACTTCGTATGTCTTTCAGGATTCGGATCATGCCGGACGGCTGTTCGGATTGAAAGAGTTTGGGAATATTTATACGCGGATCATGAATCCGACAACGGATGTTTTTGAGAAGCGGGTTGCGGCGCTTGAGGGCGGCGTGGCCGGGCTGGCCACGGCGTCGGGGCAGGCTGCGGAGACGCTGGTGATTACGACGTTGGCGGCGGCGGGAGATGAGATCATCTCTACGACTTCGCTGTATGGCGGGACTTACAACCTGTTTCACTACACGCTGCCGCGACTGGGAATTACGGTTCGGTTTGTGGATGCGGACGATTTTGACGGGCTGCGGGCTGCGATCAACGACAAGACCAGGGCGATCTATACCGAGAGTCTGGGGAATCCCAAGCTGGATGTGGTGGATCTGGAGCGGTTTGCCGCGATTGCGCATGAGCATGGGCTGCCGCTGGTGGTGGACAACACGACTCCGTCGCCGGCGCTGGTGAGGCCGATTGAGTGGGGCGCGGATATTGTGGTGAATTCGGCGACGAAGTTTCTGGGCGGGCATGGGACTACGATTGGCGGGGTGATCGTGGATGCCGGGAAATTCGATTGGGCGGCTTCAGGGCGGTTTGCCGAGTTTACGACGCCTGATCCTTCGTACCATGGACTTTCTTATGCGGAAGCGTTTGGTCCGCTAGCCTTTATTTTGAAGGCCAGGGTGCAGGGATTGCGGGATACGGGTGCGGCTTTGTCGCCGTTCAGTTCGTTCCTGCTTCTGCAGGGGATTGAGACGCTGCATCTGCGGCTGGAGCGGCATTCGCAGAATGCTCTTGCCGTTGCGCGTTATCTGGAACGGCATCCCGGCGTGGAGTGGGTGAACTATCCGGGGCTGGAGTCGAGCAAGTTTTATACGCGGGCGCAGAAGTATCTGCCTACGGGGCAGGGTGCGTTGGTCACGTTTGGAATTAAGGGTGGGTACGAAGCTGGGAAGACGTTGATCGATTCGCTGAAGCTGTTTTCGCATGTGGCGAATATCGGGGATGCTAAGTCGCTGGTGATTCATCCGGCTTCGACGACGCATCAGCAGCTTACGGCGGAGGAGCAGGAGTCGACGGGAGTTTCGGCGGAGCTGGTGCGGTTGTCGGTGGGGATTGAAGATATTCGGGATATTCTTGCCGACCTCGACCAGGCGATTGCCAAGGCTACGCCCGGGAAGAGGCAGGAGCTGGTGGCGCAGTGAGCGTTGTGACTCAGTCTGAGACGGAGACTTCAGAACGGACAACGAGTGGAAGCGCAGGCGCTCAAGGTCGAGCGCCTGCGCCGACATACGAGGGAGATTTTGTTCTGGAGGAACATCTGCTGCTCGATTGCGGGCGGACGCTGGCGAATCCAACGCTGCATTACTCGGTCTACGGGCGGCTGAATGCGGCAAAGGACAATGCGGTGCTGGTATGCCATGCGCTGTCCGGCTCGGCGCTGGTTGGGCTTTGGTGGCCGGAGCTTTTCGGGCAGGTTGCCGGATCGGACGCCGGGACTGGTCAGGGTTCTGGCGGGATCGTCGATCTACGGCAGGATTGCGTGATCTGCGTGAATCTGCTGGGATCTTGTTACGGGTCTACGGGGCCGGGTTCGGTGGATCCGGAGACCGGGCAGGTATATGGGCCGGAGTTTCCGCTGATCTCCATTCGCGACAATGTCCGGGCGCAGGCCCGGCTGTTGGACTCGCTTGACATCGCCTCGTTGCGGCTGGTTATCGGAGGATCGATCGGCGGGATGCAGGCGCTGGATTGGGCGATTCTGTTTCCGGAGCGGGTACATCGTGCGGTTGTGATCGGCGTTGCTCCGCTGGGCGCAATGGGATTGGCGTTGAATCATGTGCAGCGGCGTGCGATTCAGAACGACCCGGAGTGGCTGGAGGGAAGATATCTGCCGCAGCGGCAGCCGCAGAGGGGGCTCGCCCTGGCGCGGCAGATTGCGATGCTCAGCTACAAGTCCGCTCCGCTTTTTTCTGAGCGATTCGGTCGGAATCCGAATCGAAACGGCGAAGATCCGTGGGCGCTGGATGAGCACGGGGGTGGTTTGAGAGCCGATGCCGGGTCCGGAGGGCGGTTTGATGTTGCCGGATTTCTGGATTATCAGGGCGAGCGATTTCTGGAGCGCTTCGATGCAAACGCCTATCTGGCGATTCTGAGAACCATGGACACGTGGGAGCCGACGCGGGGATATCGCGACGCACAGGAGGCCTTCGGGAGGATTCGGGCGGAACTGACATTTATCGGTATCAGCTCGGATTGGCTATTTCCCCCGGCGGATGTGCGGCGATTGGCTGAGGCGGTTCGGGAGGTGGCTTGCGGGAACGGAGCGTGTGTGACGTACCGAGAGATGATCACAGACCATGGCCACGACGCGTTCCTGGCGGAACAAGCGGAACTTGTTTTCCTATTACAACCGGAGCATTCCGGGAATGTCTGATTCGCCGCTTGTCACTTCCGGCCTGTGTTTCTATAATCCCCACATCACCGCATGGAAGGCAGGACCCGAATATCGGCTACCCTGGGATCCAGCATCTAATTCTGTTTGGCAGTTGTTGGCAAATCGTTCCCTTGCGCGTGTTGCATCGATTATGATCTTTTTGATCTCCCAGGAGCATTGAATGAAGAAGTTTCTCCTCGCGTCCGTCTTCGCGTCTGCGTCCGCCTCTGTGCTTGCGCTGGCAGGGCTCACACTGGCTACTGCGCCCGCCCTTCTGGCGCAGGCCCCGGCTCCGGCTGCCGGCGACCAGCTCACCATCAAAGATCCTGCGGAGTTCAACGCCTATCAGAATTGCACGACGCAAACCACGCCTCAGGCAAAAGCTTCCGCCTGTGAAGGGTTTCTGACGCAGTATCCGCAGAGCATTGTGAAGAAAGCGGTGCTGAACGATCTGGTCGATGCTTATGCGGCAACTGATCCTGTCAAGACCATTGACACGGCGAAGAAGCTGCTGCAGATTGATCCGAATAACCTGAAGGCGATGTATCTGGTCGCTGCTCTCGAGAAGCAGCAGGCTGCGACCACGCCGGCCCAGGCCCCACAGTTGCTGGACGATGCGGCGGCGATGGCCACCAAGGGCTTGGCGGCGACCAAGCCGGCCGACGTGAAGGACGATGACTTTACGAAGCAGAAGGCTGCCACGGACCCCGTCTTCTATTCGATTCTGTCCAATGATCTGCTGGTTTCGAAGAAAGATCTCCCGGGTGCGGTTGCGGCGTTCCGCACTGAGCTCGAGTACCTGGCGAAGAATAACCCGGACGGCACCACAAAGGCTCCAGGGTTGAACGACACCCTGCTGCTCGGCCAGACGTATACGCAGCTGACCCCTCCGGATTTTGTCAACGGAGTATGGTTCCTGGCGCGTGCCGAGAATTTTGCTCCTGCCAACTACAAACCGGTCATCGATAAGCAGGCCAAGTACTATTACAAGCGCTTCCACGGAAAAGAGGACGGCTTCGACAAGGTTCTCGCTCTTGCCGCGACGACGATCTTCCCTCCGCCGGATTTCAAAATCGACCCCGCCCCGACATCGAAGGACATTGCTGACGGCGTCGTAGCGAGCACGCCGGATCTCTCTACGCTGGCGCTGGCTGACAAGGAATACATTCTTGCCAATGCCTCGAAGGAGAATGCGGAGAAGCTCTGGGCGCTGCTGAAGGACCAGGTCACGCAGATTCCGGGAACGGTGCTGGTCGCCACCGCGAGCCAGATTCAGCTTGCAGTGACCGACGACGCGAAGGCGGACAAGAAGCCCGACTTCACGATCAACATGAAAACGCCGCTGACGGACAAGGAAATTCCGGCAGTGGGCACGGATATCACCAACCTGATCGGAACGTTCGACTCTTACACGCAGAGCCCGGCTCAGATTATTCTGCGCGATGGAGAGCTCCAGACCGCGAAGAAGCCGGCAGCACCTCACAAGCCTTCAGCGGCGCACAAGAAGGCAGCTAGCTAATAGATGGATGGGTTTTGAATCGAACAAATGGGCATGGCGGGGCATCTCTTGCGGATGCCCCGTTTGCTTCTGGGTCCACTCGTTACGGCGACCTCTTTGGGTGGATGGTAAGCTTTAATCCAGATATGAAGGCTTGTTTATTTCAGATTTGGCTTATTCTTGTCGTGTTGGCTGGCCTAGGTTCGTGCTGGCGGGTGCAGGCTCAGACGGCTGCCGGGGCCAATCCCGGGTCTGATCTCGGGACTAATCACGGGTCTAATCACGGGACTGGGGATACACACGGTCTGACTGTAGGAGTGATTCACCCCAGGGAGACGCCTTCGCCGTTTCCACTGGATGCCAGGACTGGGCACGGACAGGCTGGGCAGGCTCTGGAGTTTCGTTCGCCGGAGCGGATGTCGGCGACGGACAGGGAACTGGCAGACGCCAACCAGGCGGAGATCGTCCGGCGAGCGGGCTTGCTGGGCTTCGATCTCCGGAATGATGGCAAAGAACAGGGAAGCTGGGGCTACGAGCAGGCAGTCTGCCCCGTGTTTCCGCAGCACGTGATTCTGGAGTATAGCCGCAACAATGGGCCAGGGGACGTGACGCTGTTCTCGGCTGTGATTCCGCGCGGCGAGGGTCATGTGCGGGTGATTCCGGTGCGGCGGCGCAGCTATTCGCTGTTTACGCCCGCTCCGTCGAATGCGCTCACTATAAACGACTTCAACCACATAGTTCTGGAGGGGCATGACGGTCTCTCGCCTGACTGGCTGACCCTGGGGCTTTGCTACACGGCGTTGGCTGGCGGACATGTACGGGCTGCCCTGCTTGCGCAGACGCCCGGGGCGGAGGTTTATCCGCTGTTGGCTCCTGCGATACTGATCGTTTCCGCCAAAGGGGGCGCAGAGGTCCGCTTTGACGATGAGACTCCGCATACGAAGGCGATGCAATGGAATCTGACATTTGCGCAGAATGGACATCTGCTTAAAGTACAGCACACCGCTTCCCGAGAACTGGTTGAGCGGCCGGTGCCGGGGAGTGCGGTGGAGGTCAAAGGCGCACCGTAAGGGGGCAGGTGGTTGATCTGAGCAGGCCTTGAACAAGCACTGAACAAGCCGGTCAATTAGGAAGATTCACATTCTCTGCTTGTATGGAGCAGCTTGAATAAAGGCAAAGGAGGGGCCTGCAGCAATGGTGGGGTGCTGCAGTGCTGCGCGCAGTCGCGCCGCTGTCCTCGCTTATTTACACTGCCGTCAATGCAGGAATATCCCGCAACACCTCGGTCAACTTGCCGGAATTGATCTCGTAGAAGAAGCCGTAGAGCTTGACATGCTTCGGCACTGCCGGGCTCGCGCGAAGCAGCTCAAGATCGTACTGGAGCGACTTCTCGAAATCCGGAATGGCCAGGCTATCGCGATCAAACAACGTCGAGATATCAGCGTGATAATCATCGTGGAACTTCCTGAAGACGCGCTCTGGAATGAACGAAGAAGTGCCGCAAAACGAGTGGTGAACCACAACGACATTTTGGACGTGGAACAAGTAATCCATCTCCGCTACCGTCATCAGGGCAGATGCGGCACGGCCGCCTGCGTTCGTCACGGTGAATAGGGTCCGCGTGGAACCAACCCGGTTTCCGGCTTCGTCGAGAATGACCTCGCCCGGGTAGACCTCGTCCCCAAAATGCCCGGCGACCGCCTGCGGGATGTCGGATGCGCGCGGATCAACGCAATAGATCACCATGGTCTTCATCGGGATGGCAAAGTTGAAGCCGTTGAAATTGGACTCATCGAACCAGGGTTGTCTCCTAGTTTCGAATTCGCTGTACTTTCCCATCTTCTGACTCCTTCTGCGGTTGACTGTAAGAAAGAGGTGTAGCTGCCGCCAGCCGCCTCCGAATCTAGACATCTTCGGCCACTCGAGAACAGCCGTGAAGCCGATGTGTTGATTAAGTCAGAGAAAATAAGGGGCGGCCATTGGACGAAGGTATCGATCGATACTTTCGTATCAGCGAACATTAAGCTCCGACTACTGCGGGGATATATGAGATCTAACGCCCTCCGTGGTCGGACCGGTCGCATAGACCGCTCCGGTTCCTTAGAGTGCGATTTTAGACGTTTGGTGTGGCGCCCTCCCCCATCCCTTCTCGCAGTTTATGTACGGGCTGAGGCCTGCGTCCTTCAAACGGACCCGTTACCTATTGCAGCTACTTATCGCGCTACCGGATGTAGTGCAGGATGGATGTGCCGGGAAATGGAGCGGCGGAGAATGTTAGCGCCAGGACGCACAAGGCGGCGGCGCTGAGCAGGATTCGCTTACGGTCCAGGGGTTCGTCGGTGGGCACTCGCGGATGGCGCATGGCGGGAATGAACAAGAGCAGGCCCCAGAGAACCCAGCCGATCCAGAAGAAGATTCCAGCGAGGATGAGTGCGATCGGCAAGATGAATCTCAGGCCGCGATGCAGGCGGGGAGAGATGGCGTAGAGGATGTGTCCGCCGTCTAGCTGGCCGCCGGGAATCAGGTTCAGGGACGTAATGAAGAGGCCGACCCATCCTGCGACGAGGACAGGGTGACGTAGCGCCAGTTCAAAGGACGGCGTGGCCGGGTAGAACCGGGCCAATGCGCTGTGCACGACGTTCAAGGTAAGCGAGTTGCCGAATCCGATGATCGGGGCGGCCTGGGCTGACGGAGGCATTGGTGCCGTTCGCGAGAGCAGGAAGCCGATGGCGATTACGACGAGCGAGGCGCAGTAGCCGATCAAGGGGCCGGAAACTCCGACATCCATGAGCGCCCGGCGGTTGGGAATGCGGCTGCGGATTTGGATGACTGCGCCGGCGGTGCCGCTGAGGGTGGGTGCCGGCAAGACCCACGGGAGGGTCGCACGAATGCCGTGTGCCCGGCAGGCGAAGTAATGGCCGAATTCGTGGGCGAGAAGAATGGCCAGCAGCGCTGACGAAAAGGGCCAGCCGAGCAGGAATCGGCTGGGATGCTCGATCAGCCAGGGCCAGGGCCAGAGATCACCCTCGTTGACTACCGTGGGCAGGCCGTCCAGGAAGTTCTGCATGAATCGGGCGCCGATGGCTGTGGTCGTGACCACACTGACGGCGAGCAGCACGGCAGGAAGACCGTACTCGCGCCAGCAGGAGGTAATGGGAATCCGCACATTGTGTACTAACGGGTTTGTCTCAGCCAAGACCTTCGGGCCTGAGCTTGAGTCCCGGGAAGTTTCCCACAATGAATTGCTCAACTTGCGTCTTCCCGCTTTGGAGCCATAGGTAGATCAGGATCATCCGAGTGCCGCCAGACGCCGGCAAATGGCGGGGACGGTCAACCCTGACTGGAGGAAGAATCCAGCGCATGAAGTTCCTTGCCTGGCTTGAAACGAACTGCTTTACCAGGCGCAATGCTGACTTCGGTGCCGGTTCTGGGATTGCGGCCAATGCCGGTCTTGCGAGGACGAACGCTGAAGACGCCGAATCCGCGCAACTCGATGCGGTCACCGGCGGCCAACGCCTGTTTGAGCCCCTCAAATACAGTGTCTACGGCCGCTTCCGCTTTGGCCCGCGGCAAGCCGGTCCGCTCAATAACGTGGTGCACTATATCCTGCTTGATCAATGTCCTAGCCCCTCAATCGAAGAGAATTTGGCGCCCTTGTGCTGTGGCCCGCAGGAGTGTCCTACTGGCGAGATGCTATTGGGAGTTGGCTCCGTTGTCAATCTTCGCGTACTCCAATACCATAAACAACTTAGGGACTTCGCGTCAGCATAAACGACACGAGGGGCTGGGTAGTTTGAAAAAAAGGCAAACCCTCAGGGGCTAAAGCCCCCGGATATTGCAAGATTCAATGTACGGGCTGAAGCCCGTACCCTTCAAACTGATCCACTACAAGCGCGGGACGAGAGGAAATTGTCAGAATGTCTATTCAAAGTGATCGCTGGATTCGGGAACAGGCGCTCCAGCACGGAATGATTGAGCCCTTCAGCGAAAAACAGGTTCGAGAGGGTGTGATTTCGTATGGCCTTTCGTCTTATGGCTATGATCTGCGTGTCTCCGATGAGTTCAAGATCTTTACCAATGTCAACAGCGCGATCATCGACCCCAAGGCTTTCGATGAGCGATCGTTTGTGAGCGTACAAGCGGAATCGGTGATTGTTCCACCCAATTCTTTTGCGCTGGCCCGGTCGGTGGAGTATTTTCGCATTCCCCGGGATGTGATCAGCATCTGCGTAGGGAAGTCGACGTACGCGCGATGCGGAATTATTGTCAATGTCACTCCCTTTGAGCCGGAGTGGGAGGGGTACGTGACGCTGGAAATCTCCAATACGACGCCGTTGCCTGCGCGTGTCTATGCCAACGAGGGGCTGTGTCAGATTCTTTTCTTCCGTGGCTCTGAGCCATGCGAAGTGAGTTACGCAGACCGTAAAGGCAAGTACCAGAAACAACAAGGGATTGTTCTGCCTCGTTTGTAATGCGCAGGGTTAAAGATTTCTAATTCACGACAGTAACAGGATGTAATCGGCAGGCTTTTCTCAGCTCAGGAAAATGCTTGCCGCTTTTATTGCTTCAGAGTTAAAATCTCGTCAATGTTACCTTCATGAGTGCAAGCCATGTGACCAACATGACATGGTGCGTCGCCTTATTGTGCCTGCTTCTTTAGAGGCGCGAGTTGGACGCTAGTGTGCTGGAATGACCGGTTCATGAAAAAAGACTTTGGCAAGGCGGGCTATGCAGGCTGTGCGCAGTTATCAACCCACCAGAGTGGGTCTATTTTCAAATGAACCGATTAGACGAACGGGAGTTCATAGCGCATTCGAGGATCATCCGACCATAGAGATTGTGGCCGGCGAGATCGAGACGCTTCTCGGCGACACTTCTCTTGCGTACCTGATCCTGGATGTGGGAAGCGATCCTGGGTGGATGGAAACGCAGGGGATGGTGCGCCGAATACGTCCGGATATTCGGCAGGCTTTGCTTGGCCCGTCTGGAGCTGAGGAATTCATTTTGCGAGCGATTACGGCAGGCGCACGCGCGTATCTCGACCCAAGCTGCGGGCCGCAGGTTGTCCGGCAGGCGATGGAGGTTGTCATTGAGGGATCTATCTGGGCGCCGCGCCGGCTGATCTCAAAACTCCTGGACGGGTTCATGAGTCAGAGCGTCCCAATGATGGAGCCCGCGGCTCCCACTTTTAGTCCGCGGGAACGGCAGGTGCTGGATCTTATTATGAATGCGTGTTCGAATCGAGAGATCGCAGATGAACTTGGCATAGAAGAGCGGACTGTCAAGGCATACGTCGCCAGCCTGATGCGAAAGACGGGAGTGGACAATCGCGTGTCCCTCTCTGTGCGCGTGACGCAGGGTTCACTGCGAGAACAGCGGAGTCTGGCGATATGAGCCGCTTGTGATGCCATTGCCTAAGTTGGTAAGGGGGTTGGTTCGAAGAGTGGGGCGACCCCCAGAGGCTTAAGCCCGGTGATGTAACCGGACGCAAGAGTCCTTGTCGAAGTTCCATAACTTGAAATTGCGATCGTCAAAACATTCCCTCGGCGGCTAAAGCCGGTTGAGTGGTTTGACTCCAAGACGTAGCTGAAGCCACGCCCTTTCAAAGCAGCCTGAACCCGGGATTGTTCGGAGGTTCCTTAGTGTGCGAACTGACGTTCGAACCCTTCATGCTGACCCACAACATGGGGTGGCTTCCGCATTCATGATTAGAAACTTTTAATGACGATTCTTATTAGAAGGAATTTGTGCGGAGCCAAGATAATCATGCTACATGACGCGCGATTTATGTTTCATGTTATTAGGTGAGTTTATTGGCGTGCAATAGCATAAGTTACTTCCAGACAGTGCCCGTTCGTCATGTTGTCTTATTTATTTGTGTACCGGATTATACAGACGTAACAACGCAGATCTGGGGAATGGACTTCAACGGGGAGATGGAAACCATCGTTCCGGTGAAGTCCTCTTTTTTTTGCGCGATTAGTTCGGCATGCTGTTAACGCATATTCGTATTCCTGTTCTGCTCCTTCCAACCTTTTTGGGGCGAATGGCGTCATACCAGTTGGGAATAGCTGGGCAATTGTCGAAGCGGGGTTAGTCCACGGTCGGGCCACTATTGCATTCGACACGGAATGGCATGTAGTTTTGACAGCGGAGCGCAATAAAGCTTCGCAAAACAGGAGAGAACGTATGAAAAAGATCACTTCCCCATTTCTTGCACTTTGCCTGGGTCTTCTAATCCCAGGTTTGACGACCGGCACGGCACGGGCCGCCGCTTCGCATGAGGATTTGCAGGATCGCGTTGATGCGGCCAAGGTGGTCGTGGATGAAATTGTGAACACACCGGACAACACCATTCCCCTGGGTATTCTGAAGCAGGCGACCTGCGTTGCCGTGATCCCCAGCCTTAAGAAGGGCGCTTTCATTGTAGGCGCCGAATACGGGCGGGGCGTCGTGACGTGCCGTACCGGCCATGGCTGGAGCGCTCCGGCATTTATTACGCTGGCAGGCGGCTCCTTTGGATTTCAAATTGGCGGCCAGGCAACGGATCTGGTGCTGGTTGCCGTGAATGATCATGGCTTTCAGGATCTGTTGAAGAGCAAGTTCAAGATCGGCGGCGACGCTTCGGCCTCGGCTGGACCAGTTGGGCGCAACTCGCAGGCGTCCACGGACTGGAAAATGGGCGCGGAACTGCTGACTTATTCGCGCAGCAAGGGACTGTTTGCGGGAATCGATCTCAACGGCGCATCGGTATCGCAGAGCACCGATGATACGGAAGCGTATTACGGACAGGCGCATGGATTCCGCACTATCCTCCATGGCGATATTGCGGTGCCGCCGGGAGCGGTGCCGTTTGTTCGAACTGTCGCCAAGGCGTTTGTGGATGCCAAGAATAACTAACGGCAGGGAATAGGCAACAGGGAACAGGGAATAGCGAGTCTCGGTCCAGATGCAGCAACTATTGCTGCATCTGGACCTGATGAACGCTGTTCCCTTTTCTATTTGGAAGTGCTTGCCTTCTATTGCTGTGTCCTTGTCCCTGTGTCCCAGCCCTCTGTCTGTCCTATTCTCTATTCCCTAGTCCCCGTTCTGAGGCGTTTACACTTGGGAAGGCAATTGCCTTGCGGACGGAATGACGGAAACTATCGAGTATTGGCTAGTATGGTTCATTGCGCATGGTCTGGGCTGGCTTCCGCGCTCGGTGGCACGCCTGCTGGGGGCTGGGGTAGGACGGTTGGTGTATGCGGTTGCCGGCCGGTTGCGTCGCACAGGGTTGCGCAACCTTGAGCTCGCGATGCCCGAAATGTCTGACGATGAGCGGTGGCGGATACTCAAGAGACTCTATCGCAATCTCGGTTGGCAACTGGCGGAGTTTTGCCGCATGGAGCGGTATACGCCGGAGAATACGGCAGACTGGATTCGCTATGAGGGGCTGGAGCGATTTCTAGAGGCGGAGTCGCGCGGCAAGGGTGTTCTCATCCTGACGGGGCATCTTGGGGCCTGGGAGCTTTCGAGCTTTTATCACTCGTTGATGGGACATCCGATGGGAATGGTGATTCGGCGGCTGGATAACCGGCGGCTGGATGGACTTGTGAATCGGATACGGTGCCTGCACGGCAACCGGGTGCTGCACAAAGATGACTTTGCGCGCGGGTTGATCACGGCGATGCGCCAGGGCGAGAGCGTCGGGATTCTCATGGATACGAATATGACTCCTCCGCAGGGAGTGTTTGTGGACTTCTTTGGAACGTCTGCTTGTACGGCTTCGGGGCTGGCGCGGGTGGCGCTGAAGACTGGCGCGGCAGTGGTACCGGGGTTTCTGGTGTGGGAGGCTGCGGAGCGGCGCTATGTGTTGCATTTTGGCGAGCGGATCGAGTTTGCGGCGACAGGCGATTCGGAATCGGATATTGTTGCTCTCACGCAGGCGTGCACTTCGGTGATTGAGTCCTGGGTGCGGCGCTATCCGGATCAGTGGCTGTGGATTCATCGGCGATGGAAGACGCGGCCGGCGGGGGATGATCCGGTTTATTTCTGATTGATTCGGACGCCGCTAATCGCTGGAGCCCACCCTTGCCACAAAAAGCGTGTCAAGAATGGGATACCGATGGGACACCCAGATTTGGGACTGCTCAATTGAGGGGGGGATTTCTGTGACTGTTGGGGAACTGATCGATCGACTTGGCGGTGATCTGGTGCAGGGTGATCGGGAGACGCTGCTGGCTGGCGTGGCCGATGTCGAACAGGCGAAGGAATTGGACCTTGTCTTCGGTGAGAATGAGGCTGCTGTCACTCGGGCTTTGAGCGGATGGGCGAGCGCTGTGGTGGTTCCGGCGGATTACCGTCCTGACGAAACTGGCCGGGCAGCCGTGATTGCTACTGCGCAACCGCGGCTATGGTTTGCGAAGGCGGCGCGGCTGCTGGCTGAGCCGCTGCCGGCGATGGGATGGCATCCTGCGGCGACCATCTCCCCGGACGCGCATGTCGCTGAGACGGTTTCGATTGGTGCAGGTGCAGTCGTGGGGCATGGGGCGGTAATTGGCGAGTTTAGCCGTGTCGAGGCCGGGGCGGTGATTGGGAATGGAGTGCGGATTGGCGAGCATTGCCGGATTTATCCGCGGGTGGTGTTGTATCCGGGAACTCAAGTTGGGGATCGCGTTGTGATTCATGCCGGAGCGGTGTTGGGAGCGGATGGTTTTGGGTATGTTCGCGATCGGGAGACGGGTGCGTATACGCAGTTTCCGCAGCAAGGAACGCTGGTGATCGAGGATGACGTGGAGATTGGCGCGAATAGCACAATCGATCGCGGGGCGCTGGCTGAGACGCGAATTCGACGCGGCGTGAAGCTGGACAACCTGGTGCACATCGGGCACAACTGCGATATCGGCGAGGATGTGGTGATTGCTTCGCAGACTGGGATTTCGGGGTCTTCGAGTGTGGGCAAAGGGGCGATTCTGGCGGGGCAGGTTGGGATCGGGGACCATGCGCATGTGGGGGATGGCGTGATTCTGGGCGGGCAGGCTGGTGTGCTTTCGGGGAAGACGCTTACGACGCGCGGGACGGTGCTTTGGGGGACTCCGGCGAAGCCGCTGCGGGAGTATCTGCGGGAGCTTGCTACTTTGACACGGCTGGCTCGGCGGAAGAAGGACTAAGAACCTTTCTGCATGGGGATTTGTTTATCCCACCCTTGTCGCGATGAGGCTGCGACAAGAATGGGGCACCCACTTTTGTGGTCAGGACAGGAGTGCCTGTGGCGGTACTGGTGATTGCCGGGAGTGGGCGTGGGGCGGGGAAGACAGCGGTTGGATGTGCGCTGATTGCTGCTATGCCTGAGTTGCAGTGGATGGCGGTCAAGGTTACTCCGCATTTGCATGACGTGGGCGAGGAAGTTTGGGAAGAGCTTGATGAGGGTTCGGACAAAGATACGGGGAGGTATCTGGCGTCGGGAGCGCGACGGTCGTTTTTGATTAGTGGCGCTTCGGAATCACGGGCGGCTGCGTTGATTGGCGAGGTCAGGAACTGCGCGCCGGAGTGCGATGCGTTGCTGGTTGAGTCGAACCGGATTGCTGCTGGAGTTGTTGCGAGTCGAGGTGAGCGGGTGTGTTCGATTGCGGTGCTGGCGGGGACGGAATCGGAGTGGAAGCCTTCGCTGCGGGAGTGCGTGGGAGGCGTGGATGCGCTGGTACTCGCCAATGGTCTTTCGCCGGAGGAATTTGAATCGCCTTTTTTGCGGAAGCCTGTGTTCGGGTTGGTGGCGGGACAGTGGTTGGTGCCGGAGTTGGTCCGGTTTGTGCGTGCGCGGCTGTTGGATTGATCTCGCTTGCGGCCAGAATGGGGACTATAATTCCCGCCATTCTGTTCCCCTTCAGGAGGCACTGTTTGAAACGTCGATCGTTTCTCAAGTCTGCTGCTGCGTTTATACCGACCGCTGGACTTCAAGCTCTTGCGCTGAGTCATGGCTCTGAATCTCCTTCTTCCGATCAGGTCCATGTGGTGACTGCCGGGCAGGACAGGCTGTGGGAGGCGCACTCGCGTGGATACAGCTCGATTCTCTTCAAAGTGCTGCCGCGCGAGACGAACGGCGGCATGTTCATCATTGAGCATGTCGGGCTGGTTAAGGGAGGGCCTCCGCTGCATCTTCATTTGCATCAGGAAGAGTGGTTTTATGTGATGGAGGGCGAGGTTTTGTTTCAGATTGGCGATGGCCGGAAGCAGTTGCGAGCGGGCGATTCCGTGCTGGGGCCGCGCGGTGTTCCGCACACGTTTTCGTCGGTGGGGGAAAAGCCGGGACGGATGGTGATTGCGTTCAATCCGGCGGGGAAGATGGAGGATTTTCTGCGGGCGACTGCGATACCGAATCCTCCGGTGCAGGATGCTGCATTTTTTAGGCGATATGAGATGGAATTGGTGGGACCGCCGATTTTTGCGAGTTAGGTCAATTTGAAAAGGGCCAACCCTCAGGGGGTTAAAGCACGGTTTGAACTGATCGCCTTGTGCGCCGGGGTTAAAACCCCGGCCTACCAGCCCGTACCCTTCAAACTGACCCACCAGGTGAGTCCTCGTCCACATGCTCGAGGCAACCGTACCAGCATAGGATCTTTCCGTCTTCGTCGAAACGGGCTGCTCCCCGTGCTCGAAGTCTTTTCCACTCCCCGCCCGGACGTCGAACGCGATATTCCAGATCGATGGGGTGGCCTGTTTGAAGCGAGGCGCGCATTATTTCCAGAGTCGGTTCGAGATCATCGGGATGGAGTGCGTCGAGCCAGCCGAACCCTCTCCACTGGTCGTCGGTCATTCCTGTGATGTCCAACCAACGCTGGCTGACGTCCAAGGCGCGGCCTTCAGCATCGATAATCCAGGGAATTTGTGGAAGAAGCTCCAGCATGTGGCGGAAGTGCTCTTCGGTTTCGCGGCGCGCTTTCTCGGATTGTCTGAGTTCGGTAACGTCTACGAGGGCGACCGAGACGCCAACCACTTCTCTTGCTTCGTCGCGCGCCGGTTCGTAGGACATGAGTATCGTTCGTTCTCCATTTGCGCCGGAAGCTGGGCGGGTTATCTCGACGCCGGGAATTGCCTCGCCTTTGAGCGCGCGCCGGATAAAGGGTTCAATGTGCGGGAAGATCTCTGGAATGATCTCTGCGACTGTCTTGCCGAGATGCTCTTCCATTGCAATTCCGTTCATGTCGGCGAGTCTCCGGTTGACGCTCAGGTGCCGAAGGTTGCAATCCAGGAATGCGAGACCAACGGGAGCGCCGTCGTAGATAGCCTGAAGTTGAGCGAGACGCTGGGTGGGCAGGGCTTCCAAACTACTCAGAGAGACACGGCCTTTCGCATCGGTCGAGAAATGCGGAGTCAGCGCATGCCGTGGGACCGAGACGGTGGTAGCAAGCTCCTCGACTGGCCTGGGACGTCCAAAGAACCAGCCCTGCCCGAGTTCGCAGCCCATCCAGAGAAGCATGTCGGCTTGCTCCTGAGTCTCGACGCCTTCGGCGACCGTGGTTAGCCCGAGTCCCTGGCCAAGACCTACCACGGCAGCGACGATCTTCCGGCTCTCTCGTTTTTGGGTCATGGAACTTACAAAACTGCGGTCCACCTTCAGTTCGTCGAAGGGCAGGGACTGCAGATGCAAGAGACTGGAAGATCCCGTTCCAAAATCATCCAGCGCAAGCTTGCAGCCCATCGACTTGTATTCGTGCGTTACCGACCGCGCGTGCTCCATGTCATCCGCTAAAGCGTTCTCGGTAATTTCGATGATGAGCCGGTCCAGGGAAAAGCCCGCGGAGTGCGCCGCGCATTGGATCTGTCCTGGCAGAGTGAGACTGCGTAACTGACTGGGAGACATGTTGACTGCGAGCGTGAGCGAAGGGGGCAGTGTCGCGGCGGCGGATAATGCCTTGCGCAGCAATTCTGCGGTTAACGCGTCAATCCAGCCGTCTCTTTCCGCTAAGGGGATAAATGCGTCTGGTTGAACCCATCCCCTCTGGGGATGCTTCCAGCGCGCCAGTATTTCGAAGCCTTGCAACTGGCCGGTGCGAAGGATGACGAGCGGCTGGAAATAGGGGTGAAACTCGCCATTCTCGATTGCCAGGAGCATTTCCTCGCGGTCGCTAGACATAGCGGTGACTATACTCCTTCACGAAATCGTTGCGCGAAAGGTAAGACGCTCAGCCTTTTTATTCCCGGTGCGAAGTGCGGTCAAGTGACTTTGGTCTAGCACCGGAGGATCTTAGGGCTGGTTATGCCTTTGGTGGCGTTGCGGGTATCGATGACTAACTTCGACTGCTCGACGATTTCTTTGTAGTTGTAGGTGGAATGGTCGGTGACGATGACTACCGCGTCGTAACTGCCAAGGTTATCGAGCGGGGTGTTGATCATGTTGAGGGCGTAGTGGCGGCCATGGCCTACGGTGGGGAAATATGGATCGTTATAGGCTACGCTGGCTCCGCGATGGCGTAGGAGTTCAAGGATGGTCAGGGAGGGTGATTCGCGGAGGTCGTCTACGTCGCGTTTGTAGGCTAATCCTAAAACCAGGATATTTGAGCCTTTGATGGATTTGCTGTGTTCGTTGAGGCCGGCTGCGATCTGTTCCAAGACGAAGTAGGGCATGGCGGTGTTGACTTCGCCGGCCAGTTCGATGAAGCGGGTGTGGAAGTCGAACTGCTTGGCTTTCCACGAGAGATAGAACGGGTCGATGGGAATGCAATGGCCGCCGAGGCCGGGGCCGGGATAGAAAGGCTGAAAACCGAAGGGTTTGGTCTTGGCGGCGTCGATGACTTCGTGGATGTCGATGTCCATCTTCATGCAGAGTTGCTTGAGTTCGTTGACGAGGGCGATGTTGACGCAGCGGTAGATGTTTTCGAGGAGCTTGGTCATCTCGGCTACGGAGGTTGAGCTGACCGGGACTACCTTGCGGAAGATGCTGCCGTACATGGCGGAGGCTAATTCGAGGGCGGCGGGGCCGCAGCCGCCGACGACTTTGGGGATATCGTGACGGGCTACGGTGTCGTTGCCTGGGTCTTCGCGCTCTGGCGAGAAGGCAACATGGATGCCGGGTTCATCAGCGACGCGGGCGACTTTGAGGCCGGATGGATTTCCCTTTTCGAGGCGCGGGACGACCAGTTCTTCGGTGGTGCCGGGGTAGGTTGTGCTTTCGAGGACGATGAGCTGGCCCTCGTTGACGTATGGGGCGATGGATTCGACGGTTTCGCGGACGTAGCG
The DNA here is from genome assembly GCF_025685625.1 of Acidicapsa acidisoli. NCBI lineage: Bacteria > Pseudomonadati > Acidobacteriota > Terriglobia > Terriglobales > Acidobacteriaceae > Acidicapsa > Acidicapsa acidisoli. Next base: position 92,328 of record NZ_JAGSYI010000002.1, read on the forward strand.
CAGGTCTGGCTCGTGGTAGTCGTTGAGCGGAGTGGGAACGCAGATGATGACCGCGTCCATCTGGGCGACTTCGGAGTAGTCGGCGGTGGCGTGGAAGCCCTTTTTCTGCGCCTGCTGGATGGAGTCGGGCGGGATGCGGACGATGTAGGAGCCACCGCTGTTGAGGGTGGCGACTTTGGCCGGCTCGATGTCGAAGCCGGTGACGCGGAAGCCTTCGTTGCTGAAGAGCAGAGTGAGGGGCAGGCCGACGTAGCCCATGCCAACGATACCGATGCGGGCTTCGCGGGTTTCCATTTTGAGCTTGAGGGCTTGGAGTCTGGTGGGGGCGGCAGTGGTCATGTCTTCTTGATTGTAAAGCGGTGCTTAGGGCTCGCGGGCTTTAGCGGGGCTCTCGCGGCGCGAGTATTGTGCGGATTCCCGAAGCGGGCAGAATGCAGTTTGGTTCCTGGCTGGCCCAGAGGCTAAAGGCCAGTTTGAGTTGATCGGCTTGGCAGTCCGTGCCCTTCGCACGGACCATGAGGCGATACCCGGATGCGCCGGATTCCTGGGTTGTATGCTGAGGTTTGTGTGTTGGAGGATGTTGGAGTGGCGAAGTATCTGGTGACTGGAGCGGCGGGGTTTATCGGGCGGTCGATTGCGGCGGCGTTGTTGGAGCGGGGCGAGGAGGTGCGCGGGGTCGATAATTTTGCCACGGGCAAGCGCGAGAATCTTGTAGGCCTGGAGAGGATGGAGTTTGTCCAGGGGGATCTGGCTGATCTGGACGTTTGCCGTGCGGTTTGCGCGGGCGTGGAGGTTGTCTTTCATGAGGCGGCGTTGCCTTCCGTGCCCCGGTCGGTGATGGACCCGATTGCTTCGAATGTGGCCTGCGTGGATGCTACGGTGAATCTGCTTTGGGCTGCGAAGGAGGCCGGGGTGCGCAGGGTGGTGTATGCGGCTTCGTCGTCGGCGTATGGGGATACGCCGACGCTGCCGAAGCATGAGGAGATGCTGCCGAATCCGATCTCTCCGTATGCTGTGGCGAAGTTGACGGGCGAGCACTATATGCGTTCGTTTGCCAGGGTGTATGGGATGGAGACGGTTTCGCTGCGGTACTTCAATGTGTTTGGGCCGTATCAAGATCCAACTTCGCAGTATTCGGGAGTGCTCGCGGTGTTTTGCCGGAAGATGCTGGCGGGGGAAGAACCTACGATTTATGGCGACGGGGAGACTAGCCGGGATTTCACTTTCATTCAGAACACGGTGGAGGCGAATCTGCTGGCGGCGGATGCTCCTGCGGAGCGGGTATCGGGGCGGGTGATGAATGTGGCGACCGGGGTTCGGATTACATTGAACCAGGTTGCGGAGGTGCTGCGGGAAATCACCGGATATGCGGGAGCTGTGGCTTATGCCGCGGAGCGTGCGGGTGACATTCGGCATTCTCTGGCGGACATTTCGCTGGCTCAGGAACTGCTTGGATATCGGCCGAGTGTGGACTTCCGCGAAGGGCTGGTGCGGACGGTGGAGTGGTATCGAAAGACAGGGAATAGGGATTAGGGATCGAGTTGAGTCCGCATCAGTTTTGTGCCATCTGTGTTTCCTGGGATGTTGTTTAAGAAGAGTTTCAGAGACTTTGAGATTATGTCGTTGACGGATTGAGCGGAATGCTTGATGCTGCTCAAGAGCAGTGAGTAAGTTTGAAGAAAAGCCGACCCTCAGGGGCTAAAGCCCCCTGATATAGGAGGATTTAATGTACGGGCTGAAGCCCGTACCCTTCGAACTGACCCACGACGTGCTCAAGGCACCCCCTTGTAATACTTGTTTTCTTTTTCCCAATCTGTGCGTACTTACCCTGCTGGGTCGATTTTCCAGCTTCAGGATATTGGTGCGTGGCGGATTCTACATTACCGGATGTTGAAGGGAAGTCTCATTCAGCCTCGCAGAGGGGGCAGGGCGAGTTATCTTCCTATTCGATTCTTGAATTAATTAGCCTGTGTCGGCGACGGCGGCGTTTCCTGTTGGGAACGATCGTCGGATTGTTGCTGTTATGCCTGACTTATTGCGTGATAGCTTCCAATCAATATGAAGCTTCCGCGCGGGTTGCTTTGCGGATGCAGCCGACGTCGTCACTGACGGTGGATACGGCCGAAACGATTGCTCCTGCTTCGATCCTGAGTACTCCGCTCCAGCTTGAAACACTGGCCAATGTGCTGCGCAGCGAGCGGTTGACCTGGCGTGTGATCTGCGGGCTTAAGTTGTACGAATCGGCGGCTTTCAGCCGTGATTTCAAGCAGAGATTTCCAGAATTTGATCCGGAGAAGCCGACGCCGGAAGCGCAGGGGTATCTGCTGGAAACCTTTGGAAAGCGGCTTCATGTTCGCTCGTTGCCGAGGACGCTTCTGCTTGAGATTCGGTTTCGGAGCAAAGATCCGGCGCTGGCGGCAAAGGTGGTGAATGCGCTGATCGGGGAGTTTCGTGCTCAGGAAGGCGAAAGCCGCGTGGATGCGACGCAGGAGGCTTCGAAGTGGCTGCAAGGGCAACTTAAGACCCTGACGGCGCAGGTGGAAGCGAAGGAACGGCAGCTTGCGGAATTTGAACGCCGGAACGGATTTATGACCACCGAGGAGACTGTGCCGGGAGGGCAGCCGGTAGAGTCGCTGCGGGCGTCCGCGGTGCGTGAGGTAGACGAAGCGGAGCGCATGTGGGCGGCGGCAAATGGAGACCGGATTTTGCACGAGGCGCTTTATATGCAGGCCCAACAGGGCGATCCAGAGCAGATTTTGGCGGCGAATCCTGAGTTGCAGGCGGAGATGGGAGCGGGTGGAGCGGCTTTGGCGCAGCAGTTGCACGGGAAGTTGAGCGATGTGAATGTGGAACTGGCTCAACTTGAGGCGGAGCATGGGCCGAAGTTTCCGCGGGTGGTGGAGTTGCGGCGTGCTCAGCAGGAGGTTCAGGGCCAGATACAGGCTGAGGACGAGAACCTGGTGAAGGCTTTTGAGCAGAGCTGGAAAACGGCCGAGGCGCGGGAGCAGTTGTTGCGGAAGGAGCTGGACGCGCAGACGGAAGCGGGTTTGCGGCAGAATGACGCGACGATTGAGTACTCGGTGCTGCATGACGAGGTGCTGTCGGGCAGGGAGCTTTGTACGCGGCTGGCGCGCCGGATGGAAGAGGCGGAGTTGTCGGCGGGAGTGCGGGGTTCCAGCATCACGGTGGTGGATTATGCGCGGGTTCCATTCAAGCCTGTGACTCCGGACCCGGTGCTTTATCTGGCGATTACGCTGTTTTCGGGGGTGTGGGTGGCGTTGGGCGGGGCGCTTTTGCTGGATGCCTTGCGGCCTTCGGCGGGGCAGGTCACAAGTCAGGTTAAGGGCGTTGTTGTTTGTCTGATTTTTCTGATGGCAGGGGTTGCGGCGGCCTATGGGCAGGCTCCTATTCCGAATACGCAGGGATTGCCGAGCGGTGTGGTCAAGCTGCCGGAGGATCAACCGGCGGGTTTGAGGCCGAATGCGAAGGAGGCGCCTCCGGTGTGGAATTCCACTGCTCCAGCGACGGGAGTTGCGGAGGTGTTGGATCGTCCGGCCGGGACTGCGATGGCGTTGCCTATTGCGGTGGGGGATTTTCTGGATGTGAGCGAGTTTCATATGCCGGAGTTTCGTTCGGCGGTGCGCGTGGCGAGTGACGGGACGGTGCTGCTGCCGCTGGTGGGGCAGGTGAAGCTGGCCGGAATGATGGAGCGGCAGGCTTCCGAGGCGATCGATAAGGCGCTGGTGGATGGGGGAATGCTGCTGCATCCGCAGGCTTCGGTGCTGGTGACGAATGCGGCTGGGCAGGACGTCAGCGTGATGGGAGAGGTGGCGCGGCCCGGAGTGTATTCGTATACGGCGCATCATCGGCTGCTGGATTTGATCGCGGCGGCGAGCGGGCTTTCGGCGAATGCGGGGCGGCTGGTAAGCGTGTTTCATCGGGAAGATGCGCATACCGGCCATCCGGTGATTTTGGATGGGGGCGGTATAGACGCCAAGGGCGATCACAATCCGGAGCTAGCGCCGGGAGACACGGTGATGGTAAGCCGCGCGGGACTGGTTTATGTGATCGGAGATGTGGTCCGTCCAGGGGGATTTGCCGTCGATCCGGCGCAGGGACTTACGGTCGTGCAGGCGCTTTCGCTGGCCTGGGGAGCGTCGGCCAATGCTGCGGCTTCCAAGGCGATTCTGATTCGGGATCAGACTGGCGGACGGACTTTGACGACGCTGAACCTGCGGCGCATGATTCGCGGGCAGGACCCGGATCAGCCGGTTCGAGATCGGGATATTCTCTTCGTTCCGGATAGCACTGCCAGGGATTTGATGAACAAGGGGCTTGAGTCCGCGATCCAGTCGGCTATCGGAGTTTCGATTTATGCGGGGCTGGTGTATTCGCAGAGGTTTTAAGGGCGAGGGACTAGGAAATAGGGGATAGATTTTGTGCTTTGCACGAGCTGGCACATGGCTTTTGGAGGTCTGGTGAGGCGGCTGACGGTTGCGTTGCTGATGCTGTATGCATTTGCGGTGCCGTGGGAGTATTCGCTGGATCTTGGCGAGCCATTTGGGAATGCGGCTCGCATTCTTGGTATTTTGCTGCTGGTTACGGTGGCGCCTCTTGTGTTGATGATGCGAGGCGCGCGCAGACCGGGAGTTGTGCAATGGCTGGTGCTAGCGCTTTATCTATATTTTGTTTGCAGCTATTTCTGGACTGTAGAGCAAGATGCCACTATGGACAAGATTCGGGCCTACTTCCAGGTGATGATGATTGTCTGGCTTGTCTGGGAGGTTGCAGAGGCTCCCGAGGACTTGCGGGGGCTCTTTCGCGCCTTTGTGGCTGGTTGCTGGGTGTTGGCGATTTTGACCTTCCTCAACTTTGCGTCTGCCAGTTCAGCGGTGGAGCAATTGGCGGGACAGGTGCGGTTTGTGGCGGAGGGGCAGGACCCGAATGATGTGGCGCGGTTCCTGGATCTGGGATTTCCGCTGGCTGCGCTTTTGTTTGCGACGGAAAAGCAATGGCTGACGAGGTTTCTGGCCATCGGATATATTCCGGCGGGATTGCTGGCGGTGTTGTTGACGGCGTCCCGAGGAGGGTTTTCGGGGGCTCTTGCGGCCTTGCTGGGGTCTGCGATTTTGCTGGTGATGTGGCGTCCGAGGGCGTCGTCGGTCGTATTCGTGGGGCTTGCCGTGACGGTCGTTGCGATCTTCCTGTTTGTGCCGGCCGGTTCGTTGGACAGGCTGGCGACGATTCCGGAAGAGGTCGGCGGCGGAGACCTCAACGACCGGCTGAATATCTGGGATGCCGGATGGCATGCGTTCACTCGGTCGCCGTGGTGGGGTTACGGGGCGGGGACGTTTACGACGGCTGCGGGTCTTGCGTCTGGCGATACTGCGCACAACACGGTGATGGCGGTACTGGTAACTGGGGGACTGGCAGGAACGGCGATCTTTGCGGGAATTCTAGCTGGTGTCGCGCGGGCCGTGTCTCGAACGGGCGGGTTGCTGCGAGTGGCTTTGGGTACGGGGATGGTGGTGTGGCTGATTACCTCCATGGTTGGGTCGGTGGAGGAGAATCGTGCCACCTGGTTGCTGTTTGCCATGGTGACCTTGGCTGGGCGGCTGGCGGAAGAGCGGCGCGGGGCGATGATGGAGCTGTTTTCCGGAGAAGGCGGCACGGAAGTGAAGATGCTCGTGTACGCCGGCAGGTAGACTGACGGTAGCATCCGTCCTGTTGAGTAGTGGGTCAATATTAAGAAAGGCCAACCCTCAGGGGCTAAAGCCCCCAATATTGCAGGACTTAATGTACGGGCTGAAGCCCGTACCCTTCAAACTGACCTATTACGTCCTATGGCAAGATGACTCAATCTCCCGTGATATTGCCGAGTATCAATCGCCGTATCTTTCGTGCAGCGTTGATCGTCACGTTTGCCGGTGTGTTCGTGAAATTGGTTGCGACTGCGAAGGAATTTGTGGTGGCCGGTGCGTTTGGGCGCAGCGATGCGATGGATGCGTTCCTGATCGCGTATCTGGTGCCCGGGCTGCTGGTGAATCTGTTCTCGGAGTCGATGAACCAGGCGCTGATTCCGACGCTGGTGCGGGTACGGGAGACGGAGGGCCGGGCGAAGGCGCAGGAGCTGCTTTCCAGCGCGATGGGTTGGACGTGCCTTCTGCTGGCGGGCGGGTCAGTTGTGATGGGAGCGACGGCGCGGCTGTTCTTTCCTTTGGTGGTACCGCACTTCTCCGCGGGCAAGATGTTGCTTACGGAGGAGTTGTTCTACGGGTTGCTGCCGGTCGTCCTGATTGCTGGAATTACCCAGAACTGCGCGGCTGTGCTGAATACCTTTGAGCGGTTCGCGTTGCCGGCTCTGGCTCCTGTGGTCTGGCCGCTGGCGATCATTCTGGGTGCGTGGTTTCTTGCGCCGCAGTTGGGGATCTGGGCGATGGTCTATTCGAATGTGGCCGGAGCGCTGGTGAATGCGGTGCTGGTGATTTGGATGATGCAGACGCATGGGTATCGCTTTGAACTTCACTGGTTTGGGGGCTGGAATCGAAGAACCGACGCGATGCGGGAGGTTGCTGGACAGTATGGGCCGATTCTGCTGAGCGGGCTGGTAGCGTCGAGCGGATTGCTGGTGGATCAGGGAATGGCGGCGATGCTGCCTTCCGGGAGTGTTTCGACGCTGGTCTATGCCAATCGTTTTGTGAGCGTAGTGCTGAATCTGCTGGCAGGCGCAATTGCAACGGCGGTGACGCCGTACTTTTCGCAGATGGTGGCGCGCCGGGACTGGACGGGCTGCCGGCATACGATCAATACGTATGTTCGGGTCACGGCGCTGGTTTCGGTTCCGGTGGCTCTGGCGATGATCTTTGGGTCGCATCTGCTGGTGCGCCTGACCTACCAGCATGGGGCGTTTGGAGCGCAGGATACGGCGGCGGTTGCTCCGGTGCAGGCGATGTATGCGATTCAACTGCCGTTTTATATCGTCAGCCGGGTGTTCTACCGGTATCTGGTTGCGATTCGACGGACTTCGCTGATTCTGTATTGCGGGATTATCAACCTGGTGCTGGATGTGGTGTTGAACATCCTTTGCATGCGGTGGTACGGCGTGGCGGGAATCGCGCTTGCCACCTCTCTGTGGACGGTGAGCACGTTTGTGTTTCTGTGCTTCTGGACGTATCGGCTGCTGCCTGCGGCGGATTCGCCGAATAAGGACGCGCTGACGGCATGAGGAAATCTCCGGCGAAGGCGCAGTATTTGCTGCGGTTTGACGATTTGTGTCCGACGATGGATCGGGCGCGATGGGCACGGATGGCGGCGCTGGTGGCTCGATTTGGAATTCAGCCGATATTGGCGGTTGTGCCGGATAATCGTGATCCCGAGCTTGAGCACGACGCTGCCGATGAAGGGTTTTGGGAGCAGATGCGCGCGCTGCAGAATTCAGGAGCGACGATCGGGCTGCATGGTTACCGGCATGTTTGCGCGGCCGGTGGACGGAGTTTGATTCCGCTGCATCGCCGGACGGAGTTTGCGGGGGTGGCGCGGGAGTTGCAGCGGGAGTGGATCGGGCGTGGGCTGACGATTCTCCGAGCGAATGGATTGCATCCGCGGATCTGGGTTGCGCCGCGACATGGGTTCGACCGCCGGACGCTCAGAGCTTTGCGCGCGGAAGGAATTGGGCTGGTTTCGGACGGATTTGCAATGGGACCGTTTCGGAGCGAGGGGGTGGTTTGGGTTCCGCAGCAGATATGGAGTCCGGTCGAGAAGTCTTCGGGACTATGGACGATCTGTGTGCATGCGAATTCGGCGACCGATGAGACGGTTGGGGCATTGGAGGATTTTCTTGAGCGGCACTCTTTTCAATTTACTTCTGTGGATCGGGTGCTGGCAGAATGGCCGGTTTCCGGGCGCTCGCTTCGGGACAGATGGTTCCATGCGCGGATGATCTGGCGTCTCCGGTTGAGGAAGTTCCGGGGGCGATTGCGGGTTTCTTAACGCCGTCTTCGCTGTCTTGCTTGATGGGATGGGTTCGGATTCTCTTCGAGCAGTTGGCAATAGAGGGACTCCCATTGGTCGACGATGGCGCGAAGCGAGAAGTGCTTTTCGACGAATTCGCGGCCGTTTTCACCCATTTTCAGGCGGTGATCGAGGGGCATGGTCATGACTTGCGTCATGGCCTCGGCTAGGGCCGCGACGTCGCCGACCGGGACGACGCGGCCGGTTTCGTTTGGGCGCATGGCCTCGCGGGTGCCGTGGCCGTCTGTGGCTACGACTGGAAGGCCGGCTGCGGCGGCTTCGAGAACGGCGATCGGCAGGCCTTCCCAGAGAGAGGACAAAACGAAGGCGTCGGCTGTGGCCAGAAAGGGCTTGACGTTGCGATGGAAGCCGGCGAACTGGACTCGATCCTCGATTCCGAGTTTGCAGGCCAGGTTGCGGAGGGTGTGCTCTTCGGGTCCGCTGCCTACGATTTGGAGCGTGGGCGCACAAGTTAAGGTTGCGAAGGCTTGCAGCAGGGTTGGATAGTCTTTTACCGGGGCCAGGCGGCCCACTGCGATCCACCGGAATGGCTCTATTCCAGATGGGCTGTGTTGGCTGGGACGGGGCGAGACGTCTGGTTGGGATATCTCTACGCCATTGAAGAGGATGGTCACGGATTTCTCTGGCGCGATGTTTGCGACTATAGCTGCGGATGCAACGGAGGTGCTGACGGCTGTTACGTGGTTCGTGAGCCAATGGGTGAGGCGGTAGGTGTGCTGCCTCGCTTTGCTGCCTGTGCTGCTGGTGTGAATGGTGTCCACGAGGACGCGGACGGGAGCCAGCAGGCGCGCGCAGCGGGCGAACCAGGTGGCGTGCGGCAGGTGGGTATGGACGATTTCCGGCTGGTTGCGCCGGACCCAGGCAAGATAGCGGAGCCAGCCGTGGGGGTCGATCCATGCCTTGCGCATTTGGAGGGAGAGATAGTCGACTCCGGCTGTCCGGAGTTCCTCTGCCGAGCCGGCTCCTGTACCGGACAGGGCGATGACGGTGACTTGCCAGCCGCGATTTGCGTGTTCTTTTGCGAGGAGAAACACCTGCTTCTCGGCTCCGCCGATTCGATCGATGGTTGGGACAAGCATGGCGACCCTGGTCATGTTTTCTTTCGCGCGGCAGCTTGTTCGATGAAGGCTGCATAGGCTGCTATAGCTGTGTCGAGTTCGAAGGGAGCGAGGAAGGCGTGGCGGAAACGGCGCGGCGTGGCGGGAGGGTGCGCGAGCTCGGGGAGGGAGGCGACGATGGTCTCGGCCAGGGAGTTGGCGGAGATGCTGGAGGTGAGCCATGTTCCCGGGGCGTCGCGGAGCAGATCGCTTACTCCATCCGAACAGGGAGTTGCGATGATGGGCAGGCCGGCGGCGGCGGCTTCGAGCATGGCGTTGGGCATTCCTTCGTAGCGGGACGGCAGGACGAAGAGCGTGGCGCTTGCATAGTATTGAGCCGGGTTTCTGTGGCCAGCGAAGGTTACTGCGGCTTCGAGATTGAGACTCCCGGTCAACTGCCTGAGAGCTTCTTCTTCCGGACCCGCGCCGAGGATCTGGAGATGAGCTTGAGGATATCGTTGCCGGACCACGTGCCGTGCTTGGAGGAGCATGTCCAGGCCCTTTTCTTTTGAAAGGCGGCCAACCGCAAGTATGCGTGGCCAGGTATCGGGCGGCCAGTTTCCATGGTGCGAATCGTCTTCTGTGGGATGGGCGTCTAAGTCGACGGGATTTGCCAGCACTGCCAGCTTCGTTCGTGGCAGGCAGAAGTTGATTGCGAGGTCATTTGCCATGGCTTCGGACTGGCAGATGATGGCGTCGGCGCGCCGGTAAAGGTGGCGATATGGTTGCCGTGCGAGCCATGTTCTGGCAGATGAGGAGGCGGTTGTATTCTGCCGCACCAGGATGACGGTGCGGCGCGGCAGGAGTGGCTTGAGGAGCAGCACGAGGAAGTTGAGGTGAGCCATGCCGGAGAGAATGACGTCGGGCTGACGAGCTCGAATGAGGCGGACGAGTTGCAGCCAGGCGTGGCGGACGCGTTTGACTTCGAAGCGCGTGACTCGTATCTGCGTGGGGACTGGCCCTACTAATGACCTATCTTTCGTGAATAATATGAGGTCTATCTCGAAGCGGGCTTGGCTTAGATGGCGAGTTAGAAGATGAGTTACCCGCTCGGCACCACCTCCGCCAAGATGCGGGATAAGGAGCATTAACTTGATGCGCGGGGTCATTGGTATCTATCGATCTTATACTCGGAGAGAGACATAGACTCAGGATTCCCATTGCGGTAGTATTGCCATTCCGGGACATTGATTTCTTACTAAGTTCAAACTATTTGTGCCGTTTCTTCTTTTCCCTGGCTGCGTCGCGTATTCAGTAAGGATTCCGCGATGATGGCAAGTACTTCTGACGATATTTTGGGATGTGATTCCGGCCTGGGTGTGGTCCATACTGGGGCCAGGAACGCTCCCAGGCTGGTGATGGGCGTTACGAGTGACCAGACTTGCCTGGTGCTCCGGGGACGCTTGCGCGCGCTGCGGCTGGCGGGGTTTGATGTCACGCTGATTTCCTCGCCTGGGGAGAATCTGACTCGACTTGTAATGGAGGAGGGTGTGACGGCGTGTCCGCTGCCCATGCGCCGGGGGATTGCGCCGCTTGCGGACCTGGTTTCGTTTGTCGCAATTTACCGGATTCTGCTGCGGCTGCGGCCTTCCATTACAGACTTCAGTACGCCGAAGGCGGGGTTGCTGGGGAATCTGGCGGCGTGGTGCTTGCGGGTGCCGCATCGCGTGTATACGCTGCGTGGGCTCAAACTCGAGGGTGCTCGGGGAGGGAAGAAACGGCTGTTGTTGTGGTCGGAACGCCTGGCTGCCTGGTGTTCGCATGTGGTGCTGTGCAACAGCGAAAGTTTGCGGGCTGCGGCGCTTGCGCTGAGAATCGCTCCGGCGGGGAAATTGCATTTGCTCGGAGATGGCAGCAGTAATGGTGTGGACTGTGTGCGGTTTTCGCCCGGTGCGAGCCAGGTACGGCTCAATCTGGAGATCGATGACGGGGATCTGGTTCTGGGGTTTGTGGGGCGGCTCACTGGGGACAAGGGTGTTCCGGAGCTTCTGGTGGCTTTTGAGGAGATTTTGCGCGCGGAACCGCGATGCTGGTTGCTGCTGGTGGGGTGGTTTGATCGATCAGAGGATGCGCTCGACCTGCGCTGGCCGGCGCACATTGCGGGGCATCCGCGAATCCATTGCACCGGGTTTGTTGCGGATACAGCGCCGTACTACAGGGCCATGGATTTGCTGGTATTGCCGACGCACCGGGAGGGATTTCCCAATGTTGTGCTGGAGGCTGCCGCGAGCGGGTTGGCGGTGATTACGACGGAGTCGACCGGGGCGCGGGATGCGGTTGTGCCTGGGGTGACGGGGCTGCTGATTGAGCCGAAACGGTCGGAGGCGATTGCCGGGGCGGCGATTGAGCTTCTCAGGGATGAGGAGCGGCGGAAGCGATTTGGTGCTGCTGCGCGGGCCTGGGTACTGGATCGCTATACCAAGGATCGGGTACTGGGGCTGGCGGTGGAGTTTTATCAGCGATTGATTGAGGCGTCTTGATGAGGGATCGGGCCTCGGATTGAGACCCGATCACGATCCTAGCGGACCCAGCGGACGTTCTCTGCGGCGGGTGGATTGGCAGATGCTGGAGCTTTGGAGAAACTGGCGGCTCCGGCCTGGGCTGCACCGAGGATGTGCTGAGGATGGATGCCAAGAATCAGCGTGGCGATGGCGGTGAAGACGAGCGCTGTTCCGACCGCGAGGCCTAGTCGCGGCGTTACGAGCTTTTGGGCTCCGGCGGCTGGGGGCTGAGCTACGGTGACGGCCAGCTTGAGGTAGTAGGCTGCGGCTAATCCAGAGTTGAGCAGGCCGATGAGACCGAGCCAGACCGCTCCACCCTGGAGCGCGGTGGAGAACGAGTAGAACTTGCCGAAGAAGCCCGCGGTGAAGGGGATTCCGATGAGGGACGCCAGGAAGAAGATAAGCACACTGCCGAGGACCGGGGCGCGATAGATCAGTCCGCGGAAGTCGGCGATAAGGGGAAGGTCTTCGTTGTAGCCGCTGACTACGGTCACTACCGCAAAAATGCCGACTTGCATGGCGGAGTAGGCAGCGATGTAGAAGCTGGCGGCGGCGATTCCAGTAAAACCGACGCCGGCGAAGGCGGCCAGCAGGTAGCCTGCGTGGGCGATGGAGGAGTAAGCGAGCATCCGCTTGACGTTCTCCTGGCGCAGCGCGGCCAAGTTGCCGACAGTCATGGAGAGAATGGCGATGATCCACATCAGCGGCATCCACATGGGCTGGAGCATGGGGAAGCTCGAATAGAGGAGGCGGATCAGGAGCGCGAAGGCTGCGGCCTTCGGTGCGGTGGACATGAGAGCGACGACGGGCGAAGGTGCGCCTTCGTAGACGTCGGGGGTCCAGACGTGGAATGGGGCGGCGGAGACTTTGAACAGGATGCCGACCATCAATAACGCGAAAGAGGCCAGAACCAGTGACGACGACCTGGCGTGGGGGATGAGGCCTGCGATTTGGTTGATCTGGGTGGTGCCGGTGGCTCCGAAGATCAGGGCTACGCCGTAGAGCAGGAATCCTGTGGCGAAGGAGCCGAGCAGGAAGTACTTGATCGCTGCTTCGGGGCCTTTACCGGTGTGTTTGCGGAAGCCAGCGAGGATGTAGGTGGAGATGGAGGAGATTTCGAGGGCGATGAAGACGACGAGCAACTCGATGGCGGAGGTCATGAGGCACATGCCTACGGCCCCGAAGACCATGAGGGCGAAGTATTCGCCGCGATGATGCTGGACAGGACTGGAATCTGGTGGCAGCGCATCGAGCGAAATGAGCAGCGATACGAGGACGATTCCGCAGATGAGGACGTGGAAGAAGACGCTGAAGGCGTCGGTCTGTACGGTGTTGTAGAAGGCTGTTCCGGCGGGCAGGGAAAGCTGCCAGAGGCTGGCCCAAAGGGCGGCCATGACGCCGAATGCGCCGAGCCAACCGAGGCCGCGACGGCTGGAGGCGGCGGGCATTGCGGCGTCGATGAGCATGATGAGGACGCCGGTCAGGGTGAGGACGACTTCGGGCAGAATGCGGTAGATGTCGGGCACGGCTGCGGAGATCGAGTTCATTGCTGGCCTCCTGCGGAGGACGCCGAGTTCGAGATGGGGGCGCTGAGGGCGTTGGCGGCTCCTCTTATTCCGGTTTCAATTTCCGAAAGCCAGAGGTTGGGGAAGATTCCCATGACGAGCATCAGAGTGGCGAGGGGATAGAGCACGAACTTTTCGCGCAATTCGAGGTCGCTGGCCGGTTTGCTGAGAGAGAGCTGGGACTGTGGTCCGTAGAAGACGCGTTGAACAAGGGTGAGCATATAGGCGGCGCTGAGGATGACTCCGATGGTTCCCGCAGTCGCCCAACTACGGCTGACTTCGGTGAAAGTGCTTGAGAGGACGAGGAATTCGCCGATGAAGCCGTTGAGCATTGGAAGGCCGATCATTGCCAGGCTGGCGATGACGAAAACTGTCGCGAGTACGGGTGTCTTTTTGGTGAGACCTCCGTACTGGCTGATCTGGCTGGTGCCGTAGCGGTCGTACAGAACGCCGAAAAGGACGAATAGCGCGGCGCCAATGACGCCCTCGTTGATGGTCTGGAAGACGCTGCCGTCGAGGCCCGCGAGGGTGAATCCGTAGATGCCGAGAGTGCAGAAGCTGAGGCTGCTGATGGTTCCGTAGGCGAGTAGCTTCCAGAAATCCTTTTGGACGAGCGCGAGCAGCGCGCCGTAGAGGATGCCGGCGGCAGCGAGGGCGATCATCCAGGGAGCAGCCTTGTGGGCCTGAACAGGGAAGAGGCCGACGTGGAAGCGGATGAGAGAGTAGAGACCGAGCTTTCCGGCGACGACCATGGCCATTGAGACGGGGGCTTCGGAAAAGGTATCCGGGAGCCAGCCATGCAGGCCGAGGACGGGGACTTTGACGGCGAAGGCGATCAGGAAGGCCAGCGCGGCCCAGCAGAGCGGTCCGGCGGGAATTGTGCCGCTGGCAATGGCGGATTGCAGGTCAGAAAATTGGAAGCTGCCGGTTTTCGCGTAAAGCCAGAGCAGGGCCACAAGGAGAGGCGCGGACGAGATAAAGGTGTAGAGGAAGAAGCGGGTTGCGGCTTTGGGGCCACCGTTTTCCGAGCTGCCTCTTCCGTACATCGCGATCAGGATGGCCATCGGGATGAGGGACAGTTCCCAGAAGCCGTAGTAGAGCATCAGGTCAAGCGAGACAAAGACGCCGACCATGGCGGTCTGTTGCAGAAGGAAGAAGGCGTAGAAGACCTTGCTGCGTTCCTTGACCGTCTTCCAACTGGCCAGGACGCCGATTGGAGCGAGCAGGCCGGTGAGGACTACGAGCCAGAGCGAGAGGCCGTCGACACCTACGTGGTAGCGGATGGCCGGGTTCGCGATCCAGGGAATGTCCTGGACGAATTGAAAGCCCTGCGCGCCGGGGTTGAAGTGCGCGGGCAGATGGAGCGTCAGCAGGAAGGTAACGAGTGCGGTTGCGAGGGCTGCCCAGGCGGGAAGTTTGCCGCGGTCGGGCAGCAGCAGTACAAGCAGCGCGCCAGCGAGGGGAGCGAGGAGAATCAGCGAGATGATGACGTTATCCATTTTTAGTGCCCCGCCCATATCATGCGAATGTCGACTCCACCGATTCCGTAGGCAACGACTCCGACGACGGTGAAGAACAAGATGGCTGCTGCGCCAGCGGCGAGCCAGCCGGAGTAGGAACGGAGATTTCCTGATTGCCAGCGGCGCAGCAACTCTCCGAGGAGGGTTGCTATGCCTGCAAGCAGCCAGGCCGAGCCGCGGATGATTGCGCCTTCACCGAGCCAGCCGAGGACGTAGCGCGAGGCGAGCGTTAGCGGCTTTACGACCGTGTTGGAGTACAGCTCGTCGATCCAGTATTTGTGTTCGAGAAGGTTGTAAACGCCGGGTGCGGAAGCGGCCAGTTTTGCGGCGCGGTCGTTCTTTCTGCTGTAGAAAAGATGTGCGACGTACCAGCCCAGGATAGCGACGACAACCGCGAGGACGCTCAAGCCGATATCGAGGCTCTTGCCACCGGATTCGAGTGCGGGGTCGACGACCGGGCCGACTACTGGAGCGAGGAAGTTGCCGAAGTGTTCGATGCCGATCCAGCCGCCGCAGAAGGAGAGGATGGCGAGGATGACTAGGGGGCCGAGCATCACCCAGGGACTCTCGTGGGGTGAATGGGCATGTTCGGATTCGAGAACGAGCGTGGTGTCGGAGCGGGAGTGGACTGCTGCGCCGTGCTCTTCAACGCTGCCTGCAAACCGGGATTCGCCCATGAAGGTGAGGTACCAGAGGCGGAACATGTAGAAGCTGGTGAGGAGCGCGGTTACGAGGCCGACAAAGTAGAGAGTCTTGCCGAGCGTGCCGTGCTGGAAGGCTTCGTAAAGGATTGCGTCTTTGGAGAAGAAGCCAGCGAATGGAAAGATACCGGCGATGGCGATGACGCCTGCGGTCATGGTCCAGAAGGTGACGGGAAGTTTCTTGCGCAGGCCGCCCATCTTGCGTAGGTCTTGCTCGCCGCCGAGGCCGTGGATGACCGAGCCCGCTGCGAGGAAGAGCAGGGCCTTGAAGAAGGCATGGGTCATCAGGTGGAAAACCGCTGCGGAGTACGCCGCGACGCCGCAGCCGAGGAACATGTAGCCGAGTTGCGAGATCGTCGAGTAGGCGAGGACGCGCTTGATGTCTGTCTGGACGAGCGCGATAGTAGCTGCGAAGAGCGCGGTTGCTGCGCCGATGATGGCGACGACTGCGAGCGCGAAGGGTGAGCGGTCGAAGAGGCCGTGGGTGCGGGAGATCATGTAGACGCCGGCGGTGACCATAGTGGCGGCGTGGATGAGCGCGGAGACTGGCGTGGGGCCTTCCATGGCGTCCGGGAGCCAGACGTAGAGCGGGATTTGTGCGGACTTGCCGCAAGCTCCGACTACGAGGCAGAGGGCGATTGCGGTGAGGATTCCGCCTTGCAGCGCGGGTTGGGCGGCGAGACTCGCCCCGATCTTGCCGAAGCTCAGAGTGCCGAACTGAGACAGCAGCAGGAACATCGCGATGAGGAAGCCGAAGTCGCCGATTCGGTTAACGACGAAGGCTTTGCGGCCTGCGTCGGCGGCGGATTTCTTATCGAAGTAGAAGCCGATGAGCAGATACGAGGCCAGACCGACGCCTTCCCAGCCGACAAACATCAGGAGGTAGTTTTCGGCGAGGACCAGGACGGTCATGAAGAAGAGGAAGAGGTTCAGATAGCTGAAGAAACGCCAGTAACCTTCTTCGTGGGCCATGTAGCCGACGGAGTAGAGGTGGATGAGGAAGCCTACTCCCGTGATGATCAGGAGCATGAGCAGCGTAAGTTGGTCGAGCTGAAAAGTGAAGTCGATGTGCAGAGCGCCTGCGGAGATCCAGCTTCCGGCGAAGTTTTCGTTGTAGGGCAGGGCGAGGGAATTCGAAAAGACGAACTGCGCCGCGCGGACGACTACTGCAAATGCCGCCAATGGGAACGCAAGGGCAACTGTCGAAACGAGCGCCTTGGGCAGACGGCTGCCGACGAGGCCGTTCACGAAGAAGCCGGCGAAGGGCAGGATGGGAATCAACCAGAGATAGAGATGTATGGTCATATTTTCGTCAGAGCTTCATTAGATCGATCTGGTCGACGTTGAGGGTTTGACGGGAACGGAAGATGGCGATGATGATGGCGAGGCCCACGGCGGCTTCGGCAGCGGCAACCATCATGACGAAGAAGACGAAAATCTGTCCCTGGACAGCGTGCCACTCGTGGGCGAAGGTCACGAAGGAAAGATTGACGGCGTTGAGCATCAGCTCAATGGACATGAAGACGGTGATCAGGCTGCGTTTGATGAGGAAGCCGACGACGCCGAGTACGAACAAGAGCGCCGAGAGAATCAGGTACCAGGAGCTAGGGACTGAGTCGAAATGCATCAGGAGTGGCCTTCCTTTCGTGCCAGCGCTACTGCGCCGAGGATGGCAATGAGGACCAGGACTGAGGTGAGTTCAAAGGGCAGGAGCATATCGGTGAAAAGTACTTTGCTCAGTTCCTGGGTGGTGGTGATGCCGTCGCTCAGTTTTACGCCGCCGAGACGGCGCTGGGCTTCGAGGATGACGGTGGTGATGACGGCGAAGAAGACGAAGATTGCGGGGAAGCCGATGGTCTTGGCTATCTTGCTGCCGTGGGTGCGTTCTTCTTCTCCGACATTAAGGAGCATGACGACGAAGGTGAAGAGAACCATGACAGCGCCGGCGTAGACGATGATCTGTGCGATGGCGAGGAACTCAGCGCCGAGGAGCAGGTAGAGCACCGCGAGCGAACTCATGACAACGATCAGCGACAGGGCGCTGTTGATGGGGTGAGTCTGGAGGAGCAGATTGACCGCTCCGGCCAGACAGAAACCCGCGAAGATCAGAAATAAAATCAGATGCATTTTGCTTTCAATCCGTCAATTCGTGAATCCGTTCAGACTGGGCGCGGAAGCTTACGTGATAGCGGTCATTTTGCTTCGGCCAAACCCGATTGTAACTTACGGAAAGACAGCCATTACGAGGCTGGTTCCCACGATGTTGAGCATGGCTACGGGAAGAAGATACTTCCATCCGTAGCCCATGAGCTGGTCGTAACGGAAACGCGGCAAAGTGCCGCGCACCCAGACGTACAGGAACAGGAAAAAGAAGACTTTGACAACGAACCAGAGCAGCGGAATGATGGCCTGGAGAATGATGTTTTGTGGCTCTGGAAGCAGGTGTCCGAAGGGGCTGGTCCAACCGCCTAAAAAGAGCAGCGTGGCTACGCAACCTACGGTGATCATGTTTCCGTATTCGGCCATGAAGAACATGGCGAACTTCATCGAACTGTATTCGGTGTGGTAACCGCCAGTCAGTTCGGTCTCGGCCTCGGGAAGATCGAAGGGGGCGCGGTTGGTTTCGGCGTAAGCGGCGGTGAGGTAGATGAAGAAGGCGATGAACTGGCCTCCGCCGAAGAGGTTCCAGGAGAGGAAGCCGTGCGTGGATTGGACGCGGACGATTTCAGCGAGCGAGAACGAGCCGGTGCGAAGGACGATGCCGACGAGTGAGAGGCCGAGCGCCAGCTCGTAGCTGACCATCTGGGCTGAGGAGCGCAGTGCGCCGAGCAGGGAGTATTTGTTGTTCGAGGACCAGCCGGCGAGTGCGATGCCGTAGACGCTGATCGAGGTGACTCCGAGGATGATGAGCAGGCCGATGTTGAGGTCGGCGATTTCAAAGATCTTGATGCCGCGATAGGTGATCGGCGCGCCGAAGGGAATGACAGCGATGGAGAGCAAAGCACAGCCGAGGGCGATCAGCGGCGCAAGCAAATAAAGCGGCTTGTAGACGCCAGCGGGAATCATGTCTTCCTTGAGGAAGAGCTTGAGACCGTCCATCATCGGTTGCCAGAGGCCGAAGGGGCCGACGCGGCTGGGCCCCCAGCGGTTCTGGATACGGCCGACGAGCTTGCGCTCAAGCAGCACGGTATAGGCCACGGCGCCGAGGAAGATTGCCAGCACCACAACCACTTTCAAGATGCTTAACAACAAAAACACCCAGAAGATACTCAAGGAACTTAAACCTTTCTTTGTCCGGGG
Organism: Acidicapsa acidisoli; assembly: GCF_025685625.1. Classification (NCBI taxonomy): domain Bacteria; kingdom Pseudomonadati; phylum Acidobacteriota; class Terriglobia; order Terriglobales; family Acidobacteriaceae; genus Acidicapsa; species Acidicapsa acidisoli. The sequence goes on from NZ_JAGSYI010000002.1 coordinate 111,043, forward strand.
AGTTTCCGCTTTTGTGTTCTCATCGGAACTCCCTCGGGGGCTAAAGCCCTATACATTTTGCTCTTCTTGTGGCGCGGCTGAAGCCGCGCCCTTTCAAAACGATGCTTCCTTGATTGGACCTTAGTCCGCGGCGGTTTGAACGACTTCGGAGCTTTGGTACTGGTTGAGTTCGGTAAGTGCCGACGTGTGTTTGCCCAGCAGGCCGGAAGTGAAAAGTCCTTCGTGGGCAGGTAGGACGAGATCGGGACGGGTGGTCAGTTGGGTGACGGATACGAAGCCGGGTTCGGATTGCGTGTCGTTGCCGCCGAAGAGATTGAGCCTGTCCAGTTTATAGCTTGAGACGAGGCGCTCGATCTCGTCGAGGACGGCGAGTGGATCGAAGGGGCTGAGGCGTGGTTCGAGGCCGTTGGCGGTAAGCCAGACGGCGTGGCGGTCGGCTTCGCCGGATTGCGCGCCACGGGATTGGCCCATGTCGGCGGAAACGCCATTTGTCTTGCCGAAGGGAACCAGTTTCTTGACGTCTGCACCCATTCCACCGGCTATGCGGACGAGAATTTCGAAGTCCGGCTTGATGCCCGCCTTGTCGGCTGCTTTCTTAGCCAACTGGACATCGCCGTAGCTGTTGGTGACGGTGCCGGTCTTTTCGTAAAGGCTGGCGGAAGGCAGGACTACGTCGGCGAGGGCTGCGGTTTCGGTGAGGAAGATGTCCTGGACGACGAGGAAGGTGTTCTTGAGAGCTGCGTGATCTGCTCCGTAGGAAGCGATCGGGTCGGAGCCTACGACGTAGAGAGCGCCGAGTTTGCCGTTTCCTGCGGCATCGAGCATTTGTACGGCGTCGAGTCCGGGTTGCGCGGGCAGGTTGGGGTATTCTTCGGCGAAGGCTCCGGGAGTTGCGACGGGAACGTAGCCGGGGAGCAGATCAGGGTAGAGGCCCATGTCGGCTGCGCCACGGGAGTTGGCGTAATCGCCGAGGTAAGCGAACTTTACGCCTTCTTTGCTCAGGCCCCATTTCACGAGTGCTTCAACGGCCTGGCCGCGGAATTCCTCGCCGAAGACGACGAGCAGCGATTCCTCGGCGTGGAGGGCGTCGCGGAAGCCTGCTGCTCCTTCTACGCCAGCGAGGGCTGCGTCGTTTCCGGTGAGATAGTCGGTGAGGGCTTCGTAGCCTTCCAGAGGAAGGAGCAGGGATTGCCGAGCCTGTCGCTCTAGCTTGATAGGGCTGTCGGTGGCGATGTAGAGACGGACCTGGTGGTGGCGGAAGTTGGTGCGGATGTTCCATGCGAGGAGCGGATGCTCTTCGGTGGGATTGCCGCCGATGACCAGGATGGCTTTGGCAGACTCGGTGTCACGGAGGCTGGCTGCGCGGCCTTGCGAGCCGGCGAGGGCCTGGGCGAAGGCTGCGTAGTCAGTGGTGCGCACATGGTCGATGTTGTTGGTGGCGAGGACGGTGCGGGCGAATTTCTGGAGGAGGTAGTTTTCCTCGTTGGTGGTGGTGTTGGAGCCGATGACTCCGATTGCGGAGCCGCCCTTGCTGTCGCGGACTTCCTTGAGCTTCGACGCGACGAGGCGGATGGCTTGTTCCCAGGTTGCTGGTTCGAGCTTGCCTGCGGAGTTACGGATAAGGGGCTTGGTGATGCGGTCTTTCGACTCGACGAAGTCGAAGCCGAAGCGGCCTTTGGCGCAGAGGAACTCGCCGTTGATGCCGGATTTATCGCGGTTGTCGGCGCGGATGATCTCGGTCCCGTCGTTGGCCTGGCGGATGCCGAGGGTGACTTTGCAGCCGTCGCTGCAATGAGTGCAGACGGTGGAGACGTGGTTCATCTCCCAGGGACGGGTCTTGTAGCGATAGGTGCCGCTGGTGAGTGCGCCGACCGGACAGGCGTCGATGCACATGCCGCACTGTTCGCAGTCGAGATGGTCGCCGCCGTTGGGGGCGATAATGGAGGAGACGCCGCGGTTTTCGACACCGAGGGCCCAGACGTCCATGCCTTCGCCGCACATGCGGACGCAGCGGTAGCAGAGGATGCAGCGGGGCCGGTCGAAGTAGACGGCCGGGGACCACTGCTGTTCTTCGCGATGCTGCTTGGCCTCGATGTAGAGGCTTTCTCCTGCGCCGTACTTGAAGGTCATGTCCTGCAGCTCGCATTCGCCACCAGCGTCGCAGACGGGGCAGTCGAGCGGGTGGTTGCCGAGGAGCAGTTCGATGGTGCCTTTGCGGGCCTGGATGATTTCGGGCGATTCGGTGGTGAAGGACTGGCCTTCCGCGACCTGCGTGGTGCAGGCGGTCTGAAGCTTGGGAACCTTTTCCTGGCGGACGACGCACATGCGGCATGCGCCGCAGAGGCTGAGGCCTGGGTAGTAACAAAAGGCTGGGATCTCGATGCCGGCCTTGCGGCATGCTTCGATGAGCAGGGTGCCTGCCGGGGCGGTGAGCTTTTTGCCATCGACTGTGAAGGTTACGTCTGCCATTCTATGTCCTATGCTGCCTGGTGGGCGTCGCGGTGCTTGTGAACAGCTTCGCGGGCCGGTACGTTGACCTCGAGCTGTTGGATTACGAAGTACTCGACGTCGTCGAAGTCGCCGGGCTTGAAATCGACCTTCTCTGTAACTGCTTCCGGAACCGCTTCGCCCCGCTGAACCATCGTTTCGAGATGAAATTCCAGAGCTTCACGCATCATGGCTTTCATCTCTTCGAGCGTGTCGCCCGCAGAGACGCAACCCAAGACATCCGGCGCGTGGCCTGAGAAGTTGCTGCCTTTGCACTTTCCGAAGACAACCAGGTAGTTTTTTGTCATTTCAATCCCGCCTGCTTCAGGATACTTGCAAGATTCGCCTTGGAAATATCCTTACTGCCGTGAAATGGGACGGTTGTGATTCCCGGCTTGGTTGGGTGTTCGAATTGCATATGACTACCCTTTTGCCGAGTCAGTCTCCGGCCATCCTCTTCAAGAATCCGAATGATCTCCCTAGCCTTCACCGCTGATACTCTCCTGTTCCCATTCACTTGCGAGTCGGGAGAGCGGCAATGAGCCGGGAAGAGCATAGCTCATCAAAAAAGCACTTCAAGTCCAGCAAAAATAATGCATCTCGTGGGACGATCTCGCGACGTTAGCCTGTCTGGCCCGAAATGTTCCGAGTCGTCCTCTTTGGTATCCAGAAGTTAAACAACGGCCAACTCTACATGCTTTGCGTAGGGGCAGGGTTTGCCGTCGAGGTGTTCTTCAAATTCCTTGCGGAATTTTTTGACGAAGCCGATTGTGGGCATTGCTGCTGCGTCGCCGAGCGGGCAGAAGGTGCGACCCAACATGTTTTCGGCGAGGTACTGAATGTTGTCGATGTCTTTCACGCTGCCAAATCCGGCATGGACGCGGGTCAGCGACTTCTTGAGCCAGTCGGTGCCTTCGCGGCAAGGGATGCACCAGCCGCAGCTTTCATGTTGATAGAAGCTGATGGTGCGGAGGGCGAACTCGACGATGCAGGTCTGGTCGTCGATGACGACTACTCCGCCGGAGCCGAGCATGGAGCCTGCTTTGCCTACCTGATCGAAGTCCATGCCGAGATTTACGATTTCTTCGGGGAGTAGAACCGGGGTCGATGAGCCGCCGGGAACAACGGCTTTGAGTTTGCGGCCGCCGCGAATTCCGCCTGCTACTTCGTAGATCATTTTGTGCAGGTTGTAGCCCATGGGCAGTTCGTAGATGCCGGGGCGTTCGACGTGGCCGCTTATTCCGAACAAACGGGTTCCGCCATTGCGCTCGGTGCCGAGAGCTGCGTAGGCAGGGCCGCCCATCTGAAGAATGTGGGGGACAGCGGCAATGGTTTCCGCGTTATTGATGACTGTGGGTCCGCCGTAAAGGCCGACTACGGCCGGGAACGGGGGTTTGATGCGGGGAACGCCGCGTTTGCCTTCGAGCGACTCCATGAGGGCGGATTCTTCGCCGACTTCGTAGGCTCCTGCGCCAGATTGCGTGATGACCTGAAACTCGGTTTCGGTGCCGAAGATGTTCTTGCCCAAGAAGCCTTTGGCGTAGGCATCGGCTACGGCCTTCTCCATGATCTCAAGGAGATAGCGATACTCGCCTCGGAGATAGATGAAGCCTGTTTTCGCGCCGATGGCGAGGCCGGCGATGATAGTTCCCTCGATGATGGAATGAGGGTCATGCAGGAAGATCAGGTGGTCTTTGCAGGTGCCGGGCTCGCTTTCGTCACCGTTGACGAGTACGTATTTGGGCTTGGCGGATTGCTTGGGGACGAAGGACCACTTGAGGCCGGTCGGGAAGCCGGCGCCGCCGCGACCCCGCAGGCCGCTGGCTTTCATCTCGTTGATGATCCAGTCGGGACCCTGGGCGAGGGCTTTGCGGGTGGATTCATAGCCGCCCAGTTCGAGGTAGCGATCGATATTGGCTGCGCCCATGCCGAATCGCTTGGAGATGACTTTGACTTCGTCGGGATGGGAGACGAGTTTAGGCATTCTTCGAATCTCCCTTTGCTTTGTAGGTTGCCAATACAGCGTCTACCTTGTCGTTGGTTAGATCGTCGTGAAAGTCGTAGTTTACCTGAATGGCCGGGGCCCAGCAGCAGACGCCGATGCATTCGACTTCTTCGAGAGAGAACTGACCGTCTGCGGTGACGCCTTTGTGGCCGATGCCGAGCTTGTGCTGGAGGTGATCGAAGATTTCATAACCGCCGCGCAACATGCAGCTGATGTTAGTGCAGACCTGAATGTTGTACTTGCCTGCAGGCTTGAATCGCAGCATGGAGTAGTACGTGGCCACGTTGCGTACATCAAGCTGCGTGATGCCGATACGATCGGCCACCTCGGCGATCAGAGCGTCGGAGAGATAGCCGATCTCGTCCTGTGCGTAGAGGAGCATGGGAACAAGCGCGGAACGCTTGACCGGGTATTTCTGGACGAGAGCGTCTAACTTGGCCGCTAGCTGCGGCGAGAATATCGACATCGTCTCCTTACTCGTTTCTTGGGGTGTCATTGCATCAGCTCCCGTGCCCAGGCTTCGGCTTGCATGTCCATCTCTTCCTCTATGTCTTCGTGTGGCTCGTGGTCCACTCGGGTTTGCAGCGTACCTTTGATAGTAAAACGCATCAGGCCGGTTGCACTATTTTCGCGGGCCCATTTGACTTCGGCTCCCGATCGATCGAGGCGGAGCCAGCGATCTCCGATTCGTACGATGATGCTTTCTTCGCCTAGTTCGACCGTGGCTTGCTCTTTGCGGTTGAGGCCGTGTGCTGCGGTATAACTGCGCAACAAGGATGCGAGTGATACCCATAACTCGGCGTACAAAGTGGAAGTTACTGCGCTCAAGGCGCCCCCGTGATCAGCTCTTCTACGAATGTCGCGGCAAGCTCGTTGGCGTCGACCTTCGGTTCAGTGTCCGGCGCAAGACTCAGCCTGCGCGCCCTCAAGGGTGATTCGTCCACAAGAATGAGAAACGTAACTGTTTTTTCCCCTGATTCCCCTACGATGGCGGCTCCGACTGAGGGAGCGCTGCGATCCTGCGATACATTGCAGCTAGCCTGGCCGCAGACGAGTTCGATTGTCGGTTCTCCCAGGGATGCCGGTTGGATTTCAACCTTGGGAGCGCCAGCCTTGCCCAGTTCAACATTGGCTACCGCGACTTCCTTCGTGAGGCCCGCTCGCACATCTTCGAAGAAGGCCGTGAGATCGAGTCTCCTCTTTACCTTTGCATCCAGCCTTGCTTTGAGCTCGGAGGCAGCTTTCGCGTAATCAGTCATTCAGACCTCCGACCTTAGCGGTCAATCTCTCCCAAAACAACGTCGATGGACCCGATGACGGCAACTACATCAGCGAGCATGCGGCCCTGGCACATGGTTTCGAGGGCTTGTAGCGACGCGAACGAGGGGTTGCGCATATGAACGCGGTACGGCTTGGCGGTGCCATCGGAGACTATGTAGTAGCCCATCTGGCCTCGCGAGGACTCAATGCCTTGATACACTTCGCCAGCAGGTACGGCGAAGCCTTCGGTGACGATTTTGAAGTGGTGGATGAGCGACTCCATTTGAGTCTTCATCTTTTCGCGGTCGGGCAGAACGATCTTGGGCGCGTCCGCTTTGACTGGCCCCTCGGGCATTCCGGCAAGCGCCTGATTGATGATGCGGACGGACTGGCGCATCTCTTCGAGGCGGACCTGGTAGCGTCCCCAGACGTCGCAGCGATTGGAAACCGGTACGTCGAATTGGAATTTCTCGTAGCTGGAGTATGGCATGTCACGGCGAAGATCGAAATCGACGCCGGAGGCGCGCAGCGGTGGTCCGGTTACGCCGAGAGCGATGGCGTCTTCGGCGGAGAGATGGCCTACATTCTGCAGGCGATTGACGAAGATAGGATTGCCGGTGAGCAGATTCGAATACTCGTCGATCTTCTCCGGGAAAGTCTTAATGAATGCCTTTACACGATCGAAAAAGTCGATGGGCGGCTCCATGGCCAGCCCGCCGATGCGGAAATAGCTGGTCATCATGCGCTGACCGGAGACGTGTTCGAAGATGCGGAGGATGTCTTCGCGTTCGCGGAAGGTGTATAGGAAGACGGTCAGCGCGCCGATGTCCATGGCGTGCGTACCGAGCCAGACGAGGTGCGAATTGAGGCGGGTGAGTTCGGAGAGAAGTACGCGAATCCACTGAGCCTTGTCTGGAATCGGAAGTTCCAAGAGCTTTTCTACGGCGAGACAGTAACAGAGATTATTGTGCATCGGGCTGAGATAGTCGATGCGATCGGTGAGAGGGACGACCTGCTGGTAGAACTTGGCTTCGCAGGTCTTTTCGATGCCGGTGTGGAGATAACCGATTTCAGGATAGAGGCGGTTGACGATTTCGCCGTCGATTTCGAGCACGAGGCGTAGAACGCCGTGGGTCGATGGGTGCTGCGGCCCCATATTCAGGACCATGGTCTGGTCTTTGGAGCCTTCGGCCACTGGTGCTTCCAGAATCGGAGTTCCTGCCACGTCGGTCATTGAAACTTGTCTCCCATTGCTTTGTGTCTCCTCAGATGCATCGGAGTCGGGGATTGATTCGTCGGATTTGAGAACGGCAACTTCTCAGGATACATCCGCTTTGCCGGACGACTCGCACGATGCGAGAGTGAACCGGGGCCTGTGAACAGGCCCCGGACGACTGGTGGTTTAGCGGTAGCCTTCGACTGGATAGTCCTTGCGCAAGGGATGGCCTGACCAATCCTCGGGCATCATGATGCGGCGCATGTTCGGATGGCCGTCGAAGCGAACGCCGAAGAGATCGAAGACTTCGCGCTCGTAGTAGTTGGCGGACGGCCAGACATTGGTGATGGTTTCGAGCGAGGGGGAAGCCTCGTCGACGAGAACACGCAGGCGAATACGCTCCTTGTGGGAGTGCGAAACGATGTGATAGCTGATCTGAAAACGCGGAATGGCGGGGAACCAGTCGACGGCGGTGACGTCTTCGAGGAAATTGTAGCCGGCCTGCTGAACGGTGCGGGCGGCGGCGACGATCTCTTCCCGAGCAATGGTTAATGTAAGTTCGTTGCGGTCCCAGCGGGCGTCGGTGAGGGCTTCCGCGTTCCAGGCGGCGATTGCGCTGACGGCGGGATGATTGGCCATCTCACGCAGTACGGATTCTTTATCTGGCAGTGTCTCGCTCATCCATTCCTTTCAAGATCCGTTGAAGGACCCTTCAAAAATCTTTAGAGGTCGCCCCGGTCCTTGGACCAGTCCAGGATGCCTTTTTTCACGATGTAGAAAAGGCCGACGGCGACGAAGCCCAGGTAGACCAGCATCTCCCAAAAGCCGAACCAGGCTGAGCCGGTGATGGCAGGGAGCTGCTTGAAGATGATTGCCCAGGGCATCATGAAGACGACTTCCACATCGAAGAGGATGAACAGCATGGCGACCATGTAGAAGCGGACGCTGAAGCGGCCACGAGCATCGCCCACGGCCTCAATACCGCACTCGTAGGTTGCAAGCTTGGTCTTGGTGTTGCGATGCCTGCCGATGAAGTACGAGGCCGTCGCCATGCCGATTCCCAAGCCGAAAGCGGCGAGGATCTGTAGCAGCAGTGGGAGATATTGCCAAAAATAGGGGATCTTCATGAATGCTCTCGGCGGTGGCTATCCGCTTTCGGCTCTGCTGCCTGGCGGGATTGCCAGTCGAGGCTCGATGCGTTGCCGCTAGCTTTGAGATTAGGTTTTCACCCTCGCCGCGTCAAGTTCGAACCGGTGGAAGAATTCACTTGCATTGGCACGATGGAAGCGGGGTGATGAAGATCGCGGCGGACTTTTCGCAAAGACGGGAGGATCATTCCGGTGCATAATTCGACTCGAATTGACGGATTCCCTTGAAATATCAAAGCGAATCGAGTCTGCGACGGTACCTTTGTTATCTGAATTTGAATAGAGGGTTCGCCGATTAAGGACTCAGGAAAGGTAAATCATGTCCACGACGGTTACCGGCGACAAGTTAATTTTCGCGACCCCCTCGGAATGTGTTGGCCACTGGACGCGCAGGGCGGTTGGGCAGCGTCGAAGAAGAGTCTCTCCGGAAGAGGGACGAGCGATTGAGATTCTTGGCCATGCGATTGAGTATCTGGAGGATGAGTTTGCTCTGGAATGCATGAGCCGTCAGGCACATGTCGGAGTTGGTATGCACCCGAGAGTGGTTGCGATTGAAATCCTGAAGAAATGCAATCGGGTGGTCTACCTGAGTTGTCCGGAAATTCCTACTCTCGGCGATCGAATTCGGGGAGTGCTAGGTCGGCGGAGGGCTGGAGAACGATGATTTCGCGACTGCTCTGATCGATTCTGATTAATCGTCCAAAAATACTCACCGTTCAGAGCGCCGAGGGTTGCCAGGCTTTCTTTAGCCCATTGCTAGAAGGCTGAAGAGTAGTAGCCATGCCAATCCCATGGCGTGCCAGTACCAACTGAGACTGTCGATGGCGATTTGGCGGTATTCGACTTTGCGCAGGAATCCCAGGGCTCCGAGGCTTACGGCGAGCGCTAGAATGCCCAAGCCCAAGTGGACGGCATGGATGCCGGTGATGATGTAGAAGAAGTAAATAGCCGGGGTCGCCCAGCGGTCGAAGGCGTATCCCTCGCCCGTGAGCTGGGTCCAGGCTGTCCACTGGCCAGCGATGAAGAAGCAGCCAAGGACGAAGGTCGCGGCCATCCAGGGAAGCGTGCGTTTGAGCGCGGGGCGGCCGAGGCCCAGCCATTCCTCGACGACGTCGAGTTCGTAGAAGATGTGGCGGCGGGCGATCTCCATGGTCAGGCTGCTGAGGATGAGGACGGCAGTGTTGAGGAAGAGGATGGGCGGGAGTTGGACGGGGTGCCAGTCGCCGATGAATTCCTGGGTGCGGACGTCGAGGTGGCCGGTGCCCTGATGGGCGAAGAACATGACGGCCAGGGCCAGGAAGAACATCATGTCTCCGGCGAGGATGAAGAAGACGATCAGGCGGAAGCGCTTGAGGAGTTCTCTGGGGCCGCCGCGGCCGAGGCGCTTCCATTCATCGTCGTCGCCGCTGCCGCCTCCGCCGGTGGGCCTCCGGTCTACAGGCGGTTTGCCGCCGATGCCTGGGTCTTTTCGCTCGGTTTCAACCGGGTGTCGCGTAAAAGTGCTGGGCATGGCTTCAAGCCTCAATGAAGCTCAGATTACACCGACTCTTGGAAGGATGCACTGGTTTCCGCGCAGGTTGTTTTTTTCCTGTGGAAGCAGTCTCCAAATATGAGACTCGGTGAGGCTGCCGTTGGTTTTATGGATTTGAATTTTATTCGGGACGATGCCCGGCGTGGCTGTTTGCATGGACGAGATCGACGAAGAGCTGGTGGACACGGCGGTCGGCCGATAGCTCGGGATGGAAAGTGGCGGCAATGGTGTGGCCCTGGCGGACGAGGACCGGGAAGCCTTCGCGCTCTGCCAGGATTTCGACTTCGGGGGCGGCGGAAACGATGCGGGGGGCGCGGATGAAGACGGTTTCGAGCGGACCGCCTGGAAGTTTGGTGTCCAGGGTGAGGATGGCGGAGTCGCGCTGGGCGCCGTATGCGTTACGTTCGACGGCGATGTCGAGGATGCTGAGGCTGGACTGGCTGGGCTTGCGGACTTCTTTTGCCAGAAGGATTGCTCCGGCGCAGGTGCCGAAGACGGGTTTCTGCTGGGCGAAGACCTTCAACGCTTCGAAAAAATTGTTGCGATTGAGAAACTTGAGCATGGTGGTGGATTCACCGCCGGGTAGGATCAGGGCGTCGAGTTCTGCGAGGGCTTCGGGGGTCTTGACCAGGGATGGCTGCGCGCCGGATTCTTCGAGGGCGGCGGCGTGGCGTTCGTAGTCGCCCTGGATGGCTAGAACGCCGATGTGGGGCGCATTTCGATGGGCCAACTCGTCTCCTGTGTTCGATTGGGTGCTTTCAATGGGGATCATGTCCTCCTATAGTGATAGCATCGGTGGTCTTGGCGATCCAAAAAAGCGGAGTCGCGGATTGTGAAAGCCTGTTCCTGGCAGTAGAGGTCGATCTCAGTGGTGGCAAGTCCTTCAGGTATATTTTCAGGTCAGTTTTGGGGCCAATTTTCGGGACAGGGTGTGGATTTCATCGCGCTTATAGCGCAGCATGGGTATGCGCTGACGGCGGCTGTCATGTTCTTTGCGGCACTCGGGCTGCCCCTGCCGATGGCGATTTCACTGCTGGCGGCAGGCGCGGCGGTGCACAACGGACTACGACCCGAGGTGGTGCTGGCACTGGCGTGGTCGGCGGCGATGGCTGGGGATTTACTGCTTTACCTGGGCGGACGATTTACGGGGTGGTGGCTGCTGACCGGAATTTGCTGGGTTTCAATCAATCCTGAGCAATGCATTTTTTCTTCAGCGGATTCGTTTTACAAGCGGGGACCGCAGACGCTGCTGTTTGCCAAGTTCATCCCCGGTCTTGGAACGGTGGCCGCGCCGCTGGCTGGAAGCCTGAACATGCGGTTGCCACGGTTTCTGCGCCTGATGGCTGTGGGAGAGCTGTTGTATTGCGGAACGTGGCTGGTGGCCGGATATATTTTCTTTCGATTTGTGCGCGAAGTGGCTGCGTGGATGGAGAGCGCGGGTCATGTGGTTCTGCTGGCTTTGCTGCTGCTGGCGGCCGGTTACGGGGCGACGATTCTGTTTTTTGTGATTCGTTCCCGACGATACCGGCAGATTGAGAAGATTTCTGCGGAGCGGCTGCAGGAGCGGATCGATGCTTCGGGCGGGGACCGGCTGGTGGTAATTGCCGATGTGCGCAGCCATAACTACTACGACCCTGGAATGCACCGGATCAAGAATTCGATTCGCATAGAGCCGCACCGTTTGCAGGAAGAGCTAGAGGCGCTGAAGGAGTTCATGGCTCCTGATTGCGAGATTTATTTGTATTGCAGTTGTATTCGCGACACGACAAGCGTGCGGGTGGCCCACGCGATGAAGGAGGCGAATCTGAGGACTATGGTGATTGAGGGAGGTATGAAGGCGTGGGCTCGGGCTGGGGGTGAGTTGGAGCCGGTGCCGGAGGAGGATTTACAGAGATTGCCTCGGTTTGATTGACCTCTTAGCTGGGGCATCTGGGATTAAAGATTCAGAGGTCTGGAGTGACTTATCTCTCTGGTACACTTGGCCAGCCATGAAAACCTTTGCTTTTCGACTGCTCTGTATTGTGCTGTTGCTGGCTCCCATTGCATCGGCGCAGGATGTTATTCCGCTTTATCCCGGCGTTGCGTCTGGTTCGACTCAGGAGAGCTATCCGGAGAAGCAGTACTTTTCCAAAGTCTGGAATACGGATGTGGTCACGAATGTGACTCGGCCAACTCTCATGGTTTTCAAGCCTGCTCCGGAGTTGAAGATCAATACCGCTGTCGTTATCTGCCCGGGCGGGGGATTTATGGCTTTGTCCATAGGCAGCGAAGGCACGGATGTCGCCAAATATCTGGCTGCCAGAGGTGTGACTGCTTTCGTGTTGAAATATCGCCTTGCGCACACGGGTGAGGACGCCACGCAGGAGTTTGGGCCGTTGTTCGCAGACAGGCCGAAGTTCGACGCGATGATGAAAGACGAGGAACCGCTGGCTGTGGCGGACGGCTTAGCTGCGGTTGCTTACGTAAGGCAGCACGCTTCGGAGTTTGGAATCTCCCCGGATCGCGTGGGGATTATTGGATTTTCCGCTGGTGGAGCGGTAACGGCGGAAGTTGCGTTGCACTACAAGCCTGAGGGGCGGCCTGCTTTTGTCGCTCCTATCTATGGCGGCGCGTTGTCGAAAGATGCTCCTGTGCCCTCGGATGCGCCTCCCATGTTTATTGCGGCGGCTACGGACGATTCGCTGGGGCTGGCGCCGGGGAGTATTGCGCTCTGGCAGAAATGGGCAGACGCTCACAAGTCGGTTGAGTTGCATATGTATGCGAAGGGCGGCCATGGCTTTGGAATGCATACGAATAACATTCCTACGGATCACTGGATTGACCGGTTTGCGGATTGGTTGCAGTTGGAGGGGTTTGTGAATAAGTAGGGCAATTTGCGCGGGAGTGAGGAAAGGGATGCAGGATTCGTGCTGCGCACGAATTTGGTCCCAGGTCTCAGAAGCGAGACCTGGGGCACCCGGCACCCGGCAGATCCTTCGCTTTGCTCAGGATGACAAATCGTTTGGTGCGGGCTTTTGTGGTACCCACCCTTTCCGCAAAAGCGGCAGAAAGGATGGGCACCCGGCGTTTATTTTCCAGAATCGCGCACACACAAGGCGCGCATTCCCGAGAATGGGTAAGGCCAGCCACTAGGATCTTTGTCTGGCCTGCCCTCATTGAAGTCAAAGTGATATTCATACGACTCTAGGGGCGTGCGGCCCGTCACTTGGTGACCGCTCCATTGATCTCCGGTCAAGAACAGATTGCCCTTTACATGCCAAGTGAAAGCTCTGGGAGCCTTGGTGGGACCCGCCAGCCCGGGAGCTTCGACTGTCTTGTCGTATATGCCTTGAAGCTCAGCCATATTCGCCAACCTCCAGTCGGAATGACCATCTAAACGCAGACAGTAGCAGTACTTCATGGCCTTTCTCCAACTTATATCCTTACCGTTATCCTTCCCGGCCCACATCAGGCCGGTGGATGAATCAACCCAAACTGCTCGCATTTGGTTTTCCTGTGCGTCTGCGCGCTCCGGTGATCGAGCAGAGACAACCACGGCAGAAGTAAGGGCGATCAGTAGAAATGTGCATTTGATTTTCATTGCGACGATTTTACTTCTGCCGGTTGCGTCTGTGCTTGCAGGAGAAATCAAGGTCATGTCGTGGCCTGCTCCCGCAGTCACCTTGTGCCCAATACTCCAAAACCTTTTACAGACGATGGTGTCCCCCGGCGCGTCTCACAAAAGGTAAGTTTTGGGACGATCTGCGGAGTTGCTTAAAACGAGGGCTTGCGGGTCCCGAAAGTCTATCCCCAAAAGCAGATTCCCTTCGGGAATGACAGATAGAAAGGCAAGAGCAAAAGCAGATCCTTCGCTTTGCTCAGGATGACAAATCATTCGGTGCGGGCTTTTGTGGTGCCCCATCCTTTCCGCAAAGGCGGCGGAAAGGATGGGGCACTTAGCTTCGGTTCGCTCAGAGATAACAGTCTGATTTATTGCGGGACCTAAAGGTCATATGAGGAAGCCGGAGGTGCGTGGTATCTCCGGCTGAGTTATTTCTTGCTTTTGCGCCTGAAGGGCGCGGCTGCCTTGATGGCAAATCACCAGCCGCGGGTTTGGAGGAGGTGTTGCTCTTCTATGGCTGCTGCGGCAAGGCCCTTCATGGTGCCGGTGACTTGTTCGCTTACTTCTGCGAGGATTTTGGGGTCGTTGAAGTGGGTGGTGGCGATTACGATGGCTTTGGCGCGGGAGACGGCTTCTTCGCGCTCCTTCTGGTTGTGCTCTACGTCCAGAGGGGTGGCGCGTTCTTTCATGAAGATTCCGCTGCCTACGAATACCGTTTCTGCGCCTAGCTGCATCATCAGGGCTGCATCGGCGGGGGTAGCGATGCCGCCGGCAGAGAAATTCGGGACGGGGAGCTTGCCGTTCTTGGCGACCATGCGGATCAGTTCGTAGGGCGCGCCGTGCTCTTTGGCGAGATTGTAGAGCTCTTCTTCACGGGCGACGGTGAGCTGGCGGAGTTCGCGGGTGATCTGGCGCATGTGCTGGACGGCGTGGACTACGTCGCCGGTGCCTGCTTCGCCCTTGGTGCGGATCATGGCTGCGCCTTCGGCGATGCGACGCAGGGCTTCGCCGAGGTTGCGCGCTCCGCAGACGAAGGGGATGGTGAAGGCGTGCTTGTCGATGTGATGAGCTTCGTCGGCGGGGGTGAGGACTTCGCTCTCGTCGATGAAGTCGACGCCGATGGCTTCGAGGATCTGGGCTTCGGCGAAGTGACCGATGCGGGCCTTGGCCATGACCGGGATAGAGACGACGGCTTTGATCTCTTTAATGAGCTTCGGATTGGCCATGCGGGCTACGCCGCCCTCGGCGCGGATCATGGCGGGAACGCGTTCCAGGGCCATGACGGCGACTGCGCCGGATTCTTCGGCGATGCGGGCCTGCTCGACGTTCATGACGTCCATGATGACGCCGCCCTTGAGCATCTCGGCCAAACCTACCTTGAGACGCAGGCTGGTGCTTGTAAGGCTTCCATTATGATTCGCTTCTGCCATTAAACTACCTCGCTTCCTTCAAAAACCTCGGCAGCCCCGGCTCGTTTTGGGCCGGATGCCGACAATTCTCATCTTTAGTCTTCAACTATCAAGTGTAGCAGCGATGTGGATGCGACGTTTGCTTTGCCGGGTTGTGGTTTTGGTGGAGCGAATGCAAGGCTTGTCTGACAAGATTCGCAGGAAAAGGATCAAGCCGAATTTGCAGCATTCGGGAAGGATTTTTTTGCGAGCTTTGCTGGCGGGTGGGTTAGAGCTACATTACTGATTCTAAGCAAGTAAATGATGCTGGATCAGTCAGGGATGCGAACGGGGTTGTTTCGTGTGGATGAATTTAGGCTCATGGGGTTCGGCGGGGCGAATCGGCAGCGATTTTGAGTTGTAGGATTAGAAGCGGTCCGATGGTTTTTGGGGCTGCTTTTTTCGAGAGAGTGTGAGGTGGAATGGACGAAGGACGTTGGGTGCTGCTGATTGCCAGCGAAGTGGGTGGTACGGACTCGGTTTCGGACCGGGCGATGGAACGGCTGGTGGATGCGATCAGCAAAGAGGGATATGAGGTGGTTCGCACCTCGACGCCGGAGGATGGTTTGTCCCTGGTCAAGAGCGATCCTTCGCACTCGGCGATTCTGCTGGACTGGGATCTGGCTGGAGAGCACCAGTTTGACGAACGCGCTGCGCTGCGGATTATTCGCGCGGTGAGACGGCGGAACAAAAAAGTCCCAATCTTCCTGATCGCCGACCGGACGCTGGTGAGCGAGTTACCGCTGGAGGTGGTCAAGCAGGTGCATGAGTATATTCACCTGTTTGGCGATACGCCGGCGTTTATCGCAAGCCGCGTGGATTTTGCCGTGGAGCGGTACAACGAGCAGCTTTTGCCGCCGTATTTTCGTGAGCTGAAGAAGTATAACGACCAGGGCGCGTATAGCTGGGATGCTCCGGGACACATGGGTGGCGTGGCGTTTCTGAAGCACCCGGTCGGCATGGAGTTCCACAAATTCTTTGGCGAGAACATCATGCGCTCGGATCTGGGGATTTCGACTTCGCCGCTGGGGTCGTGGCTGGATCATATCGGGCCTCCGGGCGAGTCGGAGCGGAACGCGGCACGGATCTTTGGAGCGGACTGGACGTTTTATGTGCTGGGTGGTTCGTCGACTTCGAACCAGATCGTCGGACACGGGGTTATTGGGCAGGACGACCTTGTCATCATCGACGCGAATTGCCATAAGTCGATTTGCCACTCGCTGACGGTCACCGGAGCGCGGCCGGTTTATCTCACACCGACGCGCAATGGCTACGGGATGATCGGGCTGGTGCCGCTGAAGCGATTCAGCCCGGAAACTATCAAGGAACTGATTGCGAAGAGCCCGTTTTCCGCCGGGGCTGTTTCGCAGGAGGCTACTTATGCGGCGGTGACTAACTCGACGTATGACGGGTTATGTTACGACGTGAATCGCGTGGTAAGTGAGTTATCGCAGAGCGTGCCGCGGATTCACTTTGACGAAGCGTGGTATGCGTATGCCAAGTTTCATCCCATCTATCGCGGGCGTTTTGCGATGGATGTTCCGGATGAGATTCCGAACCGGCCGGCGCTGTTTGCGGTGCAGTCGACGCACAAGATGCTGGCTGCGTTTTCGATGGCGTCGATGGTGCATATCAAGCTCAGTCCGCGTGCGCCGCTGGATTTTGATCAGTTCAATGAATCGTTCATGATGCATGGCACGACTTCGCCGTTTTATCCGCTGATTGCTTCGCTGGATGTGGCGGCGGCGATGATGGACGAGCCTGCGGGGCCGACGCTGATGGCGGAGACGATCTTTGACGCGATCAGCTTCCGCAAGGCAATGTCGTCGATTGCGCACAGGTTGCGCGCGCTTGAGGATGGGGATGGCTGGTTCTTCCGGCTCTTTCAGCCGGACAAGGTCGAGGACCCGGTCGATGGGCAGCGGTATCTGTTTGAGGATGCGCCGGATGAATTGCTGGCTCTGAATTCAAGCTGCTGGACGCTGAAGCCTGGAGACGACTGGCATGGCTATCAGGATGAGGATGTCGAAGACGACTACTGCATGCTGGACCCGACGAAGGTCACGATCCTGATGCCGGGCGTGAATGCGCAGGGCGTGGTCGCGGAATGGGGCATTCCAGCGGCGATTCTGACGGAGTTTCTGGATGCGCGGCGGGTTGAGATTGCACGCACCGGAGATTACACCGTTCTGGTGCTGTTTTCGGTGGGAACCAGCAAGGGCAAGTGGGGAAGTTTGCTGGAGAATCTCTTCGAATTCAAGAGGCTGTACGATACCGAGGCGACGCTCAGCGAGGCGCTGCCGGATCTGGTTGAGAAGTATCCGTTGAAGTACCGGAATGTAACGCTCAAGGAACTTAGCGACGAGATGCACGCGGCCATGGTGGAACTGCGGCTGAGTGCGCTTGAGGGTGAGGCTTGCGAGCTGGATACGCAGGAGGTTTTGACGCCCGCGCAGACGTATCAGAAGCTGCTAAGGAACGGCACGGAAAAGGTCAAGTTCACGGAGATGGCCGGGCGGATTGCGGGAGTGATGCTGGTGCCGTATCCGCCAGGGATTCCGGTGTGCATGCCGGGTGAGCGGCTGGGTGGGCAGGACAGTCCTGTGATCAAGCTGATTCTGGCGCTTGAGGAGTTTGGCAAGCGGTTCCCTGGGTTTGAGCGCGAGGTGCATGGGATCGAGGTAGACGCGCAGGGGGATTACTGGATGCGCGCGGTGATCGAAGTCGTAGAGACGAATGGGAAGCGGTCGAATGGAAAGAATCGGCCGCCGAGTTCGGCTCCGCCGGTGAAGCGGAAGCGGAAAGCCGGTGCGAAGTCGACCACAGGTTCTCTATCGCGTGATTCGGAGAGCAAGCCGCTGACTTCAGGGTGAGCCAGCCACTCCGGGGAATCTTGCGGCTTCGGTGCATAAATTTTCTTGACGCTGGGCATGATTAGAATCACAATGTAGTTCTAATCATGCTTGGCGAATTTGAGTACCTGATTCTTTCGGCGGCGGCGAACCTGGGCGAAGAGGCCTATGGGGCGGCGATGCGTGCGGCGATTGAGACGACGGCGGGGCGGACTTGCTCGTTGGGCGCGCTTTACACGACACTCGACCGGTTGGAGACAAAAGGCCTGGTGGAGACATGGATGGGCGAGCCTACGCAGCAGCGCGGCGGACGCGCACGCCGCATGGTGCGGGTAACGAGCGAGGGCAGCCGGGCAGCGCGTGAGTTCTATGATGCTGTGACACGGATGAGCCGCGGGACGGCCTGGGCCGATGGCCGAACCGGAGAACTGCCGGGAGATCTGGCGTGACGGGCGCGGGCTGGTACTGCGTCGAGGCCGCAGCCGGCATACTGGGCGCGCTCGATCGTGAGGCCGTACTGGGAGATCTTGCGGAGTCGGACTGCGGTGCTTTGCGTGCACTTTGGGATGTGCTGGGGCTGGCAGCGCGGCGACATCTGGAGCTTTGGGTGAATTGGCGTCCGTGGGCTGCGAGTTTTGGCCTTGCGCTGCCCGCAAGCCTGTTTCTCATGGGCTGCTCCGTCGCTGCGAGCCGGGGGTTCGACGGTCTGTTGGACCGACCGGTCACGGCGTCGCTGCTTGGAATATCCCTTTTGAGAATGCTTTTATTATTCTGCTGGGGGTGGATGGCGGGGTTTGCCGCTGGCGCCGTCTCCCGGCGTACGTTGTGGGCTAGCGCACTAGCGTGCGCTGCGCCTTGCCTCATTTGCCTATCGGAATGGCCAGGGAATTGGGTTTCGGGGCTGCGGCTGCTGCTGTTTCTGGCGCCTGCCCTATGGGGCGTATGGCGTGGACGGCAGAAGCAACAGCTCGAATCGGGGTGGGCGACCTTTCTGGCTGCGACAGGGATGCTCGTCCCGCTGATGTGGGACAAGGGTGGCGGCCTTTACGGCCTGGGGCTGCTGTGGCCAGGCTGGTTTCTGGTAGCAACGGCTCGACGCAGGGGCAAGCCAGCTTAAACGACAAAATCGAACGGAGGGCAAGGACCATGGGATTCATGGGATATCGCATACGTGTGTTTGCCGTGGCGCTGGTATTGGGAACAGCGTTGCTGGGGGCAAAGCAGCTCCATGCGGCTGAGAGCGGCGGCCAGGTGGTAGTGCGCGAGTTGCGCGGCGAAAGCCTGACGCACAGCCTGATCGGCACCAATCCTGTGCGGCGGCTGGCGGTCTATCTGCCTGCCGGATATGAAGGATCTGCGAGGCGGTATCCAGTCCTTTACTACTTGCAGAATCCGCTTTCGGAATTCAGCTCATCGTTTTACGAACATGAGGCGCGAGCGGTGCTTGATCGGGCGACGGAGCCGGGAGGGATTGGGCCGTTTGTCATGGTCGCGGTTGATATGGCGACGCCGTTTGGCTGTTCGTGGTACGTAAATTCACCGGTAACGGGCAACTGGGAAGACTTCATGATGCAGGAGGTGGTGCCGTATGTGGACGCGAATTTTCGGACGCTGCCGACGCGCGACTCACGCGGTATCTTCGGAGATTTTATGGGCGGGTATGGAGCGATTCGATTTGGCATGACACATCCGGAGGTCTTCGGGGCGGTGTATGCGCTGCATCCCGTTGGGACGGGGTCGGGGATCTACACGATGTATTCGCGGCCGGATTGGGAGAAGCTGGCCAGGATCAAATCCACCGATGAGTTGTCGAAGGAAGTCTGGGCCAATATTTTCCTTAGTATCTTTCAGGCCAGCGTGCCGGATGTGGACAAGCCGCCCCTGTATATCGACTTACAGGCTCATAAGACCGGTGATGCGCTGGAGATCGATAGTGCGGTTACGGAACGGCTGCGGGATGACTTTCTGCTGGAGACGATGATTGGCAAGTACGCGGATAATCTGAAATCGCTGCGCGGATTCCGGTTCGACTGGGCGCGGAATGATGGAAACCAGGATCACGTGTACGCGAACCAGGCGTTTACTCACAAGCTGAATGAGTTTGGGATTGCTCATGAGGCGGAGGAGTACAACGGGGTCTGGGGCAGTGGTAACTGGAGCACGGATGGACGCGTGGCGACGGAGGTGTTGCCGTTCTTTCAGAGGAGTCTGGTGTTTGAGACCAGCGTGAAGACCGGTGGTGCGGATTAAGGGATGAATTCCGCCCGGTTGCAGATTTCGAGGATTTGGGGGCCGTATTTTTCTACTTTTGCGGGGCCCATGCCGGAGATTTCCTGGAGTTGATTGGGAGTGGTGGGATGAGCGTGGGCGATGGCGTGGAGGGTGCGGTCGTGAAGGACAACGAAGGGCGGCATCCCAAGCTTTTTTGCAATGGCGGTGCGCCAGCCTTTGAGGGCTTGTTCGAGTTCCTGGGCTGCGGGGCTTAGCTCGACCGGCGGTGGTGTTGCTGATGGCGCTGTTTTCTTCTTTGCCGGCTTCCGGTCGGAGGCAAAAGATAGCGAGCCGTTCTTTTTATTGGATCGTCCGTCGTCGAGCATTTGCAGGTTGAGCGCGGTTCCTTCTTCGCATTGCTCGCCTTCCGCAGTCAGGATGGCCTTTCTATAGAGGATGGTTTCGCCGTCTTTGACCCATTCGGCGTCTTCTACGGCGATCAGGCCAGCTTTGGCCAGCGCTGACAGATAAGTGTCCAATTCTTTGCGGCTCAGATTGCCGGGGAGGTCTTTGAGGAGACGGCCGAGGGATTTGCCCTGGGTGTTGCGCAGGCAGTCGAGGATTGCGTGGAGTGTGGCTTGCTCGGCGCGGGACGGGGCGCGGTAGTTTTGCGCTGAGCTGTCGGAGGGGCTGCAGAAATCGCAGAGGCCGCAACGGGTCTGGCCGTCTTTGAGGTCGCCGAAGTGGAGGACAAGCGCGGCCATGCGGCACTGGTGGCCGTCGACGTACTTCTGGACCAGTTCGAGCTGGTTGCGGCGGTAGTCGGATTGGCGGGTGTAGGGGGCGGTCCATCGAGCTTCGCCGCGCGTGGCGTTGTTGTTGTAATCGACCATTGCGCCGCCGTGGATGAAGAGCTTTTCGATGGCTTTGGAGAAGGTTTCTTCGTCGAGGCTCAGTGCGGCGCGGATTTCGTCGAGGGGTTGCGGCTCGGCGCTGAGGACTTTGTAGACCTGATGCATGGTGTCGATGGGCGGGTAGTCGCGCTTGAGGAAGAAATCGTGCGTCCGCTGGTCGGCGTAGGAGTGCATGAGGATGGCGCGGCTGGGTTTGCCATCGCGTCCGGCGCGGCCGATCTCTTGGTAATAGCCTTCGAGGGTGCTTGGGAGTGCGGCGTGGATAACGGTTCGTACATCAGCTTTGTCAATGCCCATTCCGAAAGCGATGGTGGCGACGACGCAATCGAGCTGGCCGGATTGAAAGGTCTGCTGGACGTTTTCCCGTATTTCTGAGGGAAGGCCGGCGTGGTAGGCCGCAGTCGGGCAGACCTGGCTCAGCTGGGCGGCGAGTTCTTCGGACTTTTTGCGTGCGGGGGCGTAGACGATGGCTGGGCGGCGCGCTGGGTCTTTCAGTAGCTCGCAGATCAGGTCGCCGCGCATGGGCATGGGAACTTCGGTGACTTCGATGGCGAGATTGCTGCGCCGGAAGCCGTGGATGAACTTCTTCGCCTTTTCGAGGCCGAGCTGGGTGAGGATGTCGCGTTGCACGGCTGGAGTTGCCGTGGCGGTGAGAGCGACGACTGGCGCAGGGCGCAAGGCGGGCAGGTATTGGCCCAACATGCGATAGTCGGGGCGGAAGTCGTGGCCCCATTGCGAGATGCAGTGAGCTTCGTCGATGGCGATGAGGGCGGGCTTGCGCTTGGCCAGCATTTCGGGAAAGCCGGGGACGCGGAGGCGTTCGGGGGCGATGAAGAGGAACTGGAGCGAGCCGTTGAGGTAGTCGACGCAGGCCTGCCGGCTGACGGCGCGGTCTAATCCCGAATGAATGCGGGCGACGGAGAATTCGAGGGCGGTCAGTTTGGCGCACTGATCTTCGATGAGTGCGATGAGTGGACTGACGACGAGGGCTGTTCCTCCGCGAGCGATGGCGGGGAGCTGGTAGCAGAGGGACTTGCCGGCGCCAGTGGGCATGACGAGGAGTAGATCTTCGCCGTCGACGGCGGCGCGGCAGACTGCTTCCTGGTTGGCGCGGAAGGAAGAAAAACCGAAGGCGCGGCGGAGCAACTCTGTCAGCGAGGGGAAATCCGCTGTTTTTGGGATGGGAAGAACTCCGGCGACCATTGCTTCATTCTATTTGCTGGCGTGCCGTTGATTCAGCCCCGGAACCAGCGTTACCACTGAGACCAGTCGCCACGCGAGAGAACCCAGATTGCCAGAAGGAGGTTGCTGGTGGCGTGGGCTATGACTGCGTCGCCGAGCCTGCCTTTCCATTTCATTAGACCTGCGTAGACCAGCCCGGCGAGAATGCCGACAATCCATTGGTGGCCATGCATCAGTCCGAAGAGCACCGAGGAGAGGCCGATGGAGAGGATGGTGACAGCGGAGAAGGGAACTATGTCGAACTCCCGGTTGACGAGTCGACGGGCGAGGTAGCCGCGGAAGGCGAGTTCTTCGGCGATGGGTACGGTGATGACTGCGGCAGCTACGCGGAAGGCTATCCAGGACAAGCGGGCGACCGGGGATAGAGCCGCGAGGGCTGCGCCAAGCTGGCTCCTTTCGTTGCTATGCGTGAGAAAGGATGGAACGAGCCAAAGCGCGAAGACGGCTGTTCCGGTTATTGGCGCCCACCAACTGAAGCGCCAGTTGATTTGTTTCAACTCGGGCCAGTAATACCAGATGGCAATGGACGCGGCCAGAAAGCGCAAAGGGTAGAGCCACTCGAAGTATCCGGAAGCGGCTTTGGAAACAAAGGATGCGGCGAGGATCGCGAGGAACGGAACGAGGTAGGCTCCGGTTAAGGGTGATTCTCCGACTTGAGTGTCTTCATCATCAAGAAAGATAGGGGTTGTGTGGGCGTGATCTGCTGTGGACGGAAGAAAGTAATAGCGACGCCGTACCCACGGGAGTTTGCGCGTTGCCATGGAAAAGGCGAAAGCGACGACGGTAAATGCGATCCATCCGGCCTGGGAGTGGAAACCTACCATGGCAACCTCGCCGTAGCCCGCGTTACCGATGAGAACAAGAGCGGAGATGCGGAGGACGTTCAGCATCCATACGCTAAGAAGCGCACAGGGAACAAGCAGTAATGCCTGGGGAAAGCGGCTCTCCCGGCGAAAATACCATAGCCAGATCACAGTGAAAGCCAGAACGAGTCCGATCCCTTCCAATCCGGAGCAAGCTTCAGCCACGAAGATTGAGAAACGCGGCGTCCCTATGATGAAAGTTTCGGAGTCCACATAAATATCGGGAAGGAATACTCGAAGTAAAACTTTGACGGAATGAAAGGTCATTCTCTGCAGGAAGCGCCCCGGTGCGGTACTGGAGGAATCCCAAAAGGACTGAAAGGGAAAGCGCAGACACCAGGCGAGTGTACCGGTGAGGATGGAATAGAGCCACAACCATTTCGTTTCCCGGATGGTGCGGACCCACACTTGAGCTGGAATACATGCCAAGGCTGTCAGAGAGATTGCGGCGAGTAATAGAACGCGGGAAACGATGTGCGCACCCTCGGAGTTCAGCAGAAAACTGAATCCGTGCAGGGCGGCAAAATTGATGGACCAAATGATTGCAATGCAAGCGATGTGGGCCACAAAGAACCGCGCGCCGAACGGCAGGTCTTCCTTGTGCTTCTTGAAATAGGAGTGGCCGAGACCCAGGAAGACTGCGTACGAGACAATCCCGAGTGGAGCGAACGGACCAAGAAGAGCCGCAGTGTGAAAGATGCTGGCTACCAGAACGACGTCGAGGGTCAGGATACCGGCCAACAAATATAACCGCCCAAGAAGATGGCGGTGAAACTTGAAGAACGATAGCGACTGGGAGTGAATAGTCAGAGTTTCCTCGCCTAACTGCGACGTCGAGAGCGCAGGACAGTGGTTGCGCCACGAAGCAGCTTCAAGCCGTCAAGCACGAGGGCCGGGTCGACTTCGGATACCAAATTGATTGGCGGCTGGATATGGCTGATTCCGTTCTGAGTATAATCCGGTCCCGCCGACGACAGGGAACTTTCCTTGGGTTCGCGGCGCGGACCGTTGGATGGGGAAGATCCTCTGAAGACGAATTGCCAGCAATTACTCGGTGACAATTCGCTTCAGGGATCGGTCCCGAGCAAACACGGGCCCAATGAACGATGCACAACAAGAATGCAGGAACCAAATTGAAACCCTGCGGGTGCGCCCACAGTGGCGGCTTGAGTTAATCGCTACCGCTTTGAGCGTCGAGAGCGAACCACGGTCAACGTTCCTGCCAACAGTGCAAATCCGCTGATGGCAAGGCTGGGGTCGACTTCGGGGGCCGTTGCTGGACCATGCGGTGGCGGTGGTGGCAGTCGTGGCGGTGGCGGTGGCGGTGGAGGCGGTGGTGGAGGCAGTGGTAACCACCCCAAGATGCCGCCGTATGCATGGGCGCTGGGGCTGGTGGAGAGCACCAATGCCAAGGCAAGTAGAGAGAGCTTCAGATATTTCTTCATGGTTCTTGTCCTTTCGGGCAGTTATCTGACTACGTACCAGGATCACGGAACATCTAAACTTCCATGACTTAGCAGTTTTGCGAAGCCCTGAAGGCTACAGCAATTTCGATTTTCCGTTTGAAGCCTGGGCGACGACGGTTTCCATGAGTTGAAGTACCCGGAATCGTCCGATCGCCTCTCGCTTCGCATTGCGCCAGAGTCAACTGATGAGCAGCCATTCCTCGCAGAGTGGCGACGCAAGTTGTATCAGGCCGGAATGCAACGATTCGAGAAGGGCTACGGCCCGGCGGACCAGAACATCTTTGCACTAGATCCCGGGAAGGACAGCTTTCTGAGACAAGAACGCCTCCCGGAATCCGTGACAGGAATTGGTTGATTCCTCGGAGTCTCGCTCAGATTATCGTTGCAATCGGAGCAAATGAAAATACCTCTAATGACTGAATCTAAAGGATTAAAAGGAACTGATTTTAGACACTTTGGTACCCACTTGGTGCTGCTCTACATGGGCAAAAGAAAAAGCGGGCGACGAAGCCGCCCGCCTAAGAGACTGCTCAGTTTATTGCCGGACGCCGGGAGCGCCGGCTGCGTAGGACCGTCAGCGTTCCCCCAAGGAGCATGAATCCGCTCATTGCCAAACCGGGATCGACTTCGGGAGCTACGTTGGGTTTTGGATTGCCTTGATTGTGATTTCCTTGATTGTGGTTGCCGGACGAACCGTGGAATAGCCACTCAATAATGTCCTGGATTATTCCTCCGACTCCTCCGTAGGCAGTTACCATCTCAGCATGGGCGTACGTGCTTGTGCCGAGGGCTAAAGCCAAGGCCAAGACTGAGTGCTTCAGTAGCTTTGTCATGCTGCTTCCTTTTCAGACCGGTGGCAAGTTCCGCTCTTCACACGTTGAAACGGAAAGACGTCGGGGGTTGGTTCTATCTACGTCGTTCTTCGATCATGCTGTATTCGTTTTACGGTATGAACTTACGTCGGGAACTGCTGGTTGTCGTCTCCAGGGGTATTGAGTCCTGGCGGCCTCTCGGATTCTGCTCCGTATCGGGACGGTCGAATTGGTCGAGGCACGCCCAACTCTCCATTTACGGATTCCGAAAGAGCCAAAGCATCTTTCGCCTCTGTTGCAGAATTCCTCAGCGCTGCTCGATGTGCAATTCCTCGTCTGCGCCAACCCCATATCGAACCGGGCAGGGATCGGACTATTTGTGTTAGCTGGCATCACGGTTTGGTAACTTGACGAAGCGGTCAGAAGTAACTTGATTTTGCATGTCCCAGTTGAACTGCTGACGAACGCTTGTGCTGCTAAGTTCGAATTGCAATGAAGAGACCGGTGGCGCGCGCCAGGACCATTCCGTCCTCTGCCTGGATTGTTGCTGCGGCCCAGTGCTTTCGGCCTTCGCTGCGGTTGACTCGACCTTCAATGCGAATCGGGGCGCCGGATGGCACTGGACTTAGATATTCGACTTGCATCTGGCGGGTCATGGCAGTTACTCCGCGAACGCGGTTTGCTTTGCTCATGGCTTCGTCGAGCATTGTCGCGATGATGCCGCCGTGAACGCAGCCGGGAGGACCTTCGTATTGGTCTGAGATTACGGCTTTGGAGACGACGGCCCCTTCGGGAGACTTTGCGAATTCCAGCTTCAGGCCCGCGGGATTGGCCTGGCCGCAGCCGAAGCAGCGATTCCGCGCGCCGTGGACGAGTGGTGTGAGTCCTTCGGCGGAGGTATCGGACAAGGAATCTGACAACGGATCTGGGCTCAATGGGCTCAAAGTGTTCCTTCCAAAATTTTGGCGTAGAGGTCGCGATCGACATTTCCGCCGGTGAGAATAATTCCTATCGATGGGGATGAGTTGCGAAGGCTGTTGCGCTCTTTCAATGCTCCGGCGAGGGCTGCCGCGGCGGCGCCCTCTGCAAGGTTGTGGGTGTCTTCGTATAGCGCCCGCATGGCGGAGGCAATTTCGGCGTCGGTGACCTCGATGATGCGGGCGACGTTTTCCCAGATGACTTGCATTGCGTCGCTGTTGGGCAGGCGGCAAGCCAGGCCGTCGGCAATGTGGGTCTGCGAGGGCGCTTCTACGATGCGGCGTTCGCGAAAGGAGAGCGCATAGGAGGGCGATTCGGCGGCGACTACACCGACGATTTCGGTCTTGAGGCCGAGTGCGTTGCGGGCGGCTGAGACTCCGCAGATGGATGAGCCGAGGCCGATAGGAACGTAGATTGTATCCAGTGGCGGCGTGGCGCGCAGGAACTCGAGGGCGTAGGTGGCCGTCCCAGCCACGAGGCACGGATGGAAGGACTCAACCATCGCATGTCCGGGACGCGTGGCAAGTTCGCGGGCGTATTCCAACGAAGCCTGGAAGTCGTCGCCGTGTTCTATGAGTTCAGCTCCCTGCGCTCGCATGGCGTTGTTCTTTTCGCGGCTGTTGCCGTGGGGGATGACGATGACGGCGTGCAGGCCGGAAAGACGGGCGGCCATGCCGACGCCCTGACCGTGATTTCCGCGGGTGGCGGCTACGAGCGTATGAACGTCCGGCTGGGATTGCTTGAGCCAGGACGAGTAGACCAGAGCGCCACGGAGTTTGAAGGCTCCGACAGGCGTGTGATTCTCATGCTTAACCCATGCCTCGGTGTGACCGTGGACGCTGAGTCGTTGATTGAGCAGGGGCCATGTGTATTGAGGGGTGGGCGGCATGACCCGGTAAATGATGGCCTGGGCGGTTTCGATCTCGCTGAGGGTGGGCAATTGCATGAATTCAGCTTACGATAAGGTGTCTGAATGCCTGTGTTTGAATCCGATCATCTTATTGTGGACTCAAATGGCAGGCTTAGATCTTTGCAATGTGTGTCATCCGAACAGAGAAAATCGGGGAAACCCCAACAGCGAATCCAAGGAGAGATGGGTTTTATGAATCGCAGAACAGCTATCAAGCAAATGAGCGGTCTTGCCAGCGCGGTCCTATTGACCGCTACGAGCGCGAGTCAAGCAGGTGCGCAGGCTGCCTCGGCTCCGGCGGCCGCGCCTGCCGGACCTTTTACGCTGCCTCCGCTGCCGTACGCATACGATGCGCTTGAGCCTTACTTCGATGCGGAGACGATGCATCTGCATCATGACAAACATCACCAGTCGTATGTGGACAAGCTGAATGCTGCGGTCGTTGGGCATCCGGATTTAGCCAGCAAATCGGTCTATGAACTTGTCGCTAATTTGGATTCTGTGCCGGAACCGATTCGCAAGGCAGTGCGCAACCAGGGCGGCGGTCACGCGAATCACTCGTTCTGGTGGGAGACGCTCGGCAAGGGCGGCGCTGCTCCGACGGGCGAGCTGGCCAAGGCGATCGATGCAAAATTTGGCAGTTTTTCAAGCTTTCAGGAGAAGCTAACGGCGGAAGCAGTCGGAGTCTTTGGCAGCGGCTGGGCGTGGCTGGTCGCTTTGCCGGGCGGAGGGCTGGATATATCTTCGACGCCGAATCAGGATAGTCCGCTGACGGCTGGGCATAAGCCAGTCCTGGGAATCGATGTGTGGGAACACTCCTATTACCTGAAATATAAGAACAAGCGGCCGGATTATGTGAAGGCCTACTTCTCGGTTGTGAATTGGGACGCGGTGAGCGCGAAATTTGCCGCCAAGGCGTAACCCCAGAAGTGTAACCGGCGCGACTGCTTATGCGAGTTGATGTTGCGCCGGTTCCTCAATCGGTTCTTTGATCAGTTCCTCTAAGGGCGATGGTTCTACGGAGACTCCGCACCATTGCGCGATGGCGCGAGAGATCGGGCTTAGATTCGATTCCTGAAAGAGCCGGTCGTGATCGAGCGAAATCCATTGCTCGGTGATTCCCCGACGCGCTACATGTCTCCAGCCGAAGCGGGAATTGCCTCGGATGGGTCGGTGTTCTTCGATACTCAGAAAATGCAGGATGGGAACGTCGAGTTTCTTCAGATGGTAGAGGGGAAGATAGCCCTGTTGCGATTGCTTGAGCATCCATTGCAGCGCAGGGGGTTGGTTGACGCGGTCCAGCATCCGGCGTGCCGGCCGGATTGAAAACCACATTGCGCGCCGAATGAGACGCCGGAAGTTTACGGCAGGATTTGCGGCGCCGTTTTTTCTCCGGAACTGACGCCCCTCGGAGACCGCTCGTTGGGCAAATGTTCCAAAACCTCGGAACATTGTGGGGAATCCTGGGGACGGAACGTCGAATAGCACCAGCTTTACCGCGTGGCCCTGTTTGCGCAACAGGTGAGCGGCAGCGAAGGCTACGATACCTCCGTAGCAGTAGCCGCCAAGGATGTAGGGACCGTCCGGCTGGACTTGCTGAATCGCACGTATGGTTTTTTCGGCGGCTCGCTCGAAGGTGAATAGGGAAGAATCGTGCCAGGTATTGACCGGGCGGACAATGGAGAGCGGAAGCTGACCGGCGAGATGGCTGGCGAGTCTGCGGAAGTAGAGCCCTTCGTCGCCGTCGCCGGGGATGCAGAAGATTGGACTCCTGCCGGGCTCCTCGCGGACTGGGAAGACTTCGACTTCGCTGGAGGCTGACGCGGCACTGAGAGAACAGACAGAATTACTGAGAAGCGTGGCGATATTGGCGAGAGTCGGGTTGTCGAGAAAGCTGGCGGCCTCAGCCTGCAAGTCGCTGCCAAAGCGAAGGTCGATCTCTGCCAGAAGATTGACGGCTCCGAGGGAATCTCCACCAGCGGTGAAGAAGTCTTCCGTTTGGTCAATCTCATCGCGCTTAAGGACTCGAGCCCAGATTTCGATGAGCCTTCGAAAGGTGGGGTCGTTGGCAAGGTCGGGAAGGCTTAGCTCCGATTTCGCAGAAGGCGATGCAATCAAATTGATGACGTTGTTGGCAAGGCCTGTCTTAGACGGAGTTCCGGAGATCCCCGAGGCAGCCGGTTTCTGGGTAATTCGTTCGGCCAGCAGGTGGCGACGGGGTTTACCTGTTTCGCCGCGAGGAATTTGATCTACGAAATAGACGCGGCGAGGAACCTTGAATGGCGCGAGCTTCTGGGAGGCAAAACGACGCAGTTCCGCCTCGCTTGTACTCGAATCTGGCCGGGGTACTATGGCGCAGGCGATATCCTCGCCCAGCGTGGGATGAGGAACGGCAAAGGCGGCGGCGGCGAGCACGGCGGGATGTGCGGCAAACACTCGATCGACGTCTTCGGGAACAATCTTCTGGCCGCCACGGTTGATCATTTCCTTCGATCGACCGGTTACGAACAGGAAACCCGCGGCATCAAGCCTGCCGATGTCACCGGTACGGAACCAACCATCCCGAAAAGCGGCCTCGTTGGCCTCCGGGTCATTGGCGTAAGCGGCCATGACCGAGGGTCCGCGCACCACGATTTCTCCTTCCGCTTCGGGAAGGAGAAATTTGCCGGAAGGGTCCATGATAGCGATGGTTGGGCCGACGCTGCGGCCGACTGAACCGGGCCGATATGGACGGAGATTGAGGGCATCGCTGGTGATGGCTCCGGTTTCGCTCATGCCGTAGCCGTTCAAGACGGGAACGCCGAGAAGGCGTCCGAGGTCGCGGGCGAGTTTCACGGTAAAGGCTGCGCCGCTGGAGCGGACGAAGCGAAGCGAGACAGGTTTCTTGAGTGGACGATTCTCCAGAACAGTCACGACTGCCTGGTGAATTGCCGGGGCACAGGTGTACCACGTGGGATGTAGATCCTGGAGCCAACCGGGGTAGCTTGCGGCTTCAAAGCCGCGGGTAGCGATGATTGTGCCCCCGACCGATAACTGGGCAAAGGTCGAAACGATTCCCTGGGCATGGTACAGAGGCGTCACGAGCAGCAGACGGTCGGATGCCGAGAGCGCCAAGGCGGTTTGCGTGTATCGGAACATCGCTTCCAGATTGCCGCCAGTGAGGGGGACGAGTTTGGAGCGGCCGGTTGTCGCGGATGTATTGAGCAACACGGCAGCGCCGGAAATCAGGTCCGGAAGAAAGTGGTTGGCTGATGTGGTATCGGCGGTTTTTTCGATGTTCCAGACGGCACCTGCATCGCCCATGTGCCCCAGGAGTACTGTGATCCCGAGGCGCAGAGCGATTTGCCTGGCTGCTTCGAATTCCGGAGTGAGAACAATCGCAGCGGCGTGCATGGCGACAAGATGGGATTCGATCTCGGAGGCCGTCAGGTTGGGATTGAGAGGGGCGCAACAACAGTGGCGCATGACGGCTGCAACCGCAAGGACAGCGAGCGCTCCGGGCTGAACGAGAACGACTACGACTTGATGCGATTGCAGGCCGGATTGGCGCAGATGGGTGCTGAGCGCGTCGATCTCCTGCCAGAATTGGCTGTAGGTGAAGGCGCTCTTGCCTGGCTCCTTGACTGGTTCAAGGACAGCAGGGAAATCGGGCTTCAGACGAGCGTGGAATTCAATGGACGCAAGGGCGGTTTCCTGGGGAGGGAAGACCTTCATGCTTGTAACCCTTTCGATGGGGATTGGAGAAGGGTATCATTTTCTTCAAGATCGCGACGAATAAAGGGGTTGGGTGAGGTGGATGGCAGGGAGTTGTGAGCCTGATTGTGAAACGAGTTTTGAGCAACTACGCGGAATGAGGGAGACCGGTGCAGGGTGGCGGAAGCGATGCTTCCTCGCAGTTGTCCTCAGCTTTGCCTCAGTTTTGTGGGGATGCCGGGCCGGGCAGGAGCTAACGCCGCAACAGGCCGAGGGGCAGCACCTTTACTCAGTGCGATGTGCGCATTGCCACGAGGACAACGACCTGGCGCTGAAGCCGCCGCCGCCGAATATTCATGGCGCAATGAGCAGGACAAAGCTACCGAGCGGCGCTCCGGCAACGGATGCCGA
The DNA here is from genome assembly GCF_025685625.1 of Acidicapsa acidisoli. NCBI lineage: Bacteria > Pseudomonadati > Acidobacteriota > Terriglobia > Terriglobales > Acidobacteriaceae > Acidicapsa > Acidicapsa acidisoli. The sequence goes on from NZ_JAGSYI010000002.1 coordinate 142,091, forward strand.
GGTGAGGCGATTGGTTCTGGTTGGCAAGGGCAAAATGCCGAGCTTTTCGGGGCGATTTACCGAGGAGCAGATGGCGGCGCTGCTCGCTTATCTGCATACGGATATGCGGCTGCCCCATTGAAGAGTGGGGAAAGTCCGTGTCGCGGTATACTCGGGAGTATGGCGACCGGAAAAACATTCTATATCGAGACCTTCGGATGCCAGATGAATGCCCATGACTCGGAGAAAGTCATCGGGACGCTGGAGCAGCAAGGGTACGCGCAGGTGCAGGTGGAGGAAGATGCCGACCTGCTGCTGTACAACACCTGTTCGATTCGTGATAAGGCGGAGCAAAAGGTCTTCAACCGGCTGAACGACTACAAGAAGCTGCATAAGCTGGGCAAGCGCTTTGCGGTGATCGGGTGCGTGGCGCAGCAGGAGGGCGAGAAGATCTTTGAGCGTGCGCCCTATGTCTCGCTGGTGGCGGGGTCGGCTTCGTATCGCAAGTTGCCTGAAATGCTGGCGCGGCTGGAGGCAGGGGAGACGCGGATCACCGGATTGGATGATCGGCAGACAGATCTGACCTTTGAGACGGAGTTCACTTCGCGACAGAATCCTTATCGCGGCTACATCACGATTATCGAGGGGTGTGACAAGTTCTGCGCCTACTGTGTGGTGCCGTATACGCGGGGCAAGGAGCGCAGCCGCGGGTCGGACTCGGTGCTGGAGGAAGCGCGGCGAATCGTTGACCTCGGGTACACCGAGATTCAATTGCTCGGGCAGAATGTGAACAGCTTTCGCGATCCGCAAGGGAAGCGGAGTTTCGCGGAATTGCTGGCCGCTCTAGGGGAAATCCCTGGAATACGGCGGGTGCGGTTTACGACCAGCCATCCGAGGGACTTTACGCGGGATATCGTTGAGGTAATCGATGCGGTGCCGACGCTCTGCGACCACGTGCACTTGCCAGTGCAATCTGGATCGTCGCGGATTCTACGGATGATGGCCCGGGAATATACGCGAGAGTGGTACCTGGAGCGGATTTCCTGGATTAAGGCGGCGAAGCGCAATATTGCGTTGACGACGGATATTATTGTGGGGTTTCCTGGGGAGACTCCGAACGACTTTGAACAAACCGTAGACTTGTTGAATGAGGTGCAGTACGACGCGGTCTTTGGGTTCAAGTATTCGCCCCGGCCGAATACGCCTGCGCTGGTCATGATTGACTCGATTTCAGATGTGGAAAAGTCGACACGGCTTCAAGTGTTGCTTGACCGTCAAAGAGAGATTCAAAGGGTGAATTATGACAAGCATTTAGGAGAAATAATGGAAGTAATGGTTGAGGGCACGAACCCGGGGCGCGGTCAGATCACCGGACGAAGTTCACAGAACAAGCCAGTGAACTTCACCTGGGGTGGACCGATTGCACCTGCGCCGGGGAGCTATCACAGGGTGAGGGTTACGAAGACATTTCCGAATAGCCTGGTGGGTGAGGCGGTTTGAGGGGTCCTGAATCTGGAAAGGAGGCTGTATGGATGTCGAAATGCGAATCCGTGGCGTGATGCTGGATCCGAATACAAATATGCCCATTGTGGTTCTGAAAGATGTGGCCTCCGATACTGTGCTGCCGATCTGGGTCGGGATCTTTGAGGCGAACGCGATTCAGGTTGAGATTGAAAAGCTTTCGGCACCTCGTCCAATGACGCATGATCTCACGCGAAATCTCATTCAATACATGAATAGTTCGCTGGATCGTGTTGTTATTAATGATCTTAGAGAAAATACGTTTTACGCTACGCTGTGGCTGACCCACGCCGGCAACTCGATGACCGTGGACGCTCGTCCGTCTGATGCGATTGCGCTGGCGCTGCGGGCGGATTGTCCGATCTATGTTGCTGAGCCTGTACTGGCGGTTGCCAGGCTCAATCCCGCAGGCCAGCCTGAAAATCCTGGTACGGAAGATCTGCGGAAGTGGCTGGAGGGATTGAACGATGAAGATCTGGGCCGATACAAGATGTGATTCAGGCCTGCGAGTGTTCTCTTAGATACTTTAAGTATTACGAGGGAAGTGATTGGTTCGAATATGGATAGAGAATTTATTAGGTTGTCGGGACTTGCTGAACTTAACTTTACAGAATATCTGTTATCGGACATGATCGCTCTTCCCGCAAGCCGGGCCTTGGCTTGCGGTTTTCAATGTAACTTCATGTGAAATCAATACTTGCTGCGCTTGTGAGGGCGTCTTGACGGGGTGTACCAACCTGCTGGTCAGCCCTTCTACTTATCTCACAGGCTTAGTTCATTTCTCAACGATTTTCCATAAAGATGAACCCATATCCCGGATCTCTGCATCAGTTGTGGCGATAACTTTACACTTTCGACGGCTGGTGAATGCCAGTAATTTCTTGTTGGGGTTCGACGCGCATGACGATCAGGAATCGACAGTTCTCTGTTTTTCTATCCATTTTTGCTCTGGCGCTTGGGAGCTTCTCGCCCTTGCGTGCGCAGGAGCCAAGACAAATCGTTCAACAGGTGGTTACGACTGAACTGACCGCCGGAAAGGCCGATCAGTCGCTTTGGCTCTATTACGAGGCGGATCGGAAGCCAAATAGCCGCGTTCAGCAGTGGGTGGCGCAGACTCCGAAAGGCGATCTCCGGCGAGTCATGGAGGAAAACGATCGCAAGCTTTCGGAGGCGCAACAGCTCCAGAGAATGGATAGTTTCCTGCGTGACTCCGGCGCCCAGGCGAGAGATCGCAAGAAACAGGAGGAAGACATCAAGCAGACGGTGGATTTGCTTAACCTCTTGCCGGAGGCTTTTTTGTGGACATGCACGGGAACCCAAGGCACCGACACAACGCTGCATTTCACACCGAACTCGAAGTTTCACGCTCCGACTCGGGAGGCTCGCATTCTATCCGGCGTGGAGGGCGATTTGGTGGTGAACGCGACTCAGCACCGGATTGTCAGTTTGAAAGGCCGGCTCGTGCATGACGTGAAATTTGGCGGGGGACTGCTGGGTGAACTCAAGGCCGGCGGCAGTTTCGATATTGAACGGCGCGAGATCCAGGATGGCGAGTGGCAGATCGTCGAGACGCATGTTCATTTCGCGGGTCGCATGCTGCTCTTCAAGAGCGTCTCGGAACAGGAGGATGATGAGAAGTCGGAGTTTAAGCTGCTTCCCTCCTCCGTGTCTCTCGAGCAAGCTAAGACTGAACTGCTTCAGAGAAGCGAACTCGCGAAGAATTAGGCGAACTTTTCGTTTTGCTTCGAGAATTGCAGTGCCTGATGCTGCGTCCTGCTGAAGGCTGGCGAAATGCTCCGCACTCCTGATTCGCCTTTGAGCTAACTCCTGCGTTGGTATGGGCATCCCAATCAATAGCCGGTTGGGAGACGGATCACGTTCAGGAGGATCATGTTCAGGAATAGATCTCGGGTGGTTTGGGTCATTGGCTGGATTCTGATGCTCCTGTGGTCTGTCGCAGCCGTGGCGGCGGACGGCGAGGATGCAAAGCAGGTTGTGCAGCAGGCTGTAAATACGGAGTTGTCCGCGGATCATAACGATCATTCGCGTTGGCTATATTTCGACGTGGATCGGAAGCCAAGAAACAGCGTGACGCAATGGGTGGCGCAGACCGCAAAGGGAGATGTGTGCCGGGTTTTGGAAAAGGACTCTCACAAGCTCTCATTCTCGGAGCAACAGGGATTGATGGACGGATTTGTGCGGAACTCGTGGGAGCAGGCGCGGCGGCGAAAGGCCAGCAGCCACGATGACGAGCAGGCTGCCGAACTCTTGAAGATGCTACCGAGCGCGTTTATCTGGAGCAGGACGGAAAGCCATGGCGGAACTACGGTTCTTCACTTTAAGCCAAACGCGAGCTTTAGCCCTCCCGATCGGGAGGCGCGAGTGTTCGCGGCGATGGAAGGCGATATGACTGTGGACGACGCGCAGCATCGGATTGTGAGCCTGAAGGGCCGCCTGGTTCGCGATGTGAAGTTTGGCGGCGGATTTTTTGCAGAACTCAAGGCTGGCGGATCATTCGACGTGGAGCGCCGGAAGACTGGCGATACAGTGTGGCAGATTACTGAGACGCACGTTCATATAGATGGGCATGCTTTGCTTTTTAAGAGCATCGCGGAACAAGAGGACGAGGTGAAGACGAAGTTCCACCAGCTCCCCGACAATGTGTCTCTTGAACAGGCTGAGAAGGAGTTGCTCCGGGAAAGCAACTAAACCTATATTGCAGAACTTGGTGAACCATTCGTATTCGACTCGCATCTACCAGAGCATGAGCGAAATCTTGAGGACTTTCAAATTAGGCGGCGACCTTGAGGTCAACCGCCTGGGTTTTGGCGCCATGCGCATCGTAGGCGACGGGGTTTGGAGTGAGCCGAAGGATGCCGGAAATTCGAAGCGCGTATTGCAACGGGCTGTCGAGCTGGGTGTGAACTTTATCGATACTGCTGATGCGTATGGGCCGGCGGTGAGCGAGCGGCTGATTGGTGAGGCTTTGGCGCCTTATTCAAACGGCACGGTGATTGCGACGAAGGGTGGACTGACCCGTCAAGGGCCTGCGAAGTGGGCGCCGCTTGGGCGTCCTGAGTACCTGATTCAACAGGTGGAGCTTAGTTTACGGTTTCTGAAGCAGGAGACGATTCAGCTTTGGCAACTGCATCGGATTGACTCCAAAACACCGGTTGAGGAATCGCTAGGGGCGATGAAGGAGATGCGGAAGCAAGGCAAGATCCGGCATATCGGGTTGAGCGAAGTGAACGTGAAAGAGATCAAGCGTGCGCGCAAGGTGGTGGAGATTGTCAGCGTGCAGAACAGGTACAACCTGAGCGACCGCGTTCACGAGGATGTGCTGGAGTACTGCGAGAAGGAAGGTATCGCGTTTATTCCGTGGTCGCCTGTGGCCGCGGGTAAGTTGGCGCAACCGGGCAGCAAGCTGGATGCGACGGCAAAGAAGCATGGCGCGACGGTGAGCCAGCTCTCGTTGGCGTGGCTGCTGAAGCATTCGCCGGTGATATTGCCAATCCCCGGGACGTCGTCGGTGGAACATCTCGAAGAGAATATGAAGGCGGCGAATGTGAGATTGAGCGATGCCGAGTGGAAAGAGATCGAGACAGCGGCTAAGGGATAGTTCGACAGGATCATTAGGCTGTGAAACATGGGTCGCTGATGCGGCCCCTTTTTCTGTAATGGGTCCGACCCTCAGGGGCTAAAGCCCCTTGATATTGCTTGGCTTAATGTACGGGCTGAAGCCCGTACCCTTCAAACTGACTCACTACGCCTCGTTGTGCGTAACCTTCAACTGACCCCCTACGCCTTTTTCGTATTCGTTGTGCGATTGCTTCCCTGAGCGTTATCTTGGAGCGCAGGAGGCGACGATGGCACTGAAGCTGACAACTTCTTATCTTGAGGATTCGATCGGGGTCTTTCGCTATTACAAACGGCTTGCTGAGGGCGCAATGCGACAGGTCTCCGACGAGCAGCTTTATGTTTCGCTCGATCCGGAGATGAATTCCATCGCTGTGATCGTGAAGCATATGGCGGGAAATATGTGTTCGCGGTGGAGCGATTTCTTGACTACGGATGGAGAGAAGCCGTGGCGCGACCGGGATTGTGAGTTTGAGCTTCCGCCGCAGGGGCGTGAGGGTCTGATGGGGCTTTGGGAGACTGGTTGGGGAATGCTGTTTGCTGCGCTGGAGCCGCTGACGGAGGCCGATCTTTTGCGGACGATCACGATTCGCGGCGAGGCACACTCGGTGATGCAGGCGATGAACCGGCAGTTGGCGCATTATCCGTATCATTGCGGGCAGATTGTGTTTCTGGCGAAGCATCTCAAGCATGAGAGCTGGCGGTGCCTGAGCGTGCCGAGGGGCGGGTCACAGGAATTCAATGCGAAGGTTGCGGCGGGCGAGGCCAGCCAGCGATGACGCTGCGCGTTCGCCTGGTGGGTAACTTTGAGGCTTGCTTAAGACACCGGGAGGATTCAATCACTTGTCAATCACTAGCTAAAGGCTGATCCCTCACCGCGTATCGTACGCTAAGAATAATACAAGGCTAAAATTGGAACGCGAGGATTGAGAATGAATGGATACTTTCCCGAGGTCATCACGCTGAAGGCAGAGTCTTCGACCCATCGCCAATACGACAATCACGCGATTGCTAATGTCAATGACCATGTTGTTCGGATTGCCGCGATGACAGAACCCTATCATTGGCATTTTCATCCAAACTCCGACGAGTCATTTCTGGTGATTGAAGGACGGCTTTCCATCGAATTCGAGGGCGGATCGCGCGAACTTGATCCTGGCCAATTGCTTACTATCCCTCGCGGAGTCCGCCATCGGACCCGGCCAATTGGCGCGCGATCAGTGAACCTCACGTTCGAGTTGGCAGAGTCTGAAACCGTTGCTGTTGTTCCCTAAGCCGGTTCTGCGTTGTACTTTTCGGATGCTTTGTACCAGCGATGCAGCAGGCTCGATGAGATGACGATGAGAGCCAACGTTAGCCCGATCCACATGCCGTAGATGCCCCATTTGAGGACAAAGCAGAGGATGAGGCCGAGTGGCAGGCCGAGGATCCAGTAGCCGACGAAATTGGCGATCATGGGTGCGCGGGTTTCGCCGAGGCCGCGTAAGGCTCCGGTGCAGACGGTCTGGACGCCATCGAAGATCTGGAAGGCTGCGGCGATCCACAGGAGACTTGGGCCGACGGCGAGCACGCGCGGGTCATGCGTGAAGAGTTCGATGAGCGGCCGCGGTGCGACGAGAAAGACGATGCCGGCCAGGACCATGAAGCTGGAACCGAGGGCCAGCGACAGCCATCCTGCGCGGCGAGCGCGGGCTTTATCTCCTGCGCCAACCGCGTGGCCGACGGCAACCGCGGCGGCGGCGGAGATTCCGAGCGGGACCATGTAGGTGATGCTGGCGTAGTTAATGGCGATCTGGTGTGTGGCGAGGGCTACGGGCGAGAGCCAACCGGCGGAGAGTGTCGCGGCGTTCCATGCGCCGACTTCGAGGATGATCTGTCCGGCGGCTGGCAGACCGAGACGGATGAGTTGGCGAATTCGAGTCCATTGCGGACCGGCCCAGTGTTTGAAGAGCGGATGGCCGCGCTTGCGCTCGTAGCGCCAGGCGAAGATGGTCAACGAAACGGCCATGCCGATGCGGGCAATTACTGTCGACAACGCACTGCCGCGCACACCCATGGCGGGGAATCCGAGATGGCCGTAGATGAGCGCCCAGTTCCCTCCCCAGTTGAGCAGGTTGGCGAGGACGTAAGTAATCGTAATGACGCGGACCTGGCCTACGCCTTGCAGATAGCGGCGGGTTGCGCCGTAGATGAGCAACGGCAGGAGGCTCCAGTTGAGCATGCGTAAGTAGGCTGATGCTGGCGTTGCGACCTCTGCCGTGATGCCGAAGTGGCCGTATCCAAAGCTAGCGCAGGCGACCAGAATCATCAGGACGGGTGTGATGGCCGCTGCGAGGTAGATGCCCTGGGCGAGCCAGCGATGGCAGTCGTCGTAGTCTTTGCGTCCGTATGCCTGCGCGACCATGGTATCGAGGCTTAGCAGGAGGCCGATGCCGAAGAGCGATGGGGTATAGAAGACAGCATTACCGACGGCGACCGCGCCGATAGCTGCGGGACCGAGGCGGCCGACCATGATGGTGTCGACTACGCCTTGCGCCATCCAGCCGAGTTCGCTGAGGACGACTGGTATGGCGAGATTTACCAAAGCGGCCAGTTCCCTTTTCCAATGCTGGCCTTGTTCGGTCGCCGGTGCTTGACTCATCTCTCCACTTTAATGGGTGAGATGAGGTGCGGGGTAGATGGCTGCGTTTCAGCGCAGTTCGGCTATCGGAGCCGGGTCCATATCGCTATAGACTTGATTCTCGCCGCCCATGCCCCAGCAGAATTTGTAGTTGCGAGTGCCGGCGCCGGCGTGGATCGACCAGCCAGGAGAGATAACGACCTGCTTATCGGCAACGATCAAATGACGGGTCTCCTGGGATGGCCCCATGAGGTGGATTACGCGGTCTGTTGCCGGGATATCAAAGTATAGATACACTTCGGAACGGCGCATGTGCGTGTGTGGAGGCAGGGTGTTCCAGATGCTGCCTGTGTCCAGTTGAGTAAGCCCCATCACTAACTGGCAACTGCGCGTGCCTTCGAGATGAATGAGCTTGGAGATGTGACGACGGTTGGCGGTTTCTGCTGCGCCGATGGTTGTTGGTTGTTGATTGCCGAATGGGATGAGCGTCGTGAGATACGCCGCGTGAGCTGGGTAGCTGAGCAGATAGAAGTTAGCTGGTGAAGATGGGTCGCTGCTGTGGAATGTTATGGTGACCGCGCCGCGACCGATATATAGTGCATCGAGTTTATCGAGTGAGTACGATTGGCCGTCGACTTCGACTGTGCCGAGGCCTCCGATGTTCAGGACTCCCAGTTCCCTTCTCTCAAGGAACGATGTTGCGCGCAGTTCGTGTGGACATGGGAGCGTCAACGGGGCTGACGACGGGACGGCGGAACCTATGATTGTGCGGTCGAGGTCGACATAGACGAGTTCCACGGTGTCTTGTGCGAAGAGTGATTCAAGGAGGAAGCTGCTTCGGAGTTCTTCCGTGGACATGGATTGATAGCGGACTGAATCGGGGAGTTGGAGTATCTTCATGGGCTTTCTCTCTTGTTTGGTAAGTCGGACTTATTGGGAAAGCAGATCCTTCACTTCGTTCAGGATGACAAACTTAGACAGATGCAATTGTCACTCACCGTCGGCCCGTGGGATGATCTCGGGTCCATTGGATTTTCAATGGATGGTCCAGTTCGAAAAGCTTTTCCTTCAGGTAAGTGTTCCAGGCTTGTTGCGTTGGCATATCTGCCTTGGACCATCCGGAGCCGGCGTAGTAAGTGAAGGTCTGACCGGAATGAACCGGAAATGAGAGCACACCCTGGCCGTCTATCTGAGATGCGCTTGCCTGCTGAGTTGGAAACTCGATGAGACCAGTAGCAATGCGGCCTGCGGTTGGGTCCTGGGGAGTGTCCCATACGGAGAGGATGCGGCCGTTTTCGATGGCTGTGAAGTCCGCGCCGGGATGGATGGCGATGGCTGCGGCTGCCTGGATGGTGGATTCTCCGGTGAAGGTGAAAGTGGACTCGATCTTGTTGAGATGGGTTCCGGCATCGAGGGTGATGCGCTTGGTCTCGGTTACTTCGATACCGTTGGCATTCCAGGGAGCGTAGGTTAGCTCGAATTGGAAACGGACGGGGCCATCGGAGATTTGTTTGAGATGCGTGTAGTTCTTTGAGACCCATAGCTTGTTGCCACTTACAACGGCGGTGCCTCCGCAGCCGCGAGTTGGGCCTACCAGGTAAGAATCGAGGCCAACGCCGTCATCGACGTGATAGGAGAGCTTGGGATTATGCGTTCGCGCACCTTCCGCATCGTGTTTGTAAAAGCTGTTGATGACGAAGTTAGGAACGCGCTTGGACCAGACATCGATGCCGGAGGTAATCTCGCCGGTTGCCTCTAATGCGGGGCCGTAGACGCGATAGGCTACGTACTTGTTTTCCCATGCGAAATCGTCTTTGCGTTCGGGGGCTTCGCGGCCGAAGACTTGCGGGTCTGGCTGGCTGCTGACGTCTCTGTTGATGAAGTCGATGTTTAGCTTGCCGCTGGCGGGCAGTTGTACTGCGATCAGGAGCAAATCATTCGAGATTTGCGTTGGAAGGTGTTCGTGGGTCTCTGCGTTCTCGGCGATTTTCTGGTCGAGGTTTGCGATATGTTTGCGTGCCTCTGCTAGAGGCAATTCGATAACTTCGGGTTGCCGGGGATGATTTGGCAGGCCGGAGATTGAAAGCTGCTGGGCTTTGACTTCGCCTATCGATGCAAATGCGGCCAGCAAGAGGATTGCGGCCTTGATCGATGAGGGAGCGAGTGAGGTATTCATATACGTTTCCTAGTTCGACGACATGCTGTAGATTTCTGATCCGGCGAGGAGAAATGCGCCTACGCCGTAGACATAGCTGGACGTGACTTTGAATTGGTCTGGAGCTGCGCCGACTGGTTGAATGCAGCCGAGGCGGCCGTCCTGATAGATGTGTGAAAGAAGGCCGGTCCATGCCTTTTTCACGACAGGCAGATATTGCTTGCGATCGAGAATTCCGGTGCGGATTCCCCACGCAATGGCATAGGTGTCAAAGGCCGATCCGGAGACCTCCGGCAGTGGATATGCGCCCGGATCAAGCAGGCCCGGACGCCATAGGCCGTCTGCGCCCTGGATTGCTGCGATGGCCTTTGCCATCTGCTGGAACTGCTCGACGTATTTTTGGCGATCGGGATAGTTCGCCGGCATGGATTGAAGGACTCGTGCGAGGCCAGCCATGACCCACCCGTTGCCGCGTGACCAGAAGAGTTTTGAGCCGTTGGCGTCGTGTTTAGCGAGGAAAGTTGCGTCACGCGAGAAGAGATGTTGCTGCGGATCGTAGAGAAGATTGGAGGTGATCCACCACTCGCGATCCATGAAGTCGAGATACTTGCGGTCGCCGGTGATTTTGGATAGATTCGCGAGCACGGGCGGGCCCATAAAGAGAGCGTCGCACCACCACCAGAGGGGCTTGTGCGGGTCGTCAGTTCGTTGAAGGAGCGCATCCATGCGCTCGCGCGTCGGAGCGAGCATGGCTGGATCATGGATCTCTTCATATAGCGCCAGATAAGTCTGGCCTATGGCGTGGTCATCGGCGTGTTCGGGACGCGCGCCTAGCTGCCAGTTGAATTGCCTGCCCATGGACTGCATGGCATTTCGATAGGTGCTTCCATTGACTGCTGGCGGAACGGCCATAAATCCCGCGTAGAGAGCGGCGAGCGTCCAGTCCTGTGTGTAATTGCCCTGCACTCGATTCAGTTGCCAGTCGGCGACTTTGCGTAGAGCTTGCGCTACATCATTCTTTCTGAATGCCGGGGACAAGCCGGTTGCGAGCGGGCCTGCATCTGCTGGCGAGTCGCCGACGACTGGAAGGCTATCACTCGATGGCCGCTGCGATTGCAACGTTGCTGGGGATGAGAATATCAGCCCAAAGACTAGCAGGGCGAATGCAGCGCAGACTTGCGGACGCAGTGCGCTGCGACGGTTCGAATTGCGAGGCTCCACTATCGTCTCCTGTTAGTTGGGAGTTGCAATTGCTTTGAGCTGATATTGATGTGACTTAGGCTGCGCGAACTCATAGATTCGTTTCTGCAATTCTTTTTCAAATTGCAAGAGATCCGAGGCGCCTGGCTCTGCCGAGGTTCCGTATTTCATCTGATTGACGAACATTTGAAGCCGCACGTAATGGGCGTCATCGCGGTCGCGAACGAGCCAGCTGACCCGGAAGGCCTGACCGCGCATAGGTGTGCTCAACCTTGCCAGATTAACACCCGTGTTCAGCTCTGCGTTGGTGAATATGCCGATGGGAGTGCCATCGATTGTGAATTGATAGTTGCCTTCCGCCAATCCGTGGACGGTTAACAATTGCTGATTCAGATCCCGCTCGATGTCGGTGATTTGCTGGAGGAAATGATTGGCGGCGTTCTTGTCATCATCGAACGGTAGTGGAAGGGCGTCGTCCAGTTGGGTCCAGCTGATGCCTGACTGCTTTGCTGAAAGGTCGGAGACATGGGCGTTCTTTGTTTCGATGGTCGTAAGCTGCTTTGCGTCGATGGTCGTCGAAGAGACGATGGATGGAGCGTTCCATCCCTTCAGGATAGCCGCGGCCATGAACCAGTGAGCCATGGGTTCCGGATGTACGCGGTCTGGGAGGAGCAGTTCCGTTGCCAGCGGATCGATGGCGGCGCCTCTATTGAGAGATGCGACGAATGGCGCGTTGAGATCGATGAAGGTTGCGTTGTGTTTGCGGGCTAATTCGCTGTCGATTTCGGAAAAATGGGTCAGGGTCGAGTTGTAGCCACCAGGAACTTTTGCCGGCCTGGTTACTTCATCGTACGGCGAGGGGCCTAGGAGCGACAGGCGCACGCCGGGGAGTGCCGTTTCGAGGGAGTTGAGGATGTGCTCGTAGCCCTGGGTGTACTTGCTCTCGATCTCGGGAGTCAGGTTTCCATAGCCGCCATCGTTCATGCCGAGCATGATGGTGACCACGGTGGGCTTTTGTGGAAAGACATCTCTCGGCAGGCGTGTGTCGATGGACCCGGCGCTGCCGCCGGAGACGCGGTCACCTCCTACTCCGGCATTGAAGAACTGCACCTGCATGTGAGGAAAGCGGGTGACGGTGTAGACGTCAACGTCCTGGGTATAGTAGCGCTGCTCGGTTATGCTGTCTCCGTAGAAGACGACGGTGTCGCCATCGTGGAGGTAATAGGACTTCTCGGCCGGTTGAGCGAAGAGGAACGGCGAGGAAGCAATAACTATGGCAATGAAAGCAAAGCTATTCGGAACTCTAAAACGCATCGATAAAAACCCCTGACGAGGATACACGGAAGGGTGAGGGGCTGTCTGCTCGATGCGGGTTGGGCACTTGGGTCAGTTTGGAAGAGGGGTCGCCCCTCAGGGGCTAAAGCCCTCTGATATTGCCGATTTAACGTACGGGCTGAAGCCCGTACCCTTCAAACTGACCCACTACCCGGGATGAAAGATCATCGGACTATGAATTGAGTTGCGGAAGGAATGGCGACAGGGGCCAGGTCCGCGGAGTTGAACTGCGCTTTTGCGAGGCCGTCTCTTGAGTGAAGCGGGCTTTGGGTTGCGATGTGTATCCACTCGTGCAGGATGACTCGGGCGATGGCGATAGCCAGAAGCTGGTCGCGGTACTTCCGATCGTGTCCGTAGGCTCTGGTGGCAAGCATCTGAGCGAGAGGGCCGCATTCCACATGGACGAAGGGTTCAATGTGACCGTGGTTTCTTCTTACCCAGCCGAGTGGACCGGATATCTGGCCATCCTCGAAGAGAACACGGGGCGGATGCGGGAGTATGGTGCAGTCTCCGTGGAGAAAGACGGTGACTGGGTTTTCTATAGACTGGCCCGGGGTTATCCGGTCTCCGCGAAGGATCTGGATCTGAGCACTTGACCCTGATTTCGACGACTGACTTGAGATGCCGACGGCGTCTTGTTTCAGCCCGCGTATCTCGGCGGAACTTGATGCCAATTCTTCCCCTAGCGCGGCGACGAGCGCAGTCCACTGTTGATCTGTCATTGGACGTGCTTTTCGATCTGTGAAGACTGCCAGCGTCGCTTGTGTTTTAACGGCGTAATCCGAGCCTGGTTCCGAGATAGGGCTTTGGGCGGCAACGGAGTTTACCGAAGCAATGAGCAACAAGCAAAGAGTGCACTGGAGCAGGTGTGTCGCGAGGGCCGGAATTCTGGTGATTCCGCCGTTCTCACGGATATCTTCGCGGCGATGGTCTGTCTTCCGTGTTGTTGAATCATGCTGCATGTCGGCCTCCCGAATGCTTGAACGAGGCTCAGAATAGCGATTGCGGAGAGGCATCCGATATCCGAAGCTTGCGCGTAATTTGCTTTGCAAATGCGTGATTCGTGCGGCCGGATTTTGCTTGCGGAATGGCCGGTCATTGCGGCGAACGCCAGTCGCACCAACATCCCTGTCTTCAGGTTCACGCGGATCGTGTCATTCGTCCAATAGATTGATATAATCCACTCCATCTGAAACAGAGATGGATAGGGAGGGACAGATGGAAGTCCGCCAATTGCAAATCTTTCGGATCCTGGCTGAGGAGCTGAACTTTACCCGCACCGCGGAACTCGTTCACACGGTGCAGTCGAATGTGACGGCGCAGATCAAGGCGCTTGAGGAAGAGCTCGGGATGCCACTGTTTGACCGGCTAGGGCGCCGCGTGGCGATCACGGATGCAGGACGACGCTTTCTGCCCTTTGCCGAGCAAGCCCTGGCGGCGATGGAACAGGGGCAGCGTGCGATGCAGGCGGGGGCGGCTCCAAGCGGTCCATTGCGGATCGGCGCGCCGGAATCGGTGCTTACTTATCGACTGCCGCAGGTGCTGCGGGCTTACAGGAAACGGTTTCCTCATGTCGAACTGATCTTTCGTCCGTATTCCGATGCATCTCTGTGTGCGATGCTTGAAACCGGCAAGTTTGACATGGCCATCCACATGTCCGATGCGGCTCATGGACCGGCATTTAAATCTATTCGATTGCGGACCGAGCGGGTCTTTTTGCTGAGCGATGCGAGCCATCCGCTGGCTAATTGCCGTACCGTGAAACCGACTGATCTGGCTGGACAGATGCTGCTTCTGACGGAGGCCGGTTGCAGTTACCGCGAAAAGCTTGACCGGGTGCTGGCATTGCAAAATATCCGCCCCGGAAATGTGACGGAGTTTTCGAGCGTTGAGGCCATTAAGCAATGCGTGATTGCAGGCATGGGGCTGGCTTTACTGCCGGCGATTGTGGTTTCGCGCGAACTGCGCCAGCATCAGATCAAGGCGCTGCACTGGGCCGGGCCGTCACTGGATATTGCTACCCAGGTCCTATGGCACAAGGACAAGTGGGTATCTCCGGCGATGGCGGCTTTTCAGGAGGTTATGCAGGAAAAGCTGGAGGATTCGGAGAGTTCGAACGGTTGTCTGGCGATCGAGGGGCAGTTGGTGCGGTAGTGCGACTAGCCAACTGAACGAACCGTTTGATTGGTAATGGGTCAGTTTGAAGAATGGCTAACCCTCAGGGGCTAAAGCCCCTTGATATTGCATGGCTTAATGTACGGGCTAAAGCCCGTACCCTTCAAACTGACCCACTATGTTTTGTTTCGAAGGCCGACAAAGATTGCAATCAGGGAGTATACTTCTGGCCTAGAAAATCCTGTGTCAGCGTGCGTCCATGTATGGATGGCGTCTTAAGGCTTAAGCGAGAGTTGCGGGTTCTCGTTTTTGGAGCGGAGGTATGATGAGATCGCTGAAAAGCTGGTTTGTAAAAGAGACGCCGCCAGAGCGTCGAGGCGCCGAGCGGATAGCTTCGCCCTGGCTTGTTGCTTATGACTGGAGTAGCTCGGAGACGAAGAGGCACGATATTCGAGATATCAGCGCGACAGGGCTTTACTTACTCACAAACGAGCGCTGGGCTCCCGGAGAGTTGGTTTCTATTGGATTACACAAAAAGGATCTGCCGTTGGAGAATGGCGGACATGGTATCCCGGTGCAGGTTAGGGCTGTTCGATGGGGCGCAGATGGTGTTGGCCTCTCCTTTGTTCAGGCAAAGGATATGGACTTACACCTTGGAGAAAACCCTCTTGCTGACGCGGCGGACCGGAAGGAGCCGGAAGGCGTGAGGCGGAAGCTGCGCATGGCCAAAGCCAGCGCGTTTGTGGATCGGATTTGTCCGTCTATCTCTGAGGATGTGAAGGTGCTGTTTCGCGACCGGCTTAGTACCTTCCGAGTTGGAAACGCAATCGAAATTGCGCTGAAAGCGGAAGAGATGTTGGTATCTGGTGAGTTTGTCGATCGGAAACGAGCGCATCCTCGGCTTGTGATGCGCATTCTCGAAGACGGATCGTGGACTGACGATGATGCCATTCAGAAACTATGGGCGGGGTTGTTAGTTGGGTCGTGCACGAAGGATGGGGATGACGAGTCGAATATGGAGTTCGTTACCCTGCTAAGTGACATCGCGTCCGAGCACGTCCAGATTTTTGCAACTGCATGCGCGAGGGCGAATGTATTTGTATCCGAATCCGGTTCCGTGTCGGCGCAGCCGCTGGTATTCACCCTGGAGGAGCTTGGGAAGATTACCTGTCTGCACGATATGAATCGAATCGATGTGGATATCGATCATCTGACTGTCTTCGGGCTGTTTGAGAAGCGAGTCAAGACCTCAAGTTATACGTCCGTTTCCGACGCGATGATCAGGCCGAGCAGGCTCGGTTTGGAACTATATGCACGTTGTTACGGACATCGCGGAGCTACACAGGATTTCTACTCGGCGCTGCGCAAGAGAGAGCCCGCGCCGGATGAAGTGGCGCAGGCTCCGGTTTAGAGCGCTTGCTCGGGCAAGCGCTCTAAACCATTAAGCTATCAAGCCATCTGCGGACGAAGTGCGATTTTCTTTGTTGTAATGGTGAGTTTGGTCGGAGTCAGTTCCGGGCCATCCCAGCCTTCCTTGACTGCTTCGATGCGAATCTCTCCCGGATGTTTTGTGGACTGCAGGATTACCTGAGCGAGCCCGTTGAAGAGTGAGCGCTTCGGTTCTTTGTCGGACTGCAAGCAGTTGGGGTCGCCGTTGCCTACTCCGATGAGCTTCCCTGCCCCCGAGATCTTGAAGCCGATCAGGTTGCTTGCGGTCGGAACCGGGCGGCCATCTTTGTCTAGGGCTTCGACGCGAAGGATTGCGATGTCTTCGCCGTCGGCGTTGATCTCGGTTCGGTCCGCTGTTAGCCGGATGCTGACTGGGTCTCCGGTGGTTTCTCGCTTCTCGGTTAGGACGACTTTTCCATCCTTACTGCCGCGTGCTTCGATGCTTCCCGGTTGATATTTTGCAGTCCATTCGAGATGGCCAAGGTGCGGCACTTTCTGGCTGCCCGCGCTTACTCCGTTTACGAAGAGTTCGACTTCGTCGAGGTTGGAATAGACCCATATCTTAATTGGCTCGCCTTCCCTGCCGGTCCAATTCCAGTGGGGGAAAACATGTAATGCCGGTTCCTGGCCCCACCAGGCTTTGTAGTAGTAGAAGGTGTCTTTGGGAAAGCCGCACATGTCGATGATGCCGAACTGGGAATTGATGGACGGCCAGCCGTAAGGCGTGGGTTCGCCGCGATAATCGAAGCCGGTCCAGGCAAATCCGCCTGCCATCCAGTCGCGGGTGCCGTAGAACTTCCACCATTCCTCCGCGGTCTCGCCCCAGGGAACGACGCCGTCATACGAGTTGACTGTATTTCGGAGCGGGTCGGTTGAGTAGACGCCGCGCGTGGCGATGGCGCTGGAGGTTTCTGAGCCATAGACGGGACGCTTCGGGTTCTTCTTGTGGAATTCGTCGGGGAACTTGAGGTTGTAGTTGAAACCAATGATGTCGAAGGCCTCCGAGACGCCCTTTTCATTGTTGCCGTTAACGGCGGCGGAAACGACGCGTGTGGGGTCGAGTTCGTGACAGCGGCGGACCATGGTGGTTGCGATCTTTGCGCCCTGTTCGGCGAGCGGGTCTTGTAACTGCCACTCTTCGTTGCCGATGGACCAGATGATAATGGAGGGTGAGTTCCGATAGCGCTTGACCATGGCTTCGAGTTGGGCCAGACCTTCGGGATTGGAACTCATCTGGCGGGTTTCGCACATCATCATGACGCCGAGGCGATCACAGGCCTGGACCCACTCCGGCGTAGGCATATTGTGGGAGGTGCGGACTGCGTTGCAGCCCATTTCCCTGAGTACGCCAAGGCGGAAATACTGCAGACGATCTGGCAATGCTGCGCCCACGCCGGCATGATCCTGATGATTGCAGGTGCCCTGTATCTTGAGGGGCTTTCCGTTGAGAAAAAATCCCTTGTCCGCGTCAAAGACGGCCGTTCGGACACCGAAGTTGAATTGCTCGGCATCGACGGACTTTCCGGCTGACTCAACAGTGACGATCGCGTTGTAGAGATTGGGTGATTCCGTGGACCACAAAGCTGGATTGGCGAGATTCGTGGTCGCTGTAAAGACCGCGGAGCCATCAGCTGTGATCGATTGCTGGGCTGCATCGGCAGTGGCGACGGTCTTGCCTTCTGTATCGAGGATCTTCCAACTCACTTTGGCATTGGCAGCTATCGCACCAGCATTGCGGACTTCCGTTCCGAGACTGATGGTTGAGGAAGTGCCGTTGAGCGAGGCGCGGGCGTAGCTTTCAAACTTGCCGAGATAAACTGCGTCTGTTTTGGTCAACCAGACGTGGCGATAGATTCCGGCTCCTTCATAGAACCATCCGTCGCCGAAGCTGGCGTCCACGCGGGCGACGATGCAGTTCTTTGCGCCAACGGCGAGGAAGTCTGTGAGATCGAAGTGAAATGGAGCGTAACCATTGTCGTTTCGGCCGACGAAACAGCCATTGACCCAAACCAGAATGTCGCGGAAGACACCGTCGAAGTCGATGGTGATTCGGCGGCCTGCATCCGATGCCGGAATGTCGAAGGTGCGACGGTACCATCCGACGCTGGTGTCAGGATAGCGGCGGCCGACGGGCTTGAATCCGTGCGAGTTCTGGACTTCGTCGTGAACAAACGGCAATTCAACGGCCCAATCGTGAGGCAGATCGAGTTCGCGCCACTTTGAATCGTCGAACTTGACTTTTGCGAACTCAAATTCTCCGGTCTTTGCAAAGTCCCCTTGACCGTTGCCGAAGGCGAGATCTTTGGCCGGATCGATGGAGTTGCCGAATTGAAATTTCCAACCGAAATCAAAGAGGAGCTTTTCTCGGGGAGCGAGCGCCGGCAGTGCGGCGTCCGATGCGGCCGCAAGCGCGTCAGCACTAGCCCATGCTGAACGAACAATGAGAGACGATACACCAAAGGCGAGGCCGGACACGGCAGTCGAACGGAGCAGATTGCGACGAGTGATGCTTGGCACGGAGGGTTCCTCCCGGAGAACCGGAGTTGAATATTGGGTCGCCCCGGAAGATCGCCAGAGCCTGCGCGAATTGAATTCCTGGAGGGCGATCTGCAAGCAAACTATACAGCATGAAACTGTTCACTGTAAACGCTTTCACAGCCCTGGCCTTGAGCGCTGCTATCGGCTTTTTCGCGCGACGAATCTGGTACACTCATGAAGATGGATTGACAGCCGGAGAGATGGCCGAGTGGCTGAAGGCGCACGCTTGGAAAGCGTGTTTACCGCAAGGTAACGTGGGTTCGAATCCCACTCTCTCCGCCATTCTTTCTCATATTTATTTGATTTTCAACGTAAGGCATAGAATAAAAGCTGCTTAGTCGAATTCCATCTCTTCTCCAGAGTCTCCAGAATCTCTCCAATGCAGTCCTTTTCGATGGTTTTGCACGACAATAGACCACCTGCACGACAAAGCAACATCGAGCGCCGGGAAGATGCAAATCCGGACCCTTGACCTTCTTGTCAGCCCACAGCACATGACGGTTCAGGGACTTCCAATAAGCGGCCCCGGGAGCACGCATGCAGGCTGGTCTGTCCCTTCCGAATCTGAGAGCTGGCAGCCGTGGAGGAAGTACATGGATTCCTGAAGAAAGCCGACGCCACAAACTTCCAGTTGACTTCCGGAGTCCCTCGTACATGAATGGATTCACTGGGTTTGGATTGTTCCGGCGGCTGGAACCTCCTTATCAGGTATCGCCTACGTCAATCGCCACCTTGGTCTACTGGTTCAAGCAGTAGGCTAGAGCATGACCCATCCGGTTGGCTTGCGGCCGACCTGGGGATTCACGAACAGTGAAGCACCCTTCCCTTTTCAATCTGCCAACAAATCAAACCCTGCACGCTCGAACGTTTTGTATCTGGCAGTTTCCGCTTCCTTTGGCGCGGCCAGATTCTTTGTTGACTTTCTTCCAACTCCAAGCACAAACTGTTATCGGGCCGTCCGGCCCAGGGGGCGGTGGACGCCCCTGGGTGCAGCGAACGAAGTTCTGGGGTTACCGAAGCAACATTCGAAGTAGAACAACCAAGGCCAGCAGGAATCGCCAGTCAAGCACGACACTGCTAGCAACCGTGAGCCACCCGCCTCTTGGTTTGGGCATTCTGCCCACCTCCTTACCTCGACCGATCCGAAGACCGTTCCTGCGGTTTTCGGATCGATCGATATCGGAAGAGATCGACTCTACGTTGGTTGGCAAACGCCAAGTGAGTCGGAGCACATCATTCTGCAAGCACCGACAGAACCTGATTTGGTCATCGGGTTGAATTCGATGAGGGAGATATGGCGATCATCACCGGAATATCGATAAAGTCCATGATTGAAAGCATCAAGCGAGATCTCAACAGCGCAACAGCTGACATCGAAGTCATTCAAATTAAGATGTAGGCACTGTCTGAGATGCACGATCCCTTATTCGAGCGTTATGAGGAATTGATCTTTGAAAACCTCGGGTTGCGCGGAGAGCTTGCTAAACGCCCCGCGGTTCCGACAGTGTGAGGCGGTTGGGTACAGTTGGACTTGCTTCACGGCCGCGGGAAGACTGTTCCCAGCCAGTTCAGGATCGATCAAAGACGACCACCGAGTGACCTCTGCTCTGCCTGACGTTTGCCTGGATTACCGCCCACTGTTTGTCCTCTGCGTGATCCTTCGCTTTCTGCTTCCTGCGATTCAGCTCCCAGTCGACTGGGCCAGCCTGAAGGCCTTCACTGAACTTGGTGGGTCGGTAAATCCTCCCGTTGAATTTGGCATTTAGCAAGCCGGACTGTAACTCTGAGTCAGCAGGAACAACAAGGCCCGGATTGCTCCCGGCCCATTGTGAGTAGTCAAGCTGCATTCCGACTATCCGGCAGAAGTTCCTGCCGCCAATCATCCTTCAGTTTGCGAACCCCTTTGAGCATAAGTGCTCCCTGGTGGAAGCTCGAGGACGCTGCAATTGACGCTCGACAAGATGCTTCGATCGTTCCACAGTAAGCCAATCAGCCAAAGACCGCGTTCTCTGTTGCTCATGGCTTTCCACCTGGACAGAAGCTTCTCTGACCAGATGTTGTTCTCGCCGAACTCCTCGTCAAGGAAATCTAGCCAGGAACCGTTTGAAACATAATCTAGCGATTCCAGGAACATGTCCCGGATGAATCCCGGAGCTCTATTACCCGGTAGTGTTGCTCTCATTGGTTTTCTCCATAAGGAAATTACCACTGAGTTTGATAGAGAGTGTTTGTTCTCGGGGCGACCCCGCTGGATACGCTCAAGTTCTTCCAGTCGTCACGATGAATCCGTGACTGCCGCACCATACCATGCCGCTAATCATCGACAGTGGTTAGCGTAATTGTACCCTGCGCGTCAGGCTCGGACCGGATTCCAGTCGCGCTCGGCGACGATGTGTCATCGAAGGGTGATTCGTGGTGAGATGCGTGTTTATGAGGACTTTTCTATGCGCAGCCGAAGCCTGCGCCGGAGGCGAAAGCCTGACGCTGGCGCGGCAGATTCTCCGGCAAGTAGGCCTTAACCTAGCGAAGGCCGAAAAAGCGGCAAAATATTCGCCTTCTGGTCAGCGGCTGGCCGCTTGAGCGGGAGGCACTGCCGCATATCGAGGGTGAAGGTGCCGTAGGGATTGACGTGCTGCCACTTGAGGGGCGAGAGGGCGCGGAGGTCTACTGCCGTGAGCCGATCCCGCCATTGTTCTTCCTCCAGCACCTGCTGAATCATGAGGGTATTCACGTAGACGAGGCTGATTTGCAGCAAATGCAGTGACAGCATGAGGATTTCCTGGTCTTCCAGCCTGTTGCTGGCGAACTCGCCGCCCTTCCCATAGAGGATGAAGTTGTTGGCGCTGTTCCAGTTTTTGATGACCTGCAAGCCCTCGTGAATCTCCCGACGCAGCTGCTCCTGGCGGAGATAATCGCACAGGAAGATGGTTTTCAGGGCCTTGCCCAACTCGCACAGCGCCCTATAGGTCGGATGCTGCACGTTGTTCTTGGTGAAACGTCGCAGGATGGATTCAGCATCCGCAGTCCCCAGGCGCAGAGCAGTCGTGAACTTGATGAGCTCGTCGTATTGCTGTTCGATGATCTCCCAATTGATTGGGCGGGTCAGGATCGGCTGCAGATTGGCGTATTTTTCCGGCGCACCACTTTGCGACCTATAAAGCCGCTGTTTCTTGAGGTTTTTCAAGCGTGGCAGAAGCTCAAACCCCAAAAGATCACTGAAAGCGAAACCGACTTCGCTCTGCCCATGAGTGTCCACGTATTGCTTCTCCACGTCCATCTCCGTGTCATGGCGCAGCACTCCTTCGATCATGGAGGAAACCTCTGAGGAAGAAGGCGATTTCAGTTGCGAGTAGATGCACGCTGAGTTCTTCTCGACGTGCCGATAGATCATGACGCCGCGACCGTTATAGCGCACGTGCCATTCAGTGATCAGGTTCTGGTCCCAGGCCCCAAACTGTTTCGAGTCCGAGGCACACGCCGTGGTTCCCTCGCCCCACAGCCTCGGATTGCGGGTGTGGAAGATAGCGTTGCATACTCTGGCGATTGCCGCTCTCAACTGTTCTTTCGTAATGTATCGCCGACGGATGTATTGCAAGTCGGCGTAGCCGTCCTCGCCTCCTCCACTGCACATTCGTTTGAGGCCGGCATTTGTTCCCAGGCCATACAAACACAAAAGCAGGCGACGTTGCAGAAAGTCTCCATCAAGAACCTCGCGGGCACCAACCGTGCGAAACGCATCGGTAAAGTGGACGCGCAATTCCGTCTCCTTCAAGATGTCGAGCAGGTTTGTCATGGGCCAGCGTTCGACCAATGCAGCTGTTAATGCCACGATGTTGGACGGCTCGGGCAGCGCCTCCAGCGGCGACAAGACGATGCGTCCCTTGCTTTTTTTGGTGGGGACGATTTTGACTTGCTTGTCGGTTGGTAACTCAGTATCGAAGGCGGTGAGTGCGGCCTCCATCCGTGCGCGTATCTTTTGTACAAACGCTCCCGCATCACGAGGTTAGTTGAGCGCCGCGTAGTACTCGTCGCGACGCAGATCGAAATCCTGTGGCAGATCCTCGTCGGGGTTGCGAAAGCGATGCGCGCCCTTCGCCCATATTTCCTTGCAACGCACTTTTTCGCGCAATGCTGTCAGCACACACCACTCATAGGAGATGCGATTGATCGCTCCCTCGTGCGCATCGTCCAGCACCAATTCTCGCCAATCGTCACTCACCACGCCGTCCAGCGGCACCTCCTCGCTTGTGGGAAACACTGCGGTCTTGCGATCGCGGTATTTGTAGAGCAGAGCCAGCGCATCCATCACCGGGCGATGCCGGTCGTTGTTGCACTGGAACGACAAAACCTCGACCAAAGCTGGCACAATGCGGCGGTAGTGATGGCTGTAAGATGCGCGCGTCACCACCTTCACCTGCCGTTCGTGCTTCTCGGCTGCCTCAACTTCCTGGATCAGTTCTTCCAGCGTTCTTTCGCCTACTGCGGGGTAGATTACGTCTTTCACGATCCCGTCTGGCTGGTCTTTGGCGGCTTTGGCGAGCTTGTACAGCAACCTGGCCTTGCCCACAACCTTCTTGGCAAATTTCAGAAGCTCGATGTCTACCTTCTCCTCTGCGCGCACGCCTACTCGGTGGGTTATGCGGATCAACAGTTCGACCAGGCTGTCTGTGATTTCCTTCTGTCGCTGCCAGCAGAGAGCGGCCAGCAGCGTATAACGGACTTCGGGTGGATGACGCCGCAACTCGCGAGGAGGTTCGCTGGCGGCGCGCTGGCGGTATTGTGTAACCAGCCTGGCGGGCACGCCGCGAAACAGTCCTTCCGGCAAATTCAGTGCACGCAGTTGCTGGAGCTTGGCGATTTCATCCAGGACAGTCTCGACACTCACCGCACCGGCATCGTCTTTCACCGCGGCAAGCTCGGAGCGTATGGGAACAACGGCATCTGATCCACGTCGGCGGCACTCCCTGGGATCTGGGTGTTGACCAGAGCATCCAGGGCTTGGCGGGTGGCGGGCATAAGCTGCGCCGTGGCCTCCGCCACCATCCGTTCCTCACGCTGCCCAACCGCCAGTCGCAAAAGACGGCGCATCCGCTCAGGTGACGGTGGTTCCAGACGCAGCGTGCGCAAATGGCCGTACGCTGCAATCTTGAATGCCTCCGCTTCTGGGTTGAATGAGGCGACCCGCTCTTTCAACCACGCAATAAAAGCCGGTTCATCTTCGGCATGGAAGAGCTGGAAACCGCAGTACTCTCGATCTGGGCGCGCTGATGGCGCTGAGTCCTCTCGCTCCATTCCTCTTCGAGGTATGCCCCCGGTGGCACACCGGTCTGGTTGGCCAAATGGAAAACGATCGTGGTTACAACTTCCTCGCGGCGCTCTGGAAAGTGTCCTTCGAATTGAGACGTCTTGAGCAGAACAGCGAAGCTGAGCCGGGTAGCGCCAGCTTTATTGCCCAGCAAGGCGCGCTCTTCGCCGGAGAGTGTCCAGTGTTGGGCCAGCTCGTCTGGATGCCAGTCCTGCTTCATCGGCTACAAACACTCCCCGGCGCGATCGCAGGAGCGGTGGGGAATCCTGGTTTCGCAGTGGGTTGATTCGGCTGGTAGCCAATATAGATGGCCAAATGGGAGATGGCCAAGTAGAATTGTCTTTCGCGCTTCTTGGCCACATGGTTACAACTTGGCCAAGTGGCGTATACCCAACTTGACCGCCCGCCTATGAAAATCGCCCGAATCTACCTCCGAGTCTCCACCGATGATCAAGATCTTACTCGCCAGACCGAAATCGAGCACAGTACCCGCACTGCCGGCTTTTATGTCGCCGGGGTCTACCGCGAGAAGGCCTCGGGGGCCCGCGCCGACCGGCCAGAACTGCTGCGCATGATCGCCGACCTCCAATCAGGCGAGGTTGTCGTCGCCGAAAAGATCGACCGGATCAGTCGGTTGCCACTGGCTGAGGCTGAGAAATTGGTCGCTTCGATCAGAAGCAAGGGTGCCAAGCTGGCAGTTCCGGGCGTCGTAGACCTATCGGACCTCGCGGCAGAGGCTCACGGAGTTGCACGAATACTTCTGGAATCTGTGCAGGAGTTGTTGCTGAAACTGGCTCTGCAAATGGCCAGAGACGACTATGAAACTCGCCGAGAACGGCAACGCCAAGGGGTACGACTCGCCAAGATCGCTGGCAAATACATGGGTCGTATCCCTGACACTACTGCCCACCACCGCATCATCGCGCTACGCACCGCCGGCCAGACAATCAAGCAAACCGCAGCTCTAACCGGGTGCAGCCTCAGCCAGGTCAAGCGCATCTGGGCACTGCGTCTGGCAACCGCCAGACCTGCCGAGGAATAACATAAGTTGCTTTTTGGCCTTCGCTAGGTTAAGGCGTTTCAGGAAGGGTGAGATGAAACGTGCTTCCGTTTGCGGTCGGCAAGACCGCAAACGTAAACCAATACTCAGCGATCAATCGAACTGAGCGAAGGAATTGGTCGAAATCGATAGGCTTGATGATGTACGAGCTACAGCGCAGCTTGTGCAGTTTCAGAATCTCTTCTTCCATCTGCAGTTACCTCTATGGATACGATAGTCCTGCCTCTTCATGGAGAATGTAATATACGTCACTCTTTCTCTGTGACTTGCGTCGCATCGTAATCACCGGTTTTCAGTGCAATCTGAAAGTAAATAACAACCAACTAATATCAACAGCTATTGTGTACCGTGGTCGAAGCACTGGGAGGTTTCAAATCATTCTGCGCCTTGCTGCAACGGTTCATCGTGGCCGGAGATGTGCGAAAGAAGGATACGTCTCCATTCGGCTCGGCAATTGCCGTTCAATGACACGCTCACGCTCACCATTGCGACCGGATAGCTCAGGCGCAATGAGATTCCAGCGGGTCCAGCGCATAGTGCAGCAACATCGCCACGGCACAAGAAGTTAGACGCGTCGCCGCTGAGTCCGCGCGACTCGTAAGAATCACCGGAACTTTCGTCCCCAGCACAATCCCAGCCAACTGCGCGCCCCCCAGATACTCCAGCTGCTTGGCCAACATATTGCCGGATTCAAGATCCGGCACCACCAAGATATCCGCCTGCCCCGCCACCCGAGACACGAGCCCTTTGATCTGTGCGGCTTTCGCGCTCACTGCGGTGTCGAAGGCCAACGGACCATCCAGCATCCCGCCAGTGATCTGACCGCGCTCGGCCATCTTGCATAGTGCAGCGGCATCGAGGGTTGATTTGATCTTGGGATTAACAGTTTCAATCGCGGACAGCAAGGCTACTTTCGGTTCGGGGATCCCAAGTGCATGAGCAAGTTCGATAGCGTTTTGGACGATGTGAACCTTGTCCTCCAACTCAGGCTCGATGTTGATCGCGGCATCTGTGATAAGCAGAGTGCGCGGGTAGGCTGGCGTATCCATCACAAACACGTGTGAGATCCGCCTTGAGGTGCGCAGCCCGGTATCCCGAGCCATCACCACGCGCATCAGTTCATCGGTATGCAGGCTACCCTTCATGAGAGCCTGAGACTGCCCGCTGCGGCACATGGCTACGCTGATCTGGGCCGCTAGTTCTTCCGTTGCGGCATCAACAATCGGATAGCCGGTGATATCCAGCCGAGCCTTCCTGGCCAATGCATCTAATGCCATCGTCGGTCCAACCAGCGTGGCCTTGATGATTCCGGCCTGAGCCGCCTCAGTTGCGCCGCGCAGCGCCACCTCGGAGAGTGGCCAGCAAACTGTGGTGGTGATTGCCGGCAGATTTTTGCAACGCTCCAGAAACTGATAAAAGACGTGAAAGTCCGGAGGATGGCTGACCAATGGATCCACGGTAGTCGATTCCACCAGACTTGCGAGATCGCTCATCAAGAGTTCTCCTTACAGGATCGGACTGCCTCTAGAATCATCTCGTCCGCTCTGAGCGTCAAGACTCGATCTGGAGGGTTGAAGACGATCGTTTGGCGCACTAAAGGCTATCCGGTTTACGCTCGCATTCAATCAAGTTCTCTACGTCTATTGGAGACCTATATCGGCCAACTGCTTGGGGTTGGGCTCGTCGACAGCAACCAGATTATGGCACATTGAGCAGTCATTCGTGATGCTAGTGCCATTCTTCGCCGTATGACTTCCGTCGTGACAACGCATACACCCTCCTGTCAAGGCGGCGGAGTGACCTATGTTGTTTGGATGCGTGCCCCATGTGACTTTCATGAATGGAAAGACATTCTGGTTATAGATCAAAACGAGTGCATTGGCCGCTTGCTCCACCTGCACGCGTTGGCTGTTCCAGATATCCGGATATTGAGATCGATAGAAGCCTTCGAGACCACCAGTGATTTTGGCGGTTGCCTCCTCAGCGGAGGTGTAGCTGGCTCTTATGAGCACGAGTCCTTGCTTGTGAACGAACAGCAGGGAGGCGGAAGGAGTGCCAGCCGCCATGTCCTTGTTGAGCGCGTCCTCTGGAGTATCGAAGGAGTGCGCTGGACGATTGTGGCAGTCAATGCAGTCCATCTCATGCCTCTGGCCGGTAATGGTTCCGCTTGTCGAACCAGAGTTGAAATCAGTGGCCGAACCATCGTCATTTCGCTTGCTGACGAAGTTGATGGTCTGGCGGTGGGAGTCGGTGGCAACGAATTCAATATGGCCAAGGTGGGCGCCGTGAATGCCACTGAGCTTGCCAAATTGATTGCGGCCGCCGATATGCATCACAATTAGGGTTCGCGAGACGGCGTTCTTTTCATCATCACCGTAGGATGTTTTTACCAGGAGCTTGTCGCCGATCGATCGATCCGGATTATGACAGTTGAGACAGGTTGCGCTGGCGGGAGGCAGCCTGTCTCCAGGCATAATCGGTTGCGGGTAGTTGTGAAAAATGACCATGAGCAACTGCCTGGTGCCGTTCATTTTGGCGTGGACATAGCCGGGAACTCCGGGCGCGACATGACATTCTGTACACGCAACGCCGGAATGCGAGGCCACGCCATAAGCCTTCCACTCAGGAGCCATGACGTGGCAGCCCTGGCCGCAGAAGTTGGGCGTATCCATGTACGCCACGCCGCGGTAACTTGCAGTGCCGACAATGACAAAATTGATGAAGGTGGCTACGACAACAAAATTGACTCCGTGGCGAAAGATGGGGTCGGCAAAGTCAATTTTGGGATAGACCGCAGGCAGGCGGTCGAGAGCTACCAGGTGACGATGGCGCAGCCACATGCCGATTGGAATGAGAAGCAGGCCAAGGACAAAGATCGCAGGCAGGCAGAGATCGAAGATGATCCCGATGTAGGGATTGGTCGAACCGCCGTGGCCGAAGATATCCACGACCCAGAAGCCGACCAGGGTCAGGGCTGACGCGCTGGTGAGCGCTCCGCCAATCAAGCTGATCGGGTTGTTCCCGAAAAAGAGAGATGGCCTGAGCCACTCCTTCTCAAATCTGGTGAACCAGCTCATACCTGCCCTGTCCCTCGACTACTTCTTCTGCAAAGTGTGGATGTAGCCGATCACTCCCTTGATCTCCGCGTCCGTGAGCTTGCCCTTATAAGCGGGCATCTTCCCTTTGCCGTTCGTGGTAGCTTCGATCAGTTCGGCGTCGGACTTCTGCAGGATCTGCGGGTCGTTGAAGGGAATTGCCTTCATCGACTTGCCGGCCGGCGTAGCGCCAAGTCCGTCGGCGCCATGGCACATCTGGCATTTCGCCTTGTAGGTATCGCCGCCAAGGCCTTGGGCAAGGGCAGGAATGCTGGTGACGACAAGGGTGAGAGCAACGGCAACAGCCTGGGAGGTGCGATTCAGCATGGGAGATCTCCTTTTGAATTCAGGGCGGGCACGATCGACGACCGAGTTGAAAATTCAGAACGCATAGTTTACCGAGAGCGTGTAGAGGTTACCGCGAAAGTTCCGGGGCGCCGTGGGCCCAATGGGCGATCCTTCGCCGTAGCCGAAGTAGTTGTAATCGGCCTTCCAGGACCAGTTCTTCTGAATATCCATGACGACATTGGCGTAAGGCGACTGATACTGAGACTGCAGTGATCCATTCACCTGACGTAGATTGATCGCGTCGCTGTTGCCATTGACCGCGCTCATGCGATAGCCGCCGTTCAGATGAACACGCTTCACGGGGGCCAGCATGAATGCCAACGATCCGAATTGCGTCGGCGCGTTGTAATATCCGGTGCTCGCAAACGGCGTTCCGGCTGCAACACATACATCCGGTGCCGTACTGGCATTGGGCGGGGCGGGCGTGGATGCGTAGCACTCGATTGTGCTCGAATAGACGCTGTCGTAGCCGTAGTTCATGTCCAACGACCACTTCTCGCTGGGTGCAATCGAGGCGCCAACGGAGAAGTCGCGATTGTGCTCCAGATGATTGACAGTCTGCACGTTATCGCTGCTCTCACGAATGTTGATTGCACCCGAGAGGGTAAGCCATCCCTGCGGCTTGTAGGTACTGCGCAGGCGGTAGTGTTCCATGTGGCGCGGGCTGATGCGGGTAAAGGCGTTATCCGCATACATGGCGTCAACGTCGAAGTTGACACGCCATTGTGGGCTCGGCCGCAACGCAGAGCCGAAAAGACCCCAGTTTTCGTGAATAGGAATGAAGTCTCCGCCGGCGTCGGTGATGATGCGGCTGCGATAGCGGTAGCCAAGCGAAACTCGCGCCCGCGACGTAGCGTCCCAGGCCACGAGGAAGGTATTGGTCTTGGTCTTCTGATTGAGGAATTCAGAATCGGCCGTTACTGCGGGCGGATTGGGGGAAATCACCGGGGTTGCCAACAACGATGCCCCCAGATAGTCGGTTTCGCTAAGGTTATTTCTTCCCGGCACACGGAAGTTCCAGAAATTGAAGAGATTTGTTGCAGTAACTGTCGGGGTAATCTGCCATGTCACGCCGAGGTCGCCATTGACATCCACCCGGCGCGCATTGGCTGAGCCAGTTACAACCGATTCGCGTAGTGTTGTGCGGCTTTCAAGGCCGTTGAATGTTTCGTTGAAATTGTTTAGATTGGCGGTCGCTCCGCTATAAAGCAGCCGCCCATTGAATGTGAAATGTGGAACATCTGCGCTCTGGAATCGGAGTTGTTCGCTGGGCATCAGCGTACGAGTCGGCGCAGTACGGCTGTACGAAAGAAAGGCATTACAGGTTGGATTGACAGCCCCAGTCGAGGTAAATGGTGCGGCGCAGGGAGTCTTCCATACCGAAGAGATATCGATTCCCAGACTGACCGGCGTGCCATTGGACAGTTGATAATTCAGGCCACCAAGTCCCCAGGTGGTATCACCCTTGTAATTGGTCACGAATTCGTCATAACTCACGGTCGTGTGCTTGAAAAGTCTCCAGTCGAGGCCGCCTGTCCAACTGTCAGTCATATTGCGCCAGTCTTGTGTGAGCAGAGCTTCGGTGCCAAAATGCACGGAACTGTAGGATGGCCCTTCGCTGATGCTGTGGTTGTACCCGAAGCGCACGCTGACGCGCGACAACGGAGCCAGAGTAAGGTTGAGGTCGGTCATGCGACGCACGGTGTTATAGAGATGCGGCGAATCGAGAATAGGCAGAAACGGTGTGGATGCCGGCGGAATCAGAGGATTGGCCAGCAGGTCATAATCGAAGTACTGGCGGTCGCGGCGAAAGCTTCCTCGGAAATCGTAGATCTTTCCCTTGGAGATATTCAAGAGCGATACGCTGTTAGGATCCCCTGCGTACCCGAAGCTACTCGTCGTAAGCGTATCGAACAGCTTCGCTTTGAACGGATCTACGGCATGCATATCTAACGATTGATTCAGGACGCGCGGTCCCGACTGCAGATTGACCATTGTGTCGTAGACCGCGCCGCTGCCGGAGTAATCCGCAATGTGGCCGCCAAGCTCGAGCGCCTGATGAATCACGTAGCCGTAACGAATGTTGTCTCCAGGTGCTGGCGGAGTTGTGTTATCGATAGCAGCCGGTACTTTCGCAGGTGCGCCTGCCTGTGCTGTGGCCGGATCGCTAGTCGGCGCGACCGTCTGGGCGGTCGCAGCCGAGGTATCCGTCGTCATACTTGTGCATACTGCCAGGGCGCACGCGAGCCGGACAGTGCGGGAGAGACGTGCCGTGAGCAATGTCGACAATGCGCGTATCATGCGAAGCAGCCTCTCACTTGAAGAACACGCTGCTGGCGTTTGAGCCATGGATCTGAACGTGGCAAACTGTGCAAGCCTGATATTGATTAGCCTGATTGTGGAATGAAGGCGTGCCAGGCGCGGTAAAGTTCATCGAAGCAGAATGGCACTGCAGGCACAGCGAGTTCACATTATTGCGAGTGAGCAAACGCGGATTTGGCGACCCATGGGGAAAATGACAGGAAGTGCAGCCTTCGGTCTTGAGCGGAGGATGTTCATACACGAACGGACCGGCAGTTTCTGCGTGGCACTCGGTGCAGATGGCATTCTGGTCGGCGCTCGACTTGAGTAATTTGTCCTCAAACGTGCCATGTGGATTGTGGCAGTCGCTGCATTTCATTAATCCTTCATTCACTTTGTGGTGGAATGGCTGGGCAAAGGCGGCCTTCGCGTCGGTATGGCAGCCATAGCACAGCTTCGGCTCCGATACCTTCAGTAAATTCGCTTCGCTCTGGAAGACATGACTGCTGTGGCAGCTTGTGCAGCTAACACCGGCTGCCCCATGCGAGGAGCGTTCGAAATTCGCGTGTGTGTCTGCGTGGCAACTCAGGCACTTGTCATCCACCATCTTCGGTGTTGCTTTTGAGAACTGAAATATCTTAGTAGCATCGCCGCCGGACTCCACATGCGCCTTGCCGGGACCGTGGCAGCTCTCGCATGTAACGCCTTTTCCACCATGCATAAGAGCAAGCTTCGAATGAGGATTGATAGCGAACTTCGTTGAGACCTCAGCGTGGCAAGTGGCGCAGGTCTCAGACCCGACGTAATCGGCAGGATTGATCGAGGGATCTTTTCTGACCGATGCATTTGTGCGGCCTGGATCAGATTTCTGTTTGTCTTGACCAGCAGCATCTACTACTCGGTGAGGCATACAAAGCCAGAACAGCACCGTAATCATCGCTGAAGCAAAGAGCAAACGCCGCATGCATAATCACCGTAACCTTTTAGTGGCAATGACGACATAGCTCTGTGACTTCCAGCCGTTTTCGAGGTTTCAACACTCTGTTGAACGCGATCACACATGTCACGAGTTTTGATGTCAGAGCAGGTTAACTAGCGTACCTTGTGCTGAGTATGGGCGCACAGACTCGACGGAATCTGAGCACTCTAGCTCATAGAGTTCCCATTCTTCCAAGCAGCCTATGCTCGGCGGACTTGCAGAGCGGCTGAGGCTCTGGATTGGATCACCCTAGCTTTGGGAGGGCAGGCAGGATTCCCTCGTGGCCTACTTTGCGGCTGGCGACATCAATGTTGGCTTTACCCTGGTCTGGTCGGCGTAGCATTAACTGCAGAGGGAAACAAGACCCTCCGCATCCATCGCCCTGATAACTTCTGAAAGGATTGGGGCTCCTTTCCCGTCTACGAAGGTAGCTCCGCGGATATGACGCCGCATCTCCTTTCGCTTTCCCTAAAACTAATGATTGGGCCACACGTTGCCCTAACTCGGTAGCTCAGAGGCCGACAACCAAGGAGTTCTCATGGATATCTCCAAGCAATTTCCCTTCGAAACGATCGTTGTGGCGTCAGACTTTTCACAAAAATCTTCGTCCACACTTCGCTATGCCCAAGCCATAGCGCTCCAGCATGGCGCTAAGCTAGTGCTCGTACATGTGATAGATCCCATTGGCTACGCGTTTCCCACGGGGGTGCCTAGCGCCCTCTCCGTCGATCAAACGGCTCGCGAAGAACTGAATCGGGTCGAAGAGCAGCTACGCGCACAGGGGATTTCGGTTCACTCAGTTGTTCAGACGGGCGACATTTGTGAGCTCATCCTGCAGACGGTGCGTGACCACGGTGGGGATCTTCTGGTTCTTGGAACCCGCGGCAAGACGGCGGTTGGTCGGGCGGCGCTCGGAGCGATCGCGCGTCAACTCCTGGCAAAGACCGAGTTCCCCATCCTCACCGTCACACCCGATGTCGAATTCCTGATTCCATGGGCGGGAAAATGGAGAACCGTTCTGCTGGCAACAGATTTTTCCACTTGCTCCCTGGCCGCATTGACCGCTGCACACCGCATCGCGCATCGGCTGTTGACGGTTCTCCACTCTTCCGTGACAGAAAGCGACACAGAGCATCGCAGTCATCTGGAACAGTTGCGCTTTCTCGCGCCCATGAACGAGTCTCACACCGTTCCCGTCGAACACATAGCGACCACTGGCGAAGCTGGACAGGTGATCGTGGACTTTGTCCTCAAGCATCAAATCGATCTAGTAGTCCTGGGCAGTCCTGCGACGATGCTGTCGGAGGAAGATATGCACACCAGCACCGTGCTCCAGGTGATATCCGGAGTCCACTGCCCTGTGCTTTGTATCCCTGCTCCCCGGGAGAAGGGAAAGTCGGCGACGTCGGCGATTGAATCCGGGAGAGAGGAAACTGCAGCACTGCAGAAAGCTTAGGTTTCCTGACATCAAGTTACCCCTTTCCCCGGGCGAGACCTGGAAATTCCTCAACGAAATCTTCATCTTCGTCATTTTGGTGTTCCTGGATATGTCTCGATCTTCATTCGACAGGTTGCGCTTTCGATCGTAGTGGAGGTCGACATTGAGAATCGTCATACTCGGCGCCGGTGTTCAAGGTACGGTCTTCGCCGTGACGACGTGCGAAACTTTCTCCGCCAAGGGGAAGCAGCAAAACTCCGGAGCCTGCTGGCATCGATCGACGCCTGGCAGTTGAAGTTTCAGAAACATTCACCTAGCGGAATCGCATCGGATTGGCGTTAGACGACCAAACTCTGCGGCACCCTCGGGTTGCGAAGTGGTAATGGCGCGGCCCTTTTAGAAATCCATGGAGTCGCTTCGTAGCCTCGGATCACCAGTCTTTCAGGGACCGTTCAGACACAGGTGTTCTGGGTGCGCAAGGTACTTCCGTTCGAGGATTTCGGCCCATTCTGAGCGTATACTCGAAGACCAGGATACGAATCTTTCGTTGCCCAGGCGGACGGACGTTACTTGCGCAACTCCAGGATGAGTTGAAGCAGTTGCAGCGTCGGATAGAAAGAGCCGATGCTGTCATTTTCGAGGCAGCCGGAGAGCACGAAGTCTGCCAGCGTTTGATGGCGATCCCCGGAATGCCGACTCCTACAGCTAATATGCCGTTTTTTCCGCCTTCGCTAGGTTAAGGCCTCGTACAGTGCCAACGACCGGCGTCATTGCTCTCGGGAAGCTCAAAGAGTTTTCAGGAATGCGATGAGCGCTCGGCGATCTTCTTCGGACAAATCCAATCCAAAGGGATGACCTTTGACCGAATAGCTCTCGGCGCCATAAGGTTTGAACCCTGTCGGCTCATAGTCGTCTTGCTGGCGTTTGGGATCGAACCAATCTTCGAGAGACGCGCACCAGCCGCTGTGCCCGAACATGCTGCGGTACCAGACGCCCTTCAGCGACGGCACTTTGTAATAACCCGTGCCTCGTCTCGTTTTTAAGGTCATATTTGGATCTGTCCCAACCGAGAACGGTGCGATGTCGAATTGTTTTCGCGCCTCAGGAGGCACACGGAAACCTTCAGCCGGCGTGAGCTTGTTGTTGGTGTAAAGAGGAGGCGTGTGACAGGTTCCACACCCTTCGCTCTCAAATATCTTTTTACCGCGATTGGCGAGTGCATCGAACTTGTTCGGATTGGGAGGTGGTTCGAGAGCGTACAGGTACATCGCCAATGCATAAAGCTGCTCGTCACTGTATCGACCGCCGACGGCGATCGGATCGTCGGGTTCCGGGCGTTTTGTCGAGTAGTGAAAATCCGCGGGCACGAAACCGTCGTAAGAAGCAAGATCATCAGCACCCTGGTTCAATGCCGCGTAGCGCATCAGATCCGCGATGGAACGGTGCTTTTGCAGTCCTGTGTGGTCCAGGTAACGGCGATCCTTAACGCCAATAAGGTCTGGAATCTGGAGTGGATAAAAGAGGCTGCTCCGATGCCGGGCTGTTACTTCCGCAGGCATGGCCGCATGCGCGGCGATCAACTGGTCCGTGGTCATGTTGTCTATTGGCATCGATGGATCAGGCTTCTGCCATGGAGCTGCGTACAACGAATGGTCAAGGTGTCGAAGGTCGGCCTCAGCTTTCCGGGCATCATCGGGATTGGCCAACCGTCTGCCGAAGTACCAAGCTTTGCTTTTCTCAAACGGGAAGTTCCCCTGGGCACCCTCTAGAACACTTCCATTGGGCATGACTCGCGTGTGGCAAAAGCCGCAGGCAAAATCGCCGAGGTCCACCTCGCCCTGCTTTCGAATGACATATCGGACAAACGGTACGACTCCATCCTTGGCAACAGGAACACCAGTTGCCTGATACCACTTTAGATCTCGCACGTCGTTCATGCTGGCGATCCGATGCGTTGTGAAATAGATCGGCGTGTTGAAGACGATTCGTCCGGCCGCGATCCAGTCTTCACTAGAGCTGAGATTGGGCTTGTGAGCTGATTCGTCCCACAGGACCTCGGGAGCCTGTTGCTTGAGCCACTCCATATAGTTCGGTGGTTCATGCCCCGGAGCGTAGACCGGGTAGCTCTTGTAGATAGGACGAACGGGAATGCGGTAGTAATAATCGGAGGCAATGTGCTTTGGCGATCCGACCGGGTCTGCGAGCGGCAGCTCCAATGTCGCGATCGCTTCGTCATCCCACACCCGCGGAACCGAAGGCGTGAAAGTTGAGCGTTGGTGCTGGGCCTGGGCATGCGAGAACAGCCACAACCCACTCACGATGACCACCAGCAGAAACACAACCTGGGACATCAACCTCAACCTTTTCATGACTGACCTCCGGGGAAACCTCGCAAGGTGGAATCACCGCCAAGCCTGCACATCTTCCTATGTTCCTGATTTTGTTGGCAATGGAGATAGTCTGTAGAATCCTGTATTTTTCCTTTAGCGGCGGCCGGGGTACTTTCTAGCCAGGACATTGCCGGTTCACCTGAGAGGTGATGGGGGTTTACCTGAATTCCAGCGTCCTACAGTTCGGAGAATTCGAACTCGACCTCCGTAACCATCGGTTGCGGCGGTCGGGTTCTGAGCTGAAGCTCGAGCGGATCCCGATGGAACTCCTGATTCTGCTGGCCAGCCGGCCTGGCGAGCTGGTCAGGAGAGAAGAGATCATTCAAGAGCTTTGGGGCGATGAGATCAACGTTGATACCGAAAACGCAATCAATACCGCCGTCCGAAAGATACGACAAGTTCTGGGCGACGACTCGTCGAGCCCCCGCTTTGTCCAGACGATCAGCAAACGAGGATACCGATTCCTGGCTGAGCCCACACGGCCAGCCGTACCGCCTCAGACACCCGCATCAATTTCGAAAGCCGTCCGCTGGAAGACGATCCGATGGACACTGCTCGCCGCTATAGCAGCCCTGTTAGGCGTCGGCCTCGTCGTCTGGAGCATCCGTCATTCCCGGCAGGTCCTGCGAGTCTCGAATTACATGGCAATCACGCATGACGGCCTGCCGAAACAAGGGCCGCTGCTCTCGGACGGCGTTCGCATCTATTTCGTCTCCGGGAGCATGAATCATCGAAGCATCTCTCAGATATCGGTCCACGGTGGAGAGTCTTCAACTCTCGTTAGCGCGCTTCAGTCCCCTCGATTGATGGATATCTCATCGAACGGAAGCGAGCTGCTGGCCGCATCGTTTGGACCTGATCCTGGCGCTTCAATGGGAGAGAAAGCAGGATTAAACGAGTCGGCTCTGTGGAGCATTTCGTTGCCTTCCGGAAACGTCCGGCGAATTGGCGATCTCTTCGCCGATGCCGCCGCGTTCGCTCCAGACGGTCAGAAGATCGCCATTGGCTGGAACCGCGCGCTGTACGTGGTAAACAGCGATGGCACCGACCAAAGAAAGATTGCTCAATTGTCTGGAACCGCATCGTCCATTCGATGGTCGCCCGATGGAAAGCGATTGCGATTGACCATCATGGACCCGAAGACGCTTCGGTCGTCCCTTTGGGAGTCGCTCAAAGATGGAACGTCTCTGCACGAAATCCTGGGCGAGTGGAACCCGGTTCCCGCCGAATGCTGCGGACGATGGAGCCCCGATGGACGCTGGTATGTTTTCCAATCTACCCGAGATGGCAGGACGGATTTATGGGCGCTTCCTGAGTCTTCGGGCCTGATCGACCGCAAGTCACAGGAGCCCATTCAGTTGACGGCAGGACCAATCAACTCTCTCGCGCCGGAAGTAAGCTCCGACGGACGCAAGCTATACATGATCGGTCAGCAGCTCCGCGGAGAGTTGAACAGGTACGACGCCAGGTTGAAGGAGTTCGTTCCGTACCTCAATGGCGTATCGGCCGAATTTATTGACTTCTCACGAAACGGAAAGTGGATAGCCTATGTCAGTTTTCCGGACCATCTGCTCTGGCGCTGCAACGCAAGAGCCATGCCCCGAGTACTTGGCGATAGCCGATTTAAGGTCTGGCACACTGGCTCCCACGGGAGCGTCAGGTTCGGGTTGTATTGACAGCACAGTCGGACTTCTGCATCGGGATGAGCTACTGGGAACGCGGCGGCTAAGCAGTACCTATCGCGAGAGCTCTCTTGGGCCCGCTCTGCAACTACTGGTAGAGAACGTTGACGACTCCGGTGCTGCTGAGTCGATACCCCTTACGCCCAAGCTGAACTCTAGAGATTCCACGAAGGATCGTTTTGATCCTATCTGGCGCACACCTACCGAAGTCGTATACCTATCGGGATCGGAGCAATGATGAGACCTCTATCGATGAAGTGCATGCTCACAAGTTTGTATCTAGCATTAGTCGCCTCATGTTTGCAGGGTCAGACAAAGCCAATGAGCATGACATCGCTTCTAGTTCATGCCTGGGTACCGTCCGCGACCGGCACGACTTGCCCATTAAGCAGCACATGGCCCGGCTTGACCCGGCCGTTACCACCGCGAGCGGCAGGTGATCGTTTCCACTTCCCCTCCGCGTCCTTATATCTGACCATCAAGGTCACTACCTTGGTATCCATTTGGGAATTATATGGCCTTTTGCGCGACAACCGCACGACAACGAAACCATACTATGCGTATTTACTAGGGTTTTTGGTGCTACATTCCAGAATCCCACTCTCTCCGCCATTTTTCATATTAACTTATTGATTTTATTTAACTTATAGTGACTGTCGAGGGTCGAATCACCCTTGTTATTCCTTGTGAAATCTGACTAGACCTCTCCGACGCTATCCCCTCATCTGTTCAATCGCAAAAGCTAGACTTTCCACCCGCATCTTGCCTTCCCTCTTTGCGACAGCTAGACAACGGCAGCGGAGAGTAGTCGTTTGCCAATCGGAGGCTGACGTCCTTGGTTTTTCGAGTGGAAGAAGGTGAATGGGAAGCCTGGACCGAAATACAAGATTTCCGTTCCTGGCTGTGACCTATTCGGCTTCGCTGGATTGTGAGGAAACTGGACTAATCCCAAGACGAACCAGTGGGAAAAGACGTTCTCGATACTCACGACTACGCCCAACACTGCAATGCGGCCATTCCACAACCGCCAGCCGGGTCATCCTAGAGCCTAGTGAGTACGAGGAGTGGTTGACGCCTACTGAGCGGCCTCCGGTCCATCTGTTGCGTATCCTGCCGGAAGAGAAGATCCACATTGCGCCTGTAGCGGCACCAAAGCAGGAGCCACCGGAGACTGTGCCGGTGACGGGCAGCTTGTTTGAGTGACATCCGTGCCCAGTACCGAGTTATTAGACCCCATGAAGGTGCCCAGTGAATCACAGCCGATGCCGTTCTGAATTAATTCCCGATTCTTAAACGATCGTTCCATAAAATCGGCAATCAGAAAAACCACAGTAAGGACCAGTAAGAACTCTAGGGTTCCCATTATCAAAGCCTCTTTATCGCAGTCAACGGATGAGGGGAAGAGATACGTCAAATTCGAATGTAGAAGTACACAATTGGTTGCCCGTTCAGACCATTTTTTTTGATGAATCAGAACAATGCAACTGTCACACCCGGTATTTGCTATCATCCGAACGAACCAACGCGAATCAGACCCACACAATTCTGCCGTGTGTAGTCGATGCGGGAATGTCTACTGGCTAACTGCGGGCGTGGACAGGCGATTGTTGACACTCAAGATGGGCAGTAAGGTCCAAAGGGAATGACGAGGCAGCAAGTAAATCCGTTAAAGGCAACGAACTGCAATTACTGATCCTCTTCTGGTGACTCTAAAGAATTCAGATGAGTCATCAAAAGGACCGCCTTCACAATGAATTCCAGTCACCCACGCCACAAACAGACAGCTTCTCTGATCCCTATATAAAATCTATCCATGCAAACCCAGCATCGAACTGGGAAACGGAGCAACAGAAGTCGTGGCACCTCCCCAAACTGCATTCTTGACGTTCGCAAATGTCTGCTCCCACATGAGTGGCACTGCATAGATCACCGCGTCCATTGAAGCCCGTCTATAACAGAGCCATTACATCAAATTAGGACGATTGATTTATCGCAGCTCACATTGCGTAAACATGCAACAGCCACCAGATAAGAAACAACGCAACGATACCCAGTAAGATATGGGCGATCCAATGGCCCGGCGTAGTAGGTCGTCCAAACCTGAACATGCGTGCGATGGTATCAGTATCCCTGCAATCCGGGCAGATAATGTTGCGCATGATGAGCCGGTAACGAATCGCATGAGCGTATAAAGTGCGGTGCCTCAATCCGCTTGGATAGTAAGCGACCGCCTCGGAGAGACGGCTTACACGGTGCGGTTGCACGTTTGCAATTTGAGCAATACCGCGCAGATTTTGCTACGCTGTTATGGAACCCTGTATACATCGTGAGGAGCTTCATGCAAGAAACGTGGATAATCGAACGTAATACAGGTTCGCGAGCATTTATCGCCACAGGGAATCTTATAAAAGTGGTATGGCGTCCGCAAATTATGAGCAGGCAAGACTTTTCCAATTTGCTTGTTCCGGGCACTGATGTCGATGAACGAGGTCTAAGAATTACACTAGAGCAGTGGTTATAAGGCGGTTACATAGACTCGACACTCG
This sequence comes from Acidicapsa acidisoli, assembly GCF_025685625.1. Taxonomy (NCBI): domain Bacteria; kingdom Pseudomonadati; phylum Acidobacteriota; class Terriglobia; order Terriglobales; family Acidobacteriaceae; genus Acidicapsa; species Acidicapsa acidisoli. The sequence goes on from NZ_JAGSYI010000002.1 coordinate 181,783, forward strand.
CTCAGCAGAATCGAAGATTTGCGCTAAACCTTGATGAGTTCAACTTCGCGACTTTCCTCGAACATATAACTTGCCATCGCCAGCGCAGAGTCCTAGCGGGAATTAGCGCACTCCGGATGAAGCATCCGATCCAGACTCAATCCGTGGCAGTCGTGACCGGCTTCTGCCGCCTCCAGCTCAGACTCCTCAGCTTTGTAGATGATGGTTAAGAAGCATTTAGGACAGATTAAATCGAAGGTTCCATCGGCGTTGCGCCGACGTGGGAAGGCGTGAGTTGTAGCGGCCATGCTGGCCTCTTTCTAGGGCCCGATACGTTTCATAGGCGTGAAAACAATATACTCCTGTTTATTCAAGGACTGGGTTCGATCTAATGCCCAACTTCTTCACGGTCACTTCCCATGCGGATTGCCCGTCGATTACTGGCACTTCCAAGTGATCTAAATCCATTCGTTTAACGAACTCGACCAACTGAGCAGCGGCGAGATCGGCAGACCTTGCATATTGGTCAGATTCGTCGCTCATTGGGCCTCCTTTTTCGTGAAATCTGGCCCATGAGAAAGACTCACTCTATCCTCTGAAAGTCGCAGGTCAGGGTCAAAAGAGACCATGTTCGACGATTATCATTTCGCGGATTCTAAATTCAGAGGGGTTAATTCATGTCTGCGGTGATTTCCCTGATGTGATGGCTACCTGTCAGCATTGCGGCGACTTCCTTGATTAGCGCGGTCGGGCTTCCTGCCTCGAGGCTCTTGCTGAGAGTGCCCTTTGGCACGAATACGCAGGAGTCCGTGAGAAGTAAGATGGGCAGCCCGGATTGTCCCGGCTCAACTCGTCACTGTATGGAACGGCATACTCGGGACCAACATGGAGAGCAAGAATTATCAAGTCGAAACGACCTTCGTCGCCTATACGACGGGCATCTGCGAACCTAGGCCTCACCGTAACTTCGTAGCCCGCGTGTTCCAGTAGCCCGCGTGTTCCAATAGTTGCACTCTGGTGTTGCGCCGGTCGTCGTCTAGGTCAATGAGCATCACTCTGAACCGGGTTTGCATTGTTGGGGCCTTCAATTGGATTGTGGCAATAGTATACGCCCGTCCAGACAACACTTTGTTTGCGGCTGAACATTGAACTATATCTCTTCTCGATGCTGTTCTAACGAGTAAAGGAATCTCGCTCTTTATCGAAAGGTTCGCAGTGCAATGATATTTTCCGCCTACTGTCAGTAGCGAGAACCGAAAAAATAGAAAGCCCTATCGACAACGCGAAAAAGCTCCCAATTACCGTTCCTGTCCAAGCAGACCCGGTCGCTAACGGACGGAACATGGCCATCGTAGGCTTCGATGTTCGGGGCGATGCTTTCAGAACCTACGCCGTCTAAAAACTCAAGCCCAGTAATCATGACAAAACACCCCTTCCTGGAAATTGGAATTCCTCATCTGATGAATCGCAAACGTCCGCTACTTTCCAGACGTCTTCTTATGAACAGCCCAACGGCGTTTAACAGCCTCGGCAATGCGCTTATGGCCTTCAGGGGAAATATTGTGCTTTCTGGCTGGCTTGTCAACCGTGGTGGCACCCTTCGGTCTTTCTGGTGCTCGTCCGCTACCGCCATTCAGAAGCGAGCGAGCCTGTTTCAGGTTCGCAATTTCGCTATCTAGTTCCGCTAGAATTGCCGCAAGTGTCATAATGCCCTCGTAATCTCTCACTCGAAAAGCTGGTTCTATCAGCGCCCACCACTGACACCAACATTACCTGAACAACACTTAATTGCTGTGATTGATTATGGACAGAGAGATGAATAAACATAGAGTTCTCATCATTGATGACAGCGTAGCCAATTCCGAAGGACTCGCAGAGTTGCTTTCGCTGATGGGATTCGAAACAGTATCCACCACGTCGGGAATACGCGGCTTAGAACTTGTATCGAAGTAGAACCCCCATGCCGTTCTGACTGATTTAGACTTGCCAGACCTGCACGGCAATGAAGTGTGCAGGCGCATTCGATCAAACCCGGAGTGGGAAGCGATTGCAGTCATCCTTCAGACCGGATCGCAGCCAGTTCTCCTCGCTTCCCCCATCTCATCGATACTGGCATCAGCGACACGATCAAATCTGCCTCGACGAGAAATCCGCCGATTAGAATCCGCAACCATCGCATCCTCGCTACAATCCTAGCCGATTCGTTTCCCACTTCCACCTCTCTGCTTTCTTATATGCACTTTCTTTTTGCTGCAATCATGGATTGTTAAAAGCAGAAATCCGGTTCTGCACCTCGGCCGTAGCGAGCCGACGCGCGATGTTGGAAGAACAGCTTGCCTGTGCCACTTTGGCGTGAGAGTCGGAACCTGGCGGCTATTCTTAGTCATAAGAAATTAATCTAAGGCGCTTAGCGGAAAGTTAAGATTAGATGATATTGATCTCAAAGGAGATGCCATGGCAACGACGGCGGGGACTGCGTTTCGTTACGAGATTGAAGAGTCGGAAGACGAAAACAAATATGTAACCACAACCATCAAGTGCCACGGTAAGCTCTTAAGCGAAAACTCCGCGGAAATCAAGGCGCTGGTTATGCCGTTGCTCCAACGGGGTGGCCGCACAGTGCTCGACTTCTCCGATCTTGAACATCTGGATAGCTCGGGTTTGGGCGCGTTGGTAGGGCTTAAGATCTCAGCGATTAATCGCGGCGCGTGTGTCCTGGAACTGGTCAATCTGACACCACGCATCAAGCAGTTGCTCACCGTTACCAACTTGCTGCAGCTGTTCGGACAAAAGACTTAGGACTTCGGGCTAACCGAGATCTGAATCGTTGCGAAAATAGGACGAAGCTGGCTGCCGAGCAGCCAAGATACTAGATTTGTGTTCGCTGGGCCGCTGCTGAGGTCTGGAGATCAGCTGGAAGTGTTCCTCTGCACGGCTGAAAGCTTGTGTTCTGAGGCGGCCCGACGGTACACCGATTATCGGGTATACCCCGAAGCGCCGAACGCGCAGCATTCAAGCCAACGCCTTACCCGCGTCCATCCACGAATCATTTATACTCCAGGCATCACACCGGACCTGAAGTTCTCATCTGGAACTTGTGGACTGGTGTTTTTCCGTTCAATTCTGGCAGGTTGTGAAGTGCGAAATGAATGATTCCTCGGGCGGCGACAAATCAGGTATTCCGGGAGAAGACACGCCTCGTGGCGGGTCAGAAGTTGCTTCCTCCAAGGTGCCGGATAGTTTGCAGTCTCCGCAACGTCACCCTCCGAACCAGGAGCCTCAGGACTCTCGCGCTACTATCATCGCCGCTGCGGCATTCCGCACCGATTCCAATCCTGCGGTCACGAACGGAGCTCCACCACAGAATCCGGATGCAACCATCGTTGGCGTTACGCGCAACACAATCGCGAGCAACGCCACCATCATTTCGGGAGGCGCAACTGGCCGGCTTCCATCTCCGGAAGCGGCGAACGGCTCGGTCGGGAACCTGCTTTTACTTCAGATCGGAACAGTCCTGGGCAGCCGCTATGAGATTCTCGAGCTCCTCGGAGAAGGCGGCATGGGAGCTGTGTATAAGGCCGCCGACCGCGAGGTGGACCGAATCGTAGCCCTAAAGGTTATCCGTCCTCAGATGGCCTTAAATCCGGAGATCCTGGCCCGCTTCAAGCAGGAACTCTTGCTCTCGTCCAAGGTGACGCATCGCAACGTGATCCGGATTTACGACCTCGGCGAAGCCCAGGGCGTGAAGTTCATCACCATGGAGTTCCTGGATGGCGAGAACCTCCATGACATCCTGAGGCAACGGCAAAAACTGAGTATTGCGGAAGCGGTCGACATCATGGAGCAGGTTGCCAACGGCCTGGCCGCCGCTCACCGGGAAGGCATTATCCATCGCGACCTGAAGCCGGCCAACATCATGGTCGAAAAAAGTGGCCGCATCGTGGTGATGGACTTTGGATTGGCCCGCACTTTCTCCGGCGATGGAATGACACAGACCGGCATGATGCTGGGGACGATGGAGTATATGTCTCCGGAGCAGGCGCAAGGTCTGGAGGTAAAGGCCAGCTCCGACATCTTCACAATCGGCCTGATCCTATATGAATTACTTGCCGGGGTTACGCCCTTCTACGCCGAGAGCGCGATCGCAAGTCTGTTGAAGCGCACGCAACAACGCGCCGTGCCGTTGGCGGATGTCGATAGGAATATTCCAGGTTCGCTCAGCAACATTGTTGCGAAATGTCTAGAGAAGGAACCGGCACATCGCTACCAGAGCGCCAAAGATCTGGTAGGGGACCTTCGCGCATGGCAAGGCAAAAGCGGCAAAGTTTCTGCTTCTTCGCTACGGCTGCGTCTGAACCGTATCCGGGAGCTTCCATGGACCTATCTTGCGGTCTCCGGCATCGCAACGGCGGTGATTGCAGTTGGAATTGCGTGGTTCATCATCGGGAGGCAGCGGGCTGCCAAGCCAGAGCCGCACGGTCCGGTCTCGGTGCTGGTTGGCGACTTTACCAACCATACCGGCGACCCGGTCCTGGATGAGACGATCGAGCCGATGCTCGGCGTGGCATTGGAAGGCGCCAGCTTTATCAACTCGTACAGTCGCGGCGATGCGCGAAGGCTTGCTGCGAAACTTCCGAATCCCACGAACAAACTCGATGAGCAGTCCGCGCGGCTGGTTGCTGTAAGCCAGGGCGTCAACGTGGTGATTACGGGTGACATTAGCCTGAGGGGCAGCGAGTACGATATTTCGGCAATCGCTCTAGACTCCGTAAGTGGCAGCGTGCTGGCAAAAGCGGACATCACCGTCTCCAATAAACAAGAGATTGTGAGCGATCTTCCCAAACTGGTGGTTCCATTTCGTAAAGCCCTGGGCGACGCCACCCCCGCTTCGCGCCAGTTTGAGCAGGTCAGCGGGGGTTTTACCGCTGCATCTTTAGAGGCCGTCCATCAGGACGCTCTCGGTGTGGAAGAACAGTTCGCCGGCAAATTCCAGGAAGCGTTCAATTCGTTTCAGAAAGCAGCAGAACTGGACCCGCAGTTCGCGCGGGCGTATACCGGCATGGCCGCCATGGAAGAGAATCTGGGGAAATCCGCGGACGCTGTAAAGTACATGAAGCTTGCGATGCAGCATGTGGACCGCATGACTGAGCGGGAGCTCTATCGCAACCGCGGCTTGTATTACCTCACCACAGGCGAGTGGCAAAATTGCGTTCAGGAATACTCAAAGCTCGTCACGCGCTATCCCGCCGACCGTGTCGGTCAAAATAATCTTGCAAGCTGCTACACCCAGTTACGCGATGCGCCAAAGGCGCTGGAAGCGGCGCAACACGCCGTCGAGATTGTTCCCAAGGGAGTGGGGCCGCGGTTGAACCTGGCCTTCATCAGTGTCTTTGCCGGAGATTTTACCTCGGGCGACAAAGAAGCGCACACCGCATTGACGATCAGCCCATCCGCTGCGCAAGCATATCTGGTACTTGCGGAAGCCCAGCTTGGACAAGGCCAAATCGAAAAATCGGCGGAAGACTACCATCAGCTCGAGAAGTTTGGCTCCGATGGCGCATCGACCGCGGCAGTTGGACTGGCCGATCTCGCCGCCTACCAGGGAAAGTATGCCGAGGCGGTGCGCATCCTCACCCAAGGCACCGACGCCGATCTGACGGCCAAAATGACTGATAATGCCGCGAGGAAATGTGTAGCGCTTGCGAACATGGAGGAATTACAAGGGCACCATGCGGCAGCATTTGCCGACATCGATAAAGCGCTGGCAAACAGCCAAACTGCCCAAATCCAATTCCTCGCGGCGATCAGTTACGTCGACGCAGGAGATCTTGCAAAAGCACAAAAGCTCGCAACGAATCTCTCGTCGCAGTTATCGGGTGAGCCACAGTCTTACGGCAAGATCATCGAAGGCATGATTGCTCTCAAGCGCAAAGATGCCAAAGGAGCCGTGAAACAGATCACAGCCGCAATCCATCTACTAGATACCTGGATCGGCCGCTTCGAACTCGGGCGGGCATACCTCGAAGCGGGAGCCTATACGGAGGCTGATTCAGAGTTCGATCAATGCATGCATCGCCGAGGGGAAGCCATCGAGCTATTCATGGATAACACGCCGACTTATACGTATTTTCCGCCCATCTACTATTATCAAGGACGCGCGCGGGAAGGCATGAAAAGTCAAGGGTTCGCGGATTTTTATAAAACATATCTCAGCATCCGTGGAGGGTCCTCCGAAGACCCACTGGTTCCTGAAATCCGCCATCGTCTCGGCCAATAAACAGCAGCGAAATCTGGTCTCATGCAACTTGCCTGTGACATCCCGTGTACAAAGAAGCCGCTCGCGCGTCCCTAGTTCCCCTTACCAGAAAGCGGAATGGTTTGTGTGCCACTGCCGCTTTGAGCATTATCAATCAACGTCAGGTTGGCGCTGAATGTGCCAGTCGCCGGCGGGGTGAACTTAACCGAAACGCTGCACTTTGCGCCAGATGCGAGTGAACTGCCGCAAGTATTGGTTTGAACGAAGTCTGACGCGTTTGTTCCCGTGACGCTGATTCCCGCACCGCTGAATACCAGGGGAGTTGCTCCGGGATTGCTCACCGTAACACTTAGCGTACTGCTGGTGGCGTGTTTTATGGTTCCGAAATTCAGGCTTGTTGGACTGAAACTCACCAGGGGATCTACCACCGCCGCACTCAACGCTACCTGCTGGGGACTTCCTGGGGCGTTATCCATGATATTCAATGTCGCAGTCTGCGGCGTATAGAACGGACCGGCGATGAAAGCAATGGTAACCGTACAACTCTTCCCTGCCGCCAACGGTGTCAGGCAGAGGTTGACGGCTAGATATTCGTTGGAGTTCCCTCCATGCACGATGGAAAGAAGAGGATCGTTGACGGTGACAGGCGCCGTTCCTGTATTGGTCACAGTAATCGTTTTGGTTGAGATGCTTCCCAGATATAGCGTGCCGAAGTTGATATTCGACGGAGATATGTTGACCGATGGCCCAGTTGCATTGACCGTCTTCGTAGTCTGCGCCGCGCCGTAGTTGGAGTTGCCTGCCTGGCTGGCGATCACGGAGCACGTGCCTGTGCTGCTGGTCATTTTGTAAGTTACGCCGGTATTGCTGCAGGCTCCGGAACTCGTGAAGGTGACCGCATTCCCGCTACCGCCGCCTGTGGCCGCTACTGTGAACGTGCCGTTATACGCTGCGCTTGCTGGAGGGTTTGTTGTGAATGTAATTGTCTGGCCTGCGGGAGCCAGAGTTATGGTGTTGGCCGGCGTACTGGTTACAGCGTTGTAATTGGTATTTCCAGCCATCGTAGCCGTCACCAGGCAAGCGCCGGTGCCGCTATTGGCAGTAAGTTTGGCGCCGCTGATGGTGCAAGAACCAGTTGCACTATACGTAACAGCCCCGCCGGTGCTGCCGCCTGTGACGCTCAGAGTTTCGCTCTGATTGTAGGTTAAAGGCGATGCAGTGATTAGCGTAAGCGCCGATTGATTCGCCGGTTGTATCGTCAACTTTCCGTTCACATACAGGAAAGAATAGTTTGCGGCAGCGAGCGTGCCAGTCGATACGGCAATCGGATAACTACCAGCATTACTCGTTGCGGTAGCAGTGGTAGACAGCGCGGGTGCGCCACTGACGACCGAAGCTGTATCGCCGTTAACAAAGCCGATGTAGCGGAAGGTCAACGGCGGAAGCGGCTGTCCAAACGTGCCGTTCAGGTTATTGGCGATGACCTCGATCACTGCGGGGTAAATGGTGAACGACTGCGTCTGCGAGGCAGCGCTATAGTTACCGATTGCGGCTGCCGATGCGGTGATGGTGCAAACGCCGGCTCCACTAATCTTGCCATTCGTCGAGCATGGCCCGGTGGAAGTGAAAATGACTGGGTTATTGGCAACAGAGGAGGACGCACTCAAGGTGAAGCTGTTGCCGAACACCACGTTTGGCAATAGAGCGAAGTTGATCGTCTGCGACTGCGTGGTTGAGCCCTGCGGCAGCACCTGGAATGTTCCAGACACAGAATTGGCCGCATTGAAGGAGTTTGTGCCCGCTTGTGAGGCTGTGATGGCGCAGCTTCCCGTGGTGTTGAGGACCATCGCAGCGGAAGAAACATTGTTAGCAATCGACTGGCTGCCAATCGAGCAAGACCCTGAAGCGCTGAAGTTGACCTGCAATCCATTCGGAGCGCCGCTCGACATAGCGGTTGCTGTAATCGTTGGCGGATTTGTAATCACGACAGAGCTAGGTAACGGGCCCAATGTAATCGACTGATCGTTCTTCAACACAGCGGGCGCTGAGGGCGGGCTCTGGCGTTGCGTTCCGTTCGAGTCAGGCACCAGAGTGGTGGAAATGGTGTAAACCACGGTTTGTGAAGTCAAATCCGGGTTTGTATCGATAAACTCCGTCGCCGGCGCAGCACCATTCACGCCGCTTACGCTGCCAATGAGGATTGGCGTGGCCCCATCGGAGCTGCGATAGATCGTATAAGTGGATACAACTCCGAAAGCGGGTGCAGTCCAGTCGACTCGGACTCCTTGCGATGTTGGAGTTTCCGTGGGCGAAGACGGGGGACGAACGACTGAGTTGGCGGTTTCGTAAGTCAACTCGTTGGTGACAGCGCCACCGCTGCCCAAGGTGATGTTTCCGCCGCTGCCGAGAGCGACAGTCCCACCGCTGCCGAGCGTCACATTGCCGCCGCTGCCTAGCGTGACCACTCCACCACTGCCCAACGTGACATTGCCGCCACTTCCCAGAGTGACCACCCCACCGCTGCCAAGAGCGATAGTCCCGCCACTACCAAGCGTCACGTTACCACCGCTGCCAAGCGTGACATTACCGCCACTACCAAGCGTGATGGTTCCTCCGCTGCTGCCAAAGGTATAACTACCGCCTGCACCAATTGTGATTGCACTTCCGCCGGTGGGCGTGACGGTGCCGCCGCTGCCTAGGGTGATTGTTCCGCCGCTGCCGAGCGTGATATTGCCGCCGCTGCCCAATGTAATCGTGCCACCGCTGCCAAGCGTGACATTACCGCCGCTGCCTAGGGTGACGTTGCCGCCGCTGCCTAGTGTCACAGTTCCGCCAGCGCCCAGCGTAGCGGTTCCGCCACTGCCTAGCGTCACGTTGCCGCCACTGCTCTCGCTTGTGTCGCCGCCACTGCCTAGCGTGACCGTGCCACCACTGCCCAAGGTGACATTGCCGCCGCTGCCGAGCACGACGACTCCACCGCTGCCCAGCGCAATCGTGCCGCCACTGCCCAGAGTTACGTTGCCACCACTACCAAGAGTGATGTTGCCGCCGCTGCCGAGCGTGACCGTGCCACCGCTGCCCAAGGTGACATTGCCACCACTGCCCAGAGTGACGTTGCCACCACTGCCCAGGGCGATGGTCCCACCACTGCCGAGAGTGACGTTACCGCCACTGCCCAGAGTGACGTTGCCACCGCTGCCTAACGTGATGGTCCCACCACTGCTGCCGATGGTGTAGCTGCCCCCGGTCGCCGGGATTGTGACACTGCCGCCGCTGCCCAGCGTAATGGTGCCACCGCTTCCAAGCGTGACATTGCCGCCACTGCCCAGAGTGACATTGCCGCCGCTGCCCAACGTGATGGTGCCGCCGCTGCCGAGCGTGACATTACCACCACTTCCCAGTGTGACGGTACCTCCGTTGCCCGGCGTGACGGTTGCGCCGCTGCCCAGCGTGACGTTGCTGTTGCTGCCGAACGTCACACTGCCACCGCTGCCCAGTGTGATTGTGCCGCCACTTCCCAGCGTGACATTGCCGCCGCTGCCTAGTGTGACATTCCCGCCACTTCCCAGCGTGACGGTTCCACCGCTGCCTAGCGTGACATTGCCGCCCGCGCTGATGCTTAGCGGAGATGAGGAGGAACCGAACGAAAGCACATTCGCCAGCGACGCGAACTCACCACCTGTAGCTCCTACCTGCCGCAGATCCGTCTTGGCCACATCGTTGTATCCGCGCAGTTGTGAATACGACGCGCCATCGAAAGTAACGTTCTGTCCACTCTGCCACGGTGGGCTGATCGGTGCGACTGTCCCGTTCACGCGATATCCTGTGTCGCCGGTGAGCGGAGTACCATCGCAATGCAGCGTGGCGGGGCTGGTCGTCGAGGTCGGCGGCGTCGAGGTGTACCAAACCGAAGTGGAGAATGTCGGCGCGATGCCGGCAAAGCCGGAATCCGTATCCGCAAGCTGACCGACTGACTGCAGTGAAGATCTGAACAATTCGGTAAGCGTCTGGTTGGAGTAGGCAACGGCAGCATTCGGTCCCACGCCGTCGAGCTGGAACAGATAGTTCATCACACTCTGATAGTTCGGCTTGCAATTGACCTCGAAGGTCGGAACGTAGCTGCCGGGTGCGTCGTAGTAGAGCCCACCATGGCTCAAACCGAGCGTGTGTCCGATCTCGTGGTATAGAGTGCCAGCGATCACGTTGGCGCGCTTGCTCATGTCCTGATTCGGATTCGTCTCCCAAAGGGCCAGAGTCACGGCAGAGTCGGCGCCGCCCAGATCGGAATAACCGGAGATGCTGGTGATCGTGCCGGAAGTGAGACCGATGACCGGTTCCGGCAACGTGGTGTTCGGGTAGCTCCAGTTGGGAACACCGGGAGTCGCCAGGATGATCGTCTTAGTATCGGGGCAACCGGTCGTGTTGTAGACCCCATTCAGGGCAGGGTTCCCCAGCACACCGGAGAGCGTAATACGGCTTGGGCAACTGCCGGTTGCTGAGCCACGATCGGCGGTAAAGATGGTCGTGACGCCACTGACCACATTGATTGAGGTTAAGTTTTGATAACGCGTGCTCCACGCCGGCACTGCCAGAGAGTGGCCGAAGAGCACGTAGTGATAGCTATCTTTCTGACCGTACGGGAAGCGGGCCGTGCAATCCGTACCCGCAGCGCAGGACGCAAGATTGCGCGGCCAGACCTTGGAGAATTCAAGGCTGTTCTTCCAACCGATCACTCCAGGCTGATTGGGGAACTGGCACAATTGCGACGAACTATCCGTGCAGGTGCTTTCCGGCACTGCATTCCCAACTGTGAGATGAAGCACGATCCCCGCCGAGGCGAATGCCTGCTGTACCATCGCCAACGGATCGTTGCCGCTAGGATCAGGCGAGGGGAAGAGATTCTCCTGGTTGGGATCGCATGCGCCGCTTGCCAGCACGGCTCCGCACATGTAGTCGAGCTGGACGAACAGGTCTTTCCGGCCGTGCTTCGCGCCCGGCAATGCCACCCACGACTGGGTCTTTACATCTGTATAACCGGACTGTCCTGCAAAGAAGCTGCCCACGCCGGGGCCGCTCTTCCAGGCGTCCAGAATGCCGTCATTATCGCTGTTGGTCACGGGCGTGCTAAGAATTACCGCGGCATAGGCGGTACCGGCGTTCAACGTCGCGCTGTACTGGCTTGCATGTGGTGCGAGCGTAATAGCGCTCAAGCTGTTGTTCCATGCCCCGCCTGTGTAGTTGAGAATAGTGCTCTCGGTGCCACTGGCTGTGCCCAGCGCATCATAGAATCCTTGCACGGCTTGCGTCGTAGAAGTTGTCGGAGTCGCCGATCCGTCGTAAATCACGACAGACTTGAGCGGGAAGTTCGGAGACAGCACGCGATAGATGACTACCAGGCTCGCTCCCTCGGTGAGCGGGAATCCGCTTCCTCCACTATCCGGCAGAGAGACTTTGAACGCGCCCGACGCGTAGCGCACTCCATTGCCGTTCGTGCTCGCCGGGAAATAGGTGTTGATGTCGGCGCGGTACACGCGCAGTGTCCCGCTCAGAGTGCGGTCGGTATAGGGGACGTCGCTTCCGATCTGTTGCCCGGTAATGGGATAACCGAGGAAGGTTCCTGTATTGGCCGAAGGAGTCGCGGTATTTTCCAGCGTCTCCCAGTAGAGGAAGCCATCGACAATATCGGCACCATCAGGAACGCCTTGGCCGACGCCGGGGCCTGTGGTGTTATCGGGAATGGTAATCGTTCCAGTGGCTATGCCGTTCACGCCGGTTCCGCGCAGAGTAACTCCTGCGGAGGCGTAGTCTCCAGTGACGAAGTAGTTATTCTCGAACGTCAGCGGATTAGGTGTTGGCGTAGGCGCCTGGCCAGTCGAGATAAGCAATGCGACCGTGGTTCCGAGATTGACCTGCGATCCAGCGGCCGGGCTTTCGCCGACGACGCTTCCTGCAGGCTCGCTGCTGCTGTACGCGGTGCTCACGGTTCCCAGCGTTAAGCCTGCAGTGGTGAGCGTTGTTGAGGCTGCTGCTTCCGTCTGCCCAACCACGTTAGGAACGGTCGCGCCCACAGCCTGCCCGTTCAAGCCTCCGTTGCCGCTGAGATTGATGGTTTGCAGTGTGACTAGCGGAGAGAGATTGAAAGTGTTGTCAAACAACGACGCCGAAGCTGTAAAGTAACCGGTGCTCTGTGGCGTGAAGCTGAATATCTCGGAGCAGATTGCACCTGGAGCCAGTGAAAAGCTGCTGCCGCATGTTGAGTTAATACTCTGCGCGAAGTTCGCGCCCAGGCTCAGAGCAATCGAGCCTGAAAGCTGCTGGTTGCCGATGTTTTGAACAGTGACCTGCTGCGGACTGTCGCCGCTTGTGCTGCCCACATTGGTGAGAGCAAAGCTCAATGATGCCGGCTGCGATCGGGTTAGTTCGACAAGCTGATTGTTGCCCTCGTTGGGAATGAAGACATCGCCGACCCAATCCACGGCCGCGGCTACCGTCTGGATTCCGCTTGCCACGACAATCGCGCAAGCGCCAGTGGTGCAACCTGCTGGGATCTCGATCACCTCTTGGAGTCCGAAGTCCGCCACAAAGACATCGCCTGCAGCATCGACGGATACGCTATCCGGTTGTTGCCATCCGCCGCCCAATGCAATCGTGCAAGTGCTGGTGGTGCATCCGGCAGGAACCTTTTTGACTGCCTTGAGGCCGAAGTCCGCTACATACAGATTGCCCGCGCTATCGACGGCCAGGCCAACTGGATTGGACCCGTTCCCGGGACTGTAGACCACGGTCTGCGCGCCACCGTTGGCGGGCACTTCGGCGACCTCACCATCGACAAAGTCACCGATAAAGACATTGCCCCTTCCATCTACTGCCACGCCGAGCTGACTCCTCAGGCCCGTGCCGATTGTCTTTTGGCAAGTGCTGCTGATGCAGCCTGCCGGAACTTCCACGACCTCATTCAGCAGGTTGTCCCCGATGAAGAGATCGCCGGCCCCATCCACTGCAAGACCCTGCGGATATTCAAGCCCAGTGCCGACGGTGGACAGCGTGCCGTTCGCGCTTATCTTCACGACCCGCTGGTTGAGGGTATCTGCGATGAACGCATCTCCGGCGGCATCGATCGTGAGCCCCTTGGCCTGATTCAGCGTGACGCTTCCAAGATTTACGACGGCCTGCGTGGCTGGACCGAAAGCAACTGCCGGTCCCTGGCCGATGCCATAGACCGGCGCAGCCGCAACTAGATCTCCACCATTGTCGTACAGGTTGACAGCGCCCATGCGCAATCCGGGCGCAAGTGGTGTGAAGGCAACATTTACGCTGCAGGAGTTGCCTGCAACGATAGCTCCGGTACAGGTGTTGCCGCTGCCAAGATTGAAGTCGAGGCCGGTGACGCCCTGTGTGACAACCTGAATCGCGCCAATCGTAGTGTTCGCCGCAAGGTTGATGGTCACAGGCATGGTTGCGCTGCATGGCGCCGGTGTGGTCTGTCCGGACGGGCAGACATTGACGCCTCCGAAGCTCTGGTTCACGAAACTGGCGGTGACATTGACCGCTTGACCGATCGGCAGACTGCACGTCGGGCTGGTTCCCGCACTCGCGCAGACGCCGCCCCATCCCAGAAATGTCGAGCTTCCGCTGGCAGCCGCCGTCAGAGTTACCTGTGTGCCGCTCGAATAGCTTCCGGCGCATGTGCCCGTCGAAACTCCATTGGCCTGACTGCAATCGATCTGTTCCAGATTGTCGGTCACCGTTCCCGTGCCGTTGCCGATCTCCGTCACGGTCAGTGGAAAGTTGATGGCCGCAACAAATGTTGCGGAGACGCTTGTGGCTGTATTCAAGGTCAGGACGCAAATCTGACCCTGGCCTGCGCAAACGCCAGTCCAGCCTGTAAACGTAGAGCCCGCTGTCGGAACTTCCTCCAACGACATGGCTACTCCGCCCAGAACGCTTGCGGAACAGGTCCCTGACGTAACGCCAGCGATCTCATTACAGTTGATCCCCGTCGGATTGGATTGCACAAAACCACTGCCCGTCCCTGATCCGGTCACAGTAAGCGTAACGTTGGAAACTCCAAAGCCGCTGAGTCCAATGCTTTGCGTAATCGAATTTGCGTTCAGAGCATTGTCGGTAAAGACGGCGGTGCTGGTGAGCGAACCGCCAGCCTGCGGCTCGAAACTGATACTCAAATTGCAGGACTGGCCAGGGGTCAGTGCAGAACTGGCGGAACAATCCGCCAGCGTGCCGGAGCCGGGAACATTGACGAAATTGGGCCCGTTGACGGTCAGCAATCCCGGGCTCTCCGCGCTGAGCGTCTGGTTGCCGATGTTTTGAAGTGCGACCGACTGCGGGCTGTCGCTGCTGGTGTAACCCACTGAGGTGGAGGAAAAGCTCAACGAAGGGACCTGCGAGCGGTTCACTTTCGTGACGACTCCCGCTACGCTGTTATTTCCGATGTAGACATTGCCCGTTCCATCCACCGCCACGCTTATCGGGCCAACCAGGCTGCTGGCTGTCGTGGTCTGAACCCCGCTGGGCGCAACCTCCACCACCTCGCCAAGACAGGGATCGGCAATGAAGACGTCACCCGCCGCGTCCACTGCTACACCGTACGGGCAAACCAGCCCGTTAGCGGGCACCGTAGTCTGGACGCCGCCGGGCGCAACCTTCACCACCTGGACGTTCGTGGGATCGGAGATGAAGACATCGCCTGCTCCGTCGACCGCTACATCATAGGGGTTCGTCAAACCTGTGGCGGGTACAGTGGTCTGGACGCCATTGGGCGTGACCTCCACGACTTGAGTATTTTGGCTATCCACGATGAAGACGTCGCCCGCTCCATCCACCGCCACCCCGTATGGGTAACTCACGCTACCCACTGTGGTCTGGACGCCGCTGGGCGTGACCTTTACCACTCGGTGGTTGTTGGGATCAGCAACGAAGACATCGCCCGCTCCATCCACTGCCACCCCGTAAGGGTTAAGTAGACCGCTGGCGGGTACCGTGGACTGGACGCCACCGGGTGCAACCTTAGATACCTGACCGAGGCCGTAATTCGAGACGAAGACATCGCCCGCCGCATCTACCGCCACTCCCTCTGTTTGGTTCCATCCGCTACTCACCGTCGTCTGGATGCCAGGACCGAATCCAACCGCCGGTCCCTGGCCGGTGCCGTAGACCAGCGTAGTGGTCAGCAGGTTTCCGCCGGCATCCACGAGCTTCACCGCCCCTGTGCGCAGTCCCGGCGCCAGTGGAGTAAAGGTCACGCTCACGGTGCAGGAGCCACCCGCAGAGACAGTGTTGATGCAGGTGTTCCCGGTGGCAAGCGAGAAGTCTAGGCCCGTCGCTCCTTGCGTTACAACCTGGGGTGTGCCAAACGTCGTGTTCGCCGCGACGTTGTAGGTAAATTCAAGGGTACTACTGCAGGGCGCAGGAATAGTCTGTCCCGACGGGCAAACATTCACGTTGCCGAAATTTCCCGGAAGGCCCCACTCCCAGGTGTCGGCGTCCTGAGCTAATCCCGAGTACAAGATCACCTGTCCCAACGCCGCATCGTAGGTCATGCCGTTGGGCGCAATTCTCGCCGTAAGGCTGCCCGGGGTGGCTACCTCAGTCCAATTGGTCCCGTTCCATACCCATGAATCGTCCAGATAGCTGCCGTTCGTGCCGCCGAACAGGATCACCTGGCCCAAAGCAGCGTTGTAGGCCATGCCCTGTGCCTCACGCGCCGACGGGCTGTTGGCTGGATTCAACTGAGTCCAGGCAGTCCCATCCCAAACCCAGGTGTCATTCAGATAACCTGCGCTGCCATCTCCACCGAACAGTACGACCTGGCCCATGGTCGAATCGTAGGCCATGCTGTAGTCCGCGCGCGGGGAGGGCCCGGTCGTGCTTACCTTAGCCCAACTGGTCCCGTTCCATATCCAGGTGTCTTGTTGGAAGCCTGTCTCATCATCGATGCCTCCGAACAGGACTACATCGTTGTGCGTGGCATCGTAGACCATCACCGCGCCATTCCGCCCCGTCGGCCCCGTTGTACTCACCTCGGTCCAACTGCTCCCGTTCCAAACCCATGTGTCGCCCTGACGTATGCCGCTGTTGTAGTCCGTGCCTCCGAACAACACCACCTGGCCATGCGCCGCATCGTAGACCATTGCGGGGTTATAACGCGGCGAGGGCCCGGTGGTGCTTGCCTCAGTCCAGTTGTATCCGTTCCACAGCCAAGTGTCGGATGGCTCGGTGTCGCCGCTGAACAAAACCACTTGTCCGTGCGCCGCGTCGTATGTAATTGACGACTCAAAACGGCCGCCAGGGTTAGCCGCAGGCGATTGCTGAACCCAGGCGGGCGAAAGTGTCTGTCCCTGCGCCAGAGTGCATGATGCGCCGAGGAGCATCATGGTCAATGCCAACGAGAGGGCGCGCCGTACTCCAGCAACTACGGAGTGCAAAGATACCGGAAGAGAGCACAACCCCCGCTCAGAGGAATTCGTAGAAGAAACCGATGGGGGCGCGGGACGCACATTAGCAGCCGAGACCGCGAACTTGTTGGCCATGTTTGAGATCTCCTGGAGAAGCAACTGCCGGTGAATGCTTTGTATCTGGCTGTTCGAGCGCTGATCCTGATCCACTAGTACTGGTCCGCTGGTCCTGGTCCTATGTGCGATTCAATACAAACGCCATTGTTAGGTGATTGATGACCTGAATTTCCGCGATCAGAGGCGAACGCGAAACCACGCGGCCAAGTCTTTCATGCGGCTGAGCCGAAGATTCAAGTTGCCATCGGGGAAATGGCATCGCCTTGCAGGCTTTTCATGGCGCACAGGTTGATCAAAATCGTTCTACGCCTGTGAAATAAACTTTTTAGGGGCGACAAGGGTAAAAGCTATTGAAGGCAATACACATTGTCAAGGTATTTGACCCATTCGATCGAACGCTGCAACGATGGTAACGTGCGCTCGGCGATCAATAGTAACGAGTCTTCATTACGGAAGATGTATTTGACCGGCACTGAAATTAAGCTAACCTCTAGAATTCACGCACACATTGCCTATGACGGAATCAACTGCTCCAGCCAAAGCGTTTATCGATGTTGAGTTCGTCGACCTGCCTCAACAGGTAATTGCGATCACTGAGCTCCCGTTCTTCATCGGACGAGGCCAGGAAAACGGCAATCATCTGTCTCTCGATGACATGCGCATCTCGCGCAAATGCGCGGCGATTTCTGCTGGCTCGTCCGGATTCTTCATTGAGGATCGCGGCCAGCGTGAGGGTATCTTCGTCAACGGCGAACCGGCTCACGCCCATTGGCTCGCCAATGGCGACCGGATCCGCCTCGGCACCGACAACGCATGCCAACTCGTCTTCCGCCTGTCCCCAGAGGCAATGGCCCAGGAAAAAGCCGAGACAAAACTGCGCAGCATTCTAGGCTCGATGGGAAACAACTCAGCCGACGAACTCAATGGGCTCAAGCTTCTTCTGGAAGCGACATCGCTCATGCATTCTGAGCTTCCACTGGAATCCGTGCTCGCCACGATGCTCGATCACGCCATTGTCGTCACCCACGCCGACCGCGGAATGTTGCTGGAGCCCGATGAATCCGGCGTGCTGCAGGTCGAGTTGGCACGCGGGCAAGGAGGCAAGAGTCTTGAACCAGAAGCGATGAACCCCAGCCGTTCGGTACTCGGCCGCGCCATCGAACTTGAAACAGCGGTGGTCAATGAGGATCTGAACCTGGCGGAGATGAATCTGCAAAGCGCGCAAAGCGTTGTTCTTCAACTGTTGCGCTCTTCGGTTGTAATTCCTTTGTACGGCGGGCCTCGGCGGCAAGCCGGCTCCTCTGCCGAAACCACACACCGGCAACTGCTAGGCGCCGTGTATCTCGATTCCAAGCGCACAGCCACGTTTTCGGCACTGGACCGCCAGATCCTGGATGCGCTGGGTGCGCAAGCCGGGAGCATTCTTGAAAACGCCCGGCTGATCGAGCAGGAGCGAGAACGCCAGCGCCTTGAGCAAGAGTTAAGCATCGCGCGCGAGATTCAACAGGCCCTGATTCCGCAAGGATTGCAGGACTACCCCAATTTCGCGATCGCTGGATTTCATCGCCCCTGTAACGAGGTGGGAGGCGATTATTTCGATGTCTTCCCTGTGCCGGATGGCCGCATAGCGATCTTGATTGCCGACGTATCCGGCAAGGGCCTCGGCGCTGCCCTGGTCGCAACCATACTGCAGGGAGCGCTTTCAGGAATCACCTTGGATGTCGATCCAGCAAGAGTTTTCGGTTATTTGAACCGGTTGCTCTGCAGCCGCGCAGCGATTGGCCGCTTCGTAACCATGTTCTTCGGACTAATCGATCCTGACGGTACCCTTGAATTTATCCGCGCTGGTCATCCTTCTCCACTGGTAATGCGCCAAGGAATCGTCAGCGAACTCTATTCCGGTGGGTCTTTCCCGGTCGGTTTGGTAGAGGAAGCGTCTTACACCTCTTCCCGTTTTCAGCTCGAACCGGAAGATACACTGTTGCTCTATACCGATGGCGTAACCGAAGCAGAGGACAGATTCGGCAAACTGTTTCAAGATACGCGGCTTCAGGAAACATTCGGTCAGTACAAAGACGCACCTTTGAAAGCCACTCAAGAAGGAATACTGAGTGCCGTCGAAAACTTTTCCCAGGGAGCAAGCCAGTCGGACGATATCACGCTTCTTTTGGTACGCTACCGCGGTCCTGAGAAACAGCAGACGGCAAGGTGAAATCAAGTTGAAAGTTGCCGTCATCGCGGATCTGAACAGTGACTTCTCGTTTCAAAGATTCAACTATGCCCTGCCGGTGGGATCGGAAAGCCAATCATAAGGCGGTTCCCCTCCACCAACGGTTCATAGTGAAGTGATCCAGCGAATTTATGCAGGAGCCGGATGCCCTGACCGCCTGGCGTCACATCGTCCAGAGTGTGGGCGATATCTGCCTGATTCAATAGGGCAGGATCGAGTGGATTGAAATGCGGGGCCTTATCTTCGATGACGAAGACAAGTTCCCGCTTAGTGGAAGGATGCGTACTGACGGAACAACTCACTGTAATGGGGCGGGCACAGTCTCTCTTATATCCATGGCGAACAATGTTGGAAAGCGCCTCTTCAAGACAGAGGTTGATGGCGAAACATACATCGGCTGAAATTGCATACTCGGCGGAGAGTTCTTCCACCCAAGGCCACACACGGGCTAACTCGTCTAAACTGCCGCATAGCGCGATCTGCTCTTTCGGCATACGCGCCGAGGGTTCGGGCATTTCTGACTCCGATATGGGTAGAACTAACCCGGCCGACTTCTTCCGCGAACCGCTTGCTCTGCAGACCTTGGCAGCAACTTCCATAACTACTTCAGGATTTCCAGTGCAGGCTCGAGATCGTGACGGATCGGAATGATCTGGTCGATGCTGCTAGCCTTGATGACTTCCTCCACCATTGGCTGAGGCGCGAATAAGACCACCTTACCACCCCGGCGATGCACATTCTTGGCCGGAACGACAATCGAGCGCAGTCCCATAGAGCCCATGAACGTGACCCCATGCAGGTCCAGCAACAGAAATTTGGCACTGCCGGCGACGACATTCATCTTCAGATCGACCTTAGCTGCGCCTTCAATATCCATGCGCCCATCGAGGACGACTCGAGTCACGCCGCCGTCCATTTCTTCGGTGGAGATGTTCATTCAAAATCCTTTCTCTATGTTCCCCGTGTCCCGAAATCCCCAATCATGCTATCGCTCAAATGTGAATATGACGTTACATCGCTAACTAAACCCAATCAAAGTAAACAGCGCCACTGGCTCAGAGCACTGAACGGCTGAGTTCAATTTCGCCGATGTAATCCGCAGGCAATCGACTTGAATGACAGCTTGACGACTGCATTTCTGGTTACTACCACTTTTACAGGAGCGCATTCTGGGTCGTTTATCGGGATAGTCATAGATGGCACGAGCATTGCTCTTAACCAGGCAAGTAAACTGCCCGCGTGAGTCGTGATGATCTATTTGCCGACAGAAAAGGGCTACCAAACTGAAGAAATTGCGAAACCCGCGACACGTCACGCAGGGGCGTCGGCACACCTAGTCTGACAATGATTGCCAGGTTGTGTCGAATGTTGCTCCAGGGCGTGTAATGCCAAAATATCTCATCTTCGTTATCAGGGTGGTACGTTTTAATCCGAGCTTCGCGGCTGCGCCGCGTTGCCCCCCGATGATCCACGCGCACGCCTCTAACGCGCGCAGAATTAGAGCTCGCTGCGACTCTTTGAAGGTGCCCAGCCCCGAGCTCGCTTCCACGTGAATGCAATCAGATGGGGGTAAGGGATTCGGGAGTTCCCCGTTACTAGCAAGGATTACGGATCGTTCTACGAGGTTTTGAAGTTCTCGTATGTTGCCGGGCCAAGCATACGCTTGGAACGCAGCCATTGTCTCTTTGGCGATGTGATCGATCTGCATCCCAATTCGTCGGGCGTAGATGTCAACAAAGTGCTGTACAAGCTGCGGTATGTCCTCCGGACGTGCGCGAAGCGGTGGCACGGTAATGGGGAATACATTAATCCGATAGTAGAGATCGCTTCGGAATTGCCCGCGATTGACCATTTCCGTCAAATCGCGATGCGTCGCCGCAACGAGCCGAACATCAATCTGATGCGTGCGGGTTCCCCCGAGGCGTTCAAATTCCCGCTCTTGGAGAACCCGCAGCAGCTTGGGCTGCAACGAGAGCGGAAGATCGCCGATTTCATCAAGGAACAATGTTCCAGTATGCGCCGTCTCAAACCGGCCGATCCGTTGCGTGAGAGCACCAGTGAAGGCGCCTTTCTCGTGGCCGAACAGTTCGCTTTCCAAAAGATCCGACGGAATCGCGGCGCAATTTAGCTTTACAAACGGGCGCCTACACCGATCACTCAGGTTGTGAATAGCGCGGGCGATTAACTCCTTTCCTGTTCCCGTTTCTCCGAGGACCAGAACTGTAGAGCCCGTGGGTGCCACCCGCTGCACCTTTGTCAGAGCGGCTTTCAAGGCTGGACTCTCGCCCACGATGTCCTTGAAGCTGCGGTCAGAACAATTCTGGTCGATGTCACTGTCGACAGCGAATACACCTGGCATAGGAGAATGCAACATTGAGCGACCTCGCGTTACTGGTCCAAGGCTCATCGAAATCGAATAGTTGCGCAGCAAAAGCCCTGGGTTTCGGGGAAGATTTGGGAACTGTGCGATTGCCTGGACGAACTCGATCGGAGAATTAGAATCGACAAGTCCGCGAGCTTTGTCGGGCGATGAAATGAGTGTGCATCGGGAGGCTCTATAAACGAAACCCCAAATCGAGCTTCATTTGGGAACTCCATCGGGTGCCGAAATCTCTTCTTCGATTCGAAACGCTCAACCGGAGGAGGGGATTCAATCCACCCTACGGGCGGAATCATCGACGGGGAGGCCCTTCCAGCTTGTCGATGTCAATTCTCTTCAACCCGAAAAGCCATGCGTCGATAGAAAACGCTCCCGGTCCAACGAAAGCTACTCCCGCACCCATGCACGCCAGCAGAATGGCCGGACACGGGCCTTCGTGGTAGAGGAGAACGTCGCTGGCGGATAGCGCGAGCGCGAGAAACCCTGCGAGAGGTGTCCATAACCCGGCTGTCATAAGCACACCGTCTGCGATTGTGCAGACGCCGAGAGTTAACAGGCCAAGGTGCGGGCCAGAGTAAATCCTCTCTCTGCCGCCTGTGATGAGGGCTGCGCCCGCAGCAATCCGAATGAGTAGCAATCCGAGAGCTGGCCTGCCACCAACGAAGTTCGAGATGAATCGTCGCACGAATAACCCTGAGTGATGTTACCCGCGCAGTACGTCGTCACGACAGACCCTTTTAACACCAAACTCCGACCCTTTCGGGTGTTAGAGTTCGATGATTCCGCGCTTCAGGCCTATCGTGGCGGCATGAGTTCGATCATTCGCATTCAACTTCGACAGGATGTTCTTAACCCGGCCTTTGACCGTGTCTTCGGCAACCGAAAGGATACCCGCGATTTGTTTGTTTGAATTTCCGGTGGCGATCAGGCGAAGGACATCGATTTCCGCTGGTGTCAGTGCATCATCCGTTGCGTGTTCAGCCAGTTCAAACGAAACTCCAGGCGACAAGGCCTTCTTACCGCTGTGAACTGCGCGGATCATGTCCACAAGATCTTTGTGCATGGTACTTTTTAGAAGATAGGCGTGTGCACCGGCCTTGAGGGCTCGGAGCACTTGCACATCGCCACTATATGTCGTGAGTACGATTATCCTTGCTTCAGGAAATTCGCCACGAATCGATATGATCGCATCGAGTCCATTCATCTCCGGCATCTGCAAATCCATCAGCGTAACATCAGGCTTATGAGCGCGGAACAGGCGGACAGCCTCAAGACCGCTGGATCCCTCCGCAACCAGTTGCATGTCGGGGTGGTCAGCCAGGAGGCTGGTGATTCCCTGGCGGAAAATAGGGTGATCGTCGACCGCCAGAACTCGGATTAGTTGAATATCCATAGCCATCACGTTAACTTCGCCGGAAACTGGATAAGATGGACCAACGCACGGAGGGTGGCTTTGCGTAAACACTTGCCGCGGGAATACTCAACTCGATCTCAGTGCCGACGTTCGGCTGACTCCAGACCTCCAGCGTACCCCCTACGAGTTTTGCGCGTTCCCGCATCCCCCGCAAGCCCCAATGTCCGGCCTTGTGATCACGGTTGAGAATAGCAGGATCAATTCCTGTTCCATTATCACCAATCCTGAGTCGCAGGTGTTGCTCATCGTATCGGATTTCAACCTCGATTCGACGGGCATTCGCATGCCTGATCGCATTGCGTACCGCCTCCGTCGCAATCCGGTACACTTCGTCACGGATGATGGGATTGAGAGGCACGGGAGGTCCCTCGATCTGCACATGAATCTCGGGGACCGGTTCCGAGGCTGCGCCGCTCAGAAATTCTTTTGCAAAATTGCTGATCGCCAGGTCCAGGTCAGTTGCAGCTGATCCACTCGAGCGCAGCGCATGTACAGTATCCCTGCCTTCGATAACCGCATTCGTCGCTTGCTCGATTGCACGGTCGACGCGCCGCTTGGCCTCATCCGGCTGCGACGGAAGCACATTGGATACAGTTTGAAGATGAGGCAGCAACGCACTGAAGCTTTGCAGCAAAGTGTCGTGAAGGTCTCGCGCCATGCGGGTTCGTTCTTCTACGCGCGCCTCCATCCCCGCCGTAAACTGTGCTTCCAACTGCCGAACCCGGAAGAGATAGGCCCCCCACAACAACAGGAGAAGTGCAGTCACACAGCAGAGACGGAACCAGGTGGTTTGGTAGTAGGCCGCCGCGATTGAAAAGTGCAGAGAGGCCCCCGTATCGTTCCACACGCCGCTGTTGTTGCAGGCGATCAGACGAAAGACGTAATTACCCGGCGCGAGATTTGAGTATCGCACCTCGCGATCGGTCGTGACCTCCCACTTGTTACGACTCTGCCCTTCCAGTTGGTAGCGAAACTGAACTTTTTCCGGCGCGACAAAACTGAGCGCGGCGTAATCGATCTTAAGATCGCGAATTTGGGGTGGGAGGCGTATTCCGTTCGACGCCTCGTAGATATTGCCATTCGCGGTGATTCGCTCAATGTCTACTGGTGGCGGAATCTGATTACTCGGAAGATGCTGCGGATCAATTACGCTTACACCTCCAAGATATCCTTGGAACCACATTTTCCCGTCTGATGGCCAGATTGCTTGGGAGCCTACCTGCATTCCGATGGGTGCATTCGACACTCCGTCGGAGCTGTCGAAAACTAACGGCTGAATCTTTTGTTGGGATTCGGCGCCCCACGCATCCAATTCGCTGCGCACTATACGGACCAGACCGCAGGTCATGTTGAGCCAGAACGCGTGTTTTTCGTCTTGTGTGATCCAATGAATCGCGTCGCAGGGCAGGCCATTCTTGCTCGTCAGTGTGAGAACCCGGCCATTCTTGATTCGGCTTAAGCCACCTTCGGTTGCCGCCCAAACGGTATCATCGGTCTCGATGTGCAGCGCACTGACCCTGCCATTGCCCATCCCTTCCGCACGTCCGTAGGTTTCTTTGATTTGACCGTCACTGAAATACGCGACTCCACCCCCATCAAATCCAAGCCACAGGCCGCCCGTCGAGCGATCGGCCGCCAAAGACTGCGCACCGTCTCTGTGCCCGATGTTGGCCCAAGAGATTCGCTGGACAGTTCCGTTCCTCGATAACCGTATGAGACCCTGGCCTTCGTTCGCGATCCAGAGCTCCCCTTGCTTGTCCTGGGCAACGGACGTTACAACTCCCCCTGGAACACCTCGTATTGACACAAACCGGCCATTCTCCATGTAGCCGAACGCATATGGAGTCGATACCAGGATTCGGCCAGCATTGTCCGAAAAAACAGACACGGATACACGGTCACCCAATCCACGACTTCCAACATAGTGCACAGGGAACCATACAGTCTTTGATTGTGATTTGTGATCGTCGGCTGTACCGTAGATCGTCAATTCTCCGTGTTTCCACATCCTCAAACCATCATTGCTGCCCGTCCATATACTTCCATCTTTGGCCTCCACCACAGAGCCCCTTCCGGGGATCGTTGCAAAGCCCTCGTGTTGGGCGTACGTCGCGACTGCGTAGTTGCGAAAACGATCAAGCCCGCTCAAGGTGGCGACCCAGACATCCCCTTCGCGATCTTCGAAGAGCGAGGTGACGAGATCGCCGGAGAGTCCATCAGCCTGTGAAAATGCGTCGGTGCGTCCGTGATGAAGATGCACAACACCGGCTCCCGCAGTTCCAATCCAGACGCCTCCGTCGCGGTCCCTGAGAATTCTTGTCCCATCGACGTTGCGTGCCTGAGCGGGGTAAGGATGCTGAGTTTCCAGTTTCCCTCCCCCGAATTGAGCGAGCTCTCCTGGCAAAGGAATCAATAGGGTTCCATCACTGGCCTCAGCCAGATCTGGCACAACAGCCGTCGCAAATGGCATGTGATAGTACTTTGGGGGACCGGGCCTCCATCGCCAAACTCCGTCAGGCGCCACGACCCATAGCACGCCGTGGCCATCTTCATGCAGGAAACTCACTCCCTTAGGGAGGGGGGCACCCGATCCACGGCAGTCACCATTTATTCTATCCATCGCGCAGAGCTTTCCAGGCGATGCCAACGAGGAGCTTCCGACCCAAACAGTCCCGTTGCGATCCTCAAGAATCGAAGCGATAAGCAAGCCAGAAAGGCTCGGGTATCGAGTGAGTTTGCCGTCCTTCCAGCTCGCCAAGCCTGTCATTGTGCCGATCCAGAAAGTGCCGTCGCGGCCGACATGGAGGCACACAATAAAATTGCTGGGAAGTGGTTCGCCATTCAACGGTGGCTGCCAAGGCTCAACGCGGACGCCGTCGAACCGAAACAACCCGAAGCCGGTGCCCAGCCAGATGTAGCCGTCTGGCGTCTGCGCAATTGACCTGATGTAGCCTTGCGTGAAGCCGTCGCGAACCAGCCACGCAGTGTGGGCGTATTGACTCACGTCGTGTGAAGGGTCTAACGCAAGTGTGGAAGGACACAAGAGCAGCAGACTTAACGCGCCGACGACGAAAGCCGCGAGTTTGAGCCGTGTTTTGTCGTACCCTGGCATCAGTGGCAACGCTTTCCGGCCCAATTCCAAGTTTCAGGCACAAGTGTGTATTACTGCCAGAGAATATATAACTGAAATACCGCTCCGCCGTATAGAAAACAAGTCTCTGCTGGTGTGGTTTTGCCACGACTACCGGTCTTGGACACGGTGAAGTTGGCGGACCATGGAGTGACCCTATCGGCGGGCCCGACGGTAGAGGCTTGCCCGTATTGTCGGTCCTCTCGGTTCGCTTTAGCCGAACCGGAGGTATCACCGTACTCCTCTCTCTCTTTCAACAACATCAGATGCTCTGGGTATGACACCGTGCCGTGCCCAACAGCCTGGAGTGTCGCCGCAAAGACGCGTGTCGCCCACGCGACATTTGAAACACGTCTCTTGCTCTAAGAGCGACCGAACAGGGCTCCCCAAAAACTTATCCGTGATTCTCCACAACACCAGCGAATCCGCCATACTTTGCAATTAAACGCAGCTCAAACCGCGAATGCAGTGAAGAAATATGAGAACAAGCGCTTTAGAGATTTAGCGCTTCTCAGCAATGACACCGGCGAACCTTCTCTTTTGGGATTTGTCTAGATCCGGTTCTAGCCAGGCCCATCAGTATTTGGTCCACGAGTTGCTAAGACAACTGCGGAATTCCGATCGACATTCCACTTGCAAATAGGAGAGGTCGCTGTGAGAAGCAAGGATCAGGCGGTTGGAGGCAACGCCAAGAAGCTATTGGGAAAGGTCGCCGTCATCACGGGAGGCTCGACGGGAATGGGGCTGGCGACAGCAAAGAGGTTCGTTGACGAGGGTATGGATCGCGTATTCATCACGGGTCGCCGTAAAGATGCATTGGATGCCGCAGTTGCGGAAATTGGTTCCAATGCTGTTGGAATTCAGGGAGACGTGGCGAATCTGAAGGATCTCGACCATCTGTATGAAGTCGTTCAGAGTTCCGGTCGGAAACTAGATGTAGTCTTCGCGAATGCTGGCATCTCACAAATCGGGCCTTTAGGAAGCGTAGACGAAACGTTCTTCGATCTTCACTTCAATGTAAATGTGAAAGGACTATTTTTCACAGTGCAGAAGGCCCTCCCTCTGTTAAGGGATGGCGCCTCAATCATTCTCAACGCATCAATCGCAACCATAAAAGGGTTCCCAGGTATCAGCGTATACAGCGCCACGAAGGGCGCTGTGCGGTCCTTCGCGCGTACCTGGACGAATGAACTCCGCGACAGGCGTATTCGTGTGAATGCAATCAGTCCTGGTCACATCGACACGCCGATCTTCGAAAGTTGGGAAAAGGGCGAAGCCCTAACCAAGATAAAAGACGAACTCGCGAAAAACGTTCCTCTAGGCCGTCTCGGAGATCCAGATGAAATTGCGAAGGTTGTCGCGTTTCTCGCGTCGGATGAGGCAAGTTACATCTCGGGCATTGAACTCTTTGTGGATGGCGGTGTAGCTCAAATCTAACCTGCCACACGTTCGTCAAGTTGAAGCTAAAAGCAGGAGAGCACAACAATGGCACATTCAGTCAGCGGTCCGGCTACAGAAAGCCCGATGAGCAGAACAACAGATGAAATCATCTCGGCAATTACTCGCTTCGGTCATCGAATGCTTAGTTATGGTCTAGCGCTCGTGATCGGTTGGATTGGCATGATGAAATTCACCGAATACGAGGCACGGGGCATCGAGCCTCTCGTTGTACACAGTCCATTGTTGGGTTGGATGTATCACCTTTGGACTGTTCGACAGTTTTCCGACGGGTTGGGGGTGGTTGAAGTTGCCATAGCAATATTGATCGCGCTGCGTCACTGGTCGCCGAAGGCGTGCGCAATCGGAAGCGCCGCCGCAGTTCTGATGTTTCTGACGACGCTTTCGTTTTTGTTTTCGACGCCTGGTTGGGAACAGAGCCTGGGCGGCTTTCCGGCACTCTCCGCTATGCCGGGCCAGTTCTTGCTCAAAGACATTGTTTTGCTGGGTGCCTCAATCTGGTCACTCGGCGAGGCATTGACGACATAAGGAACAAAACACTTTCGAAAAAGGAAAAGACGATGAGCACCAATCAAGATCCTTTTTTCTCCTCGCCATTTCGAAGGGATGAATTGGAAGACTTCGATCTCGTAATTCTCGGTGGCGGCACATCGATGCTTCGCGATTGACCGGATGATAGCTATTTCCGACCAGCCTCAACGGTCTCTGAAGGAAGACAATCGCTCGCGCGATATTACCGTCAAGTCCAATTCAGGAATGGCCCTTTTCTCTGTGTAGAGATTCATTTAAGGAGCTTACGATGAGTCGTCGCTATGCTGTTTTTCCGAATGTCTGTGCCCCAGACCGAAGGATCCGACCAGATGATGAGATCGTTTTGGCTGCCCGAGCAGGATCACCCGTAGCTTTCACTGAACTGCATGGAATCTATTCGCGTCGCCTCTATAACGTCATCGTTGCTATAACAAAGAATCCAGAAGATGCCGAAGATGCGTTACAAGAGACGTTCTTGCGCGCCTTTCTGGGAATTCATTCCTTTGAAGGCAGATCGACGATATATTCGTGGCTGACCCGAATCGCCATCAACTCCGCGCTTATGATACTTCGCAAACGGCGCGCTCGATCCGAGATACTGCTTGACCTGCAACCCGATGGCACAAACAAAACATTCTGTCTCGATTTCCAGGATACTTCCTTAGGCCCTGAGGAGGTCTGCGATCTTCAACAGCGTTCAGCCAAGGTTACGCGCGCGATTGACAAGCTTGGCCCTCATATTCGAGAAACTCTTCGGATGCGGATAGACAAAGAGGCCTCTGTCGAAGAGATTAGCCAGGCATTGAAAATTAGCGGAGCAGCCGTTAAGTCTCGCCTGCATCGGGCGCGGCGGCAACTTTCCGCGAGACCTGACCTCAAGCGCTTGGCGGCAAGCCAACACTGATTGACCAAGATTGTCTCAAACAACGTCGCTGCATGTTACACGGAATGAGGCTGTCTTCACCAAATGTAGTCACACCGACCTTCGGTAAGGAGAAATGATCATGAATGACCACCTATCAGTCCACGCAATGAATTCAGGTAGCGACGACCGATCTTCCTCCGGCTCACCAAGACAATCCGGAAGGAATTTGACGAGATTGGCAGCCTGGGTCAGCGATCGTCATCTTCCATTCCTGGTCATCAGCATCGGAATGATTGTGATGCTTCTGTGGGCCGGGGCGTTCAAGATGACGGTTCCCGGCGCCGAGGGCATAGTCCCCTTAGTGTCCAACAGTCCTCTCATCTGGTGGCACTTCAAAATATTTGGACCTTACATCGGCTCAGATATCATCGGTTCCACAGAATGGCTCGCAGCCATATTGTTTATAGTGGGCTACTGGAGGCCTAAAGCCGGCATGGTCGGCGGCATGATCACAGTGCTCATGTTCTCGACAACCAGCTCAATGCTACTGTCGACCCCGGGCACACTCATCACAGTTCACGGCATGCGATACATGAACAACCTGGGACTATTTCTATACAAGGATGTCATCGCACTTGGTGCATCCCTGTACTTGTTTAGCTACTTTGGTCATAGAGCCCTCCTTGAAGAAAACAGAAGCTAATATGAAATGATCTTTTTGAAATCACATTGGCTGGCGAAGTGGAAATGAATATCCTGTCCAACTGTGCTCTGAGACTCCCGAGGCTTGCTCCACCATCGACAAAGAGTGTCTGTCCGGTGATGTATGCTGCGCCCTTGCTGGCCAGGAAGGCAATTGTCGCGGCGATTTCACTGGCATGCGCGAAACGTCGCATTGGCACATTAGTCAGATAACGCGCTTCTCCGTCGCTGCCGGGAGGGTTGTTGGCACGAAATAGCTCGGTTTCAGTGGGCCCGGGGCGACAGCGTTCGCTGTAATTCCGTCTGCCGCTAGCTCTATGGTCATCGTCCGGATAATACTTTCCAGTGCAGCCTTCGCCGCTGCGTAGCTCGAACGGTACGCGAGGCCTCGGGTGACAAGGCTAGTGATATTGACAATCCGTCCGAATCGGGCGGCCCGCATACCGGGAAGGAGCGCCTGGGTGAGTTGCAGTGCCGGACGCACATTTAGGTCCATCACGGTGGCAAAAGCTTTGAGGTCGACCCGGTCGACCGTCTCGTGCAAGGCCATGCCTACGTTATTCACGATGCCCAAAACATGGCCATTTGCGACGAGGGCCTTTGCAACAACGTCAGTATGCTGGTGATCGGCGAGATCTGTCTCAATGAACCTTCCCGGAAAGTGCGGCGGCTTACGCCGAGCTATCCCGATGATTGTCCAGCCGTCGCTCGCAAGCGCATCCGCGGCCGCACGGCCGATCCCACGGGATGCCCCAGTGATTGCAATAGTTTGTGTCACGTTTAGTTATTCCTGACCCTTTGCCGACTGCAAAGACTTGACGAGTGCTGCGGCTGCAGCACCTTCCAGAGACAGACCGTATCGGACCTCGTGAATTAAGCGCTCCTTCAATGGCTGGATGAAATGGATCCGCGTATTGCGCCGGGTCACCTCAGGGACTTTCAGGTATTGGGCAGCAAGCTCGCGGGCGCGAATCACGGCGCGGCCATTTGGTACAACTTCTGCGACACCCCCCCATTCCAGCGCGGTGCGGGCTGTGACGGGATGCGGGTTGACGCGGGGAGTACCTCAATGCTGTTGGGCGAACCGCTACACCTCAATCGAAGCGTCATACGAAGAGCGCATGGTTGATGATGAGCCCAACAGGGCGAGTCGCTCATCCGGGCCCAAAACCGGACTTGGGCAGGAGATCTACAGAGCGGAGGTCGCGGGTGCGATTACCTCTCTCTTCGTGGTGACGAAGCCGTTTGGAGGTACGGACGCCGATGGCATCGCATTCGCTATCTTTGTTAGTCACCAGAAAACAATCTGGCCAAGGCCGGCTGCGCTGGAAAAGGGATCGGCGGGAGCCCGGTATCACGCTATTGCCGAAGAGGGCGTGGCGCTTAAAGACATCGCCACCGCTATCGGCCACGGCCTGCACGCGCCTGTTATTTCCATTTCACGGGAACAGGCCCAGGAGCATTTCGGCTTCCTCGGGTTCTTCGCTGGGAGGGACGCTCATACCTCCAGCGCGAAGACCCGCGAGCAGATTGGATGGAACCCATGCTTCCAGAAGACCGGCATCGCCTTCTCCAACTTCCTCCCGGCTAAAGCCTTTCGAGCGCCCATCCATTTTATTGTCTAATAAAGAACTAAATAGTTCACTATCTCTACTTCCTCGCCGCACCGCTCAGTCACGACGAGACTGTACTGCTCACATTGGCAGGTAAGGAAGCCTCAATTGAATTGCTTGATTCTCATGCGCAAAGCTCAAAGCGGATTCGCTGCCTTGTGGTGAAAGACAGAAATGGATCGCTTCGGCTACTGGCGCTCCGATGTCCGCCTGCTTCAGAATCCCAATAGAGGATCAGACTCAGGACCTGGCGATCTAGTGCTGCATGGTTGCAGCGTCGGCGCCGCACTTTACGTCGGGGTTCCAAACTGAAAAAAGACCGCTCGGGCTTCGCTTCCACACCCAGACGTGGAGAAACCAGAAGCCCAGGCCAGGCGCCGTCTTGAGGTCTTGCCCCATAATGCGCGGGGGCTCAGCGGACTTCCACGCGGATGCTGGCACGTAGAATTCAACCCCATTCAGCTGGAAGGTGCCGTCCGGCCTCTTCTCGTAGACCAGCACTTCCGGATGTTCGACATCGAGTGTCGCGTCGAATAGTGCCTCGTTGTTAAAGTGGTAGCCCATCGCGCCCGCCGGTTGATGTTGGACGCAACCAGTTGCGAGCTTGTACCCGGCGGCTTCGGCTGCCTCGCTCGTCTGAAACTTGGCCGTCGCCTCACGAATTTTCGCGACGTCGCGGTCTATGTCGTCACCCAGCCCGGTTGGAAGAATACCCGGCGCGTGGCCCGTGACCGTGGCGCCTGTTTGCGCCATAGCTGCACATACAAACACAAATATCACGGACAATACTCCAGCGATCTTCCCACTCAATCGATTCATTGTTGTTGTCCTTTCGAAATCGGTTGTTGTCTTCTGCATGGGTTGAATCTAGCGGGGTGGCGGAGTAGAGCGACACGTTTTTTTGACAAACTGTCTCGCGGGCATGCCTAACTGGACTGAAGCCTCGGCGAACGCGGTTGATTATCGCGACAAGCGCTTCGTCAACGCTAGCCGGTCCGGGGCTGCCCGTGGCAGAATGAAGCCGTGATATCGCCTCGAGTGCGAAAGCAGATCCGACTGATCGTTGGCCTCTGGCTGGCCTGGACTATCGTCGGGCTTTTCTACATTACCCAGGACTCGGTGCCACGGCTCTATCGGGGCCAGGCGGTGGCCTGGAAGTACGTGTTCGTCGGCTGGATGGTGGGTGTGTACGTCTGTGCCGTGCTCACGCCGGCTGTCCTTTGGCTCGGCAACAAGTGGCCTGTCGAGCGCCGAGTCACCAATGCTGGATACCATCTCGGTTTCAGTGTGGTCTTCTCGATCCTGGCGTCTACGATGGAAGTCCCTGTGCTGCTGCTGCTCGGCGTTTTCCCGGCCTCGCACCAACCTACGCTTGTCGCGGGCATCAAACTGTTTCTCTCATTTGGCATTCAGGGAGGCGTCATCCGGTATTGGGCCGTGATCGCGCTTCAAGCTGTGTACCGGTCGCAGAAGAATGCGAAGATTCGCGAACGGGAGGCATTTGAGCTGAGGGTGCAGGCTTCTGAACTCGCGAAGCAACTCGCCACGGCGCAGCTCGGCGCTCTCAAGATGCAGTTGCAGCCTCACTTTCTCTTCAATACGCTCGGCGCCATCATGGTCTTGATCCAACAAGAGAAAGCCGCGCAGGCCGGAGCGATGGTCGCGGGGCTCGGCGATCTCCTTCGTCTCACGCTCGAAGACGTGGAGGCGCAGGAAATCCCGCTGTGGCGCGAGGTGGAATTCCTGCGGCTGTACCTCTCGATTGAGCAGATGCGTTTCGAAGACCGGCTGCAGGTGCGCATTGCCTTGCCCCCCGCTCTGTCTGACGTTCTTGTACCCCATATGGTGCTTCAGCCGATCGTCGAGAACGCTGTTCGCCATGGCCTTTGTGAGAGCGAAGAAGAGGTAACGATCGACGTGAGCGCCACCAGCGCGGACGGCTCACTCGCGCTCATCGTGTCGGACGATGGGCCGGGACTGTTGTCACCCAGGCCCGGTCACTCTGGTATCGGGCTGACGAATACGAGGGCCCGCTTGGCGAGGCTTTATGGCGATCGTGCGCGTCTCGACGTCGAGCAAGCAAGAGGCCGGGGCGTACGCGTCACGATCACATTGCCCATCCGGGCGCTGCAATCAGAAGAAGGACCATGCGATTGAGAGTTCTTGTCGTGGATGACGAGCCACTCGCTCGCGAGGGGTTGAAACTACTGCTCAGCCGTCAGCCGCAGGTCGAATCCGTCCTGGAGGCGCGAAACGGAAGAGAAGCAATCGCCCGCATTCGCGAACAGAAGCCGGACCTGGCGCTCCTCGATGTGCAGATGCCGCGCACCGATGGCTTTGCGGTCGTCAACACCATTGGCGCAGAACGCATGCCGCCGGTAATCTTCGTAACTGCTCATGACCAGTACGCGATTCGGGCCTTCGAGATCGCGGCAATCGACTATCTGCTTAAGCCGGTCACGGAGGAACGCTTTGCGCTGGCGTTTGGCCGCGCCATCCGTAGGCTACGAGACGTGCCACAAGAGGAGAGCGCACGGCAAGTGCTGGCGATGCTGGATGCCGTCGCCAAGCCGCCACGCCAGCTTGAGCGGTTCGCAGTTAGGTCTGGAGAGCGCACGATCTTCGTGCCAGTGGATGAGGTGGATTGGATCGAAGCGTTCCAGAACTACGTCCGACTACATACGGGCCGGGCAACCCATCTTCTGCACGTGCCTATGAATACGATCGACGCCGTGCTCGATTCCAGCCGTTTCCTGCGCATTCATCGATCGCACATCGTAAACGTCCAACGCATTGCGCAATTGTGGTCGATCGCGCACGGTCAGTATGAGGTAGAGCTCAGGTCGGGACAGCGTCTGCAAACGGGGCGCACGTACAATGAGCGGATCCGTCGGGCGCTTACGAACCCATTCTAACCGTTCCGGTTGACAAAAACCTATCTCCACCTGGCCGGCACGAACCGTGGGAGGAGTCCAGACCGTTTTTCCGGCTATGGTGCGAGTCTGAGTAGGGACAGGCGGCCCTGAACAATCATGCGCGCCGGTCGAACCAACCTGGCACCTGTCACTTACGGCAACAACAGTAGAGCCTTAGCCCATCGTCAGATTTCACCCGACATCGCTGCAAATCTGAAAGAGATCAGCGAGCTGCTCGGGCCAGCAAACATTGAAGATCGCGGCCAGGCCAAGCTGCGAGCAATTTCGGATTTCGTCGCAAATGACATGAATGCGGTTGATCGACTGATCAAGTCCGGCGCGAAAAACCAGGATGTGCTGGCTCAGCGAAAGAAGCGCCTTCTCGATTTTCAACAGACGATACGAAGGAGCGAGGATTTGGGCAAATAGCCTTTGCCCTTTGCCAGATTTCACTCGACTGCTCCGATTGGCTCAGCCACAGCATAATTCAATCGCCATCGAGGCCTTGATGCGGTAAGGGTATATAAATGACGCGTGATGGTGGGAGTACTCCGTTCAGTTCGCGGACAAAGGCGATGTAGTGACCTAGGCCGCGTCGTAGTAGTGCTAGGCGCGGCTGATTACCTCTTGGCGAGTGGAAGTATCTGTTCCGGGCTGTCGACAAGCACGCCAGGCAGATCGACTTCATGCTGATGGACCGGCGAAACACACGCGCTCCCCATCGTTTTCTGGGCAAAACATTGACAACAATGCGCCACTGGCCGCCGTCCTCTATCACAACTGACCAGCTCGGCTCCTATCTTAAAGCGCTCAGTCAGCTGCAACGAGAAGGCAAGCTGCAGGGCGATACGAAGCATCGCACCTGCAAGTACCTCAACAACATCATCGAGGCAGGTCATCGGACCCACCCGAGGCTTTCAGACAATGAAGACGGCTTCCGCTACGATCAAGGGCTTTGAAGTGATGCGGATGATCCACAGAAACCATTGCCTCACCTGCAAGCCGTGCGTGAAGGACGAGATCCGCTTCATCAACTAGCTGTTCGATGTCTTTGAGATTGCCGCCTAAACATTACCAAAACAAAGATGAACTGGGCATCAACAAGTTAATACAACAGTGCCGCTAAAGATGTTGCCCGGAACCTTCCTGAGGAGAAACCTGCCGTATCGCCTCGCGAAGCCATGTATGCCGCGCGTCCGTAGTGAGCCTCGGATGCGAGACCATCAGGAAATGAAATGGATACAACTCTTGTGGCGCTTTCACGATCCGCAAGGTGGAATTCCTTTCCACCATCTCCCTCATGCCATTGGTAAGTGTGAGGATAAGTTCCGTGCCTGGAAGGCAGCTAAGGGCGGCACCAAAATAGGGCATACGGACAGAAGAACGGCGCTTTACACCCAACGCGGCAAGCTGCTTATCCGGAATGTTCTACACGCTTGGGATAGTTGTGACAATAAGGTGCTCCGCAGCCAGGTACTGCTTCAGTGTCAGGCGATCGCCAAACTTGCTCTGGCGCGCAACAGCGCAGATCCAGTCCTCACGGTAAAGTCTCTGCGAACTGAAGTGAGAGGGCAGTAATCCATCGTCAGGGTGAAGAATTTGGAAAGAGAATCGGCAACTGCGCGCGAAAGTGCTCAATCAGATTGCAGATCGATTCGAAGCACGGCGCGACGATCTTATTTATATTCTTTCGCTCGAGAACGGCAAGGTCCACGCGGAGGCAGCTCTTGAAGTAGATATGATCCCGACGAGGCTCCGGTATTGGGCATCGGCTGTTCTTACCAACTATGGCCGAGCGCTAGAAGTTGAGCCGGGGCGTCTCTCGTTTTTACTCAAGACACCGATCGGTGTTGCCGGCATCATCGCCCCCTTCAACTCTCCCCTCGTACTGGCGGTGCGGTCTCTGGCTCCTGCCCTCGCGGCCGGAGTTACGACTGTCATTAAGCTGCCGGGAAACACAGCTCAGACCAATTGCATGTTCAGCCAGGTATTGGCTGAGGTAGCAGATTTGCCGCGCGGTGTCATCAACGTTTTCAGCGAAAGTGGCTCAGACGGCTCGTCGCTGCTCGTGGAATCAAAGGATGTTCGCGTGATCAGTTTCACCGGCAGTACAAAAACAGCGAAGATCATTTCTGCGGCTGGAGCTCCGACGCTGAAGATCTTCCAGACAGAACTTGGCGGCAAGACGCCCATGATCGTTTTTGATGATGCCGACCTGAATGCCGCAGTCCCCAAAATCGAAAAAGCTCTGACGGTGTTCGCGGGGCAGTTTTGCGTGACAGGTTCTCGACTGCTCGTACAACGCGGCGTTGCCGACAAATTTCGAGAGCTCATCAAAAATCGCCTGGAGCGAGTGAAGGTTGGTCCGGCTTCAGATCCTTCCAGTGATATGGGTCCGGTGATCGATAAACTAAATGTCGTCCGCATCGACAAGATGGTGGAAGACGCGATTGCCGCGGGAGCAAAGGTGATCCTGCGTGGCGGACCAATTAAGGATGGACCACTGGCCAGGGGCGCATTCTATCGTCCCACTTTGCTTGAAGTGACGGATCCGAAAGTACCAATCGTGCAAGAGGAAGTCTTCGGTCCTGTGCTGACGATGATGGTTTTCGATTCCGAAGCCGAAGCCGTGCAGCTGGCCAACGACAGTGAATATGGTCTTTCAGCGAGTATCTGGA
Source organism: Acidicapsa acidisoli (assembly GCF_025685625.1). Classification (NCBI taxonomy): domain Bacteria; kingdom Pseudomonadati; phylum Acidobacteriota; class Terriglobia; order Terriglobales; family Acidobacteriaceae; genus Acidicapsa; species Acidicapsa acidisoli. The sequence continues at coordinate 218,463 of NZ_JAGSYI010000002.1, forward strand.
CGAGTGATGTAGATCGTCCGTTCCGTGTGGCACGGGAAATCGATGCCGGCACGATTTGGATCAATGATTGGGCGGTGTTCTGGAGTGAGTTTGAAGATGGCTCCTTCAAGCGCAGCGGCAACGGGCGAATGGACGGTCAAACCGCCATCGAAGATTTTCTAGAGTACAAGCACATCGCGTTCAACTCCGGAGTTATCGCTCGCGTAGCCTGAACATTTTTAGATGCGTTGAACCGAACGCGCAGGTAGAAGCACTGAAACAATGCAAGGCAAAATCGCTCTTGAACAGCATTACTCGACAGAGCCGAACAACAAGTACTGGAATGCAAAGGGCGACCTCAACCGGCCGTCAAAAGCATAACCGCAACAGGAGAATGAAATGAGTTCGAATACTTCTCTCCCCCTCAACAAAAGAACCTTGACCGTCCGGGACGCGGTCTTCGATCTACTCCGTGAACTGGGCATGCGCACCATATTCGGAAACCCGGGATCGACAGAGCTTGCCTTCCTCACACCCTGGCCTGCAGACCTACATTACGTCCTGGCGCTACAAGAGGCGTCGGCGGTAGCTATGGCTGACGCATATGCGCAGGCCACGGGAAACGCCGCCTTCGTTAACCTGCCCTCCGCGGCGGGACTCGGCAATGGTCTTGGAACGTTGTACACAGCGTTTCGTAACCAGTCGCCCTTGATCGTTACCGCTGGTCAGCAGACGCGCAGTCTGCTTCTCTATGATCCTTACTTAGGCGCAGAGCGAGCGACAGAATTTCCCCGGCCGTACGTGAAGTGGGCTTGTGAGCCAGCGCGAGCAGAGGATGTGCCGGCTACCATCGCTCAAGCGTACGCCATTGCCATGGAGCGTCCGCGCGGCCCGGTATTTGTGTCGATTCCTTCGGACGATTGGGATAAGCCTACGGTTCCCGTGCACGCACGCCGACACACCTGGGACGTGGCGCCACTACAGACGAGCATTGCCGAACTGGCGGATGCTCTGACTGTAAGCAAAAAACCCGCACTTGTTGTTGGCTCTGAAGTGGACCGGCAAGACGCGTATGCGCTCGCAGTCGAACTCGCAGAACAGCTCAACATTCCGGTCTTCGAGGCTCCGAACAGCAGCCGTTCAAGATTTCCCGAGGATCACCGTCTCTTCGCCGGATTTCTTCCGGCAATTCCGGAGCATTTGTCCGATGCATTGCAGAGCTTTGATCTGGTGCTCGTCATTGGCGCTCCCGTGTTCAGCTTTCACGTGCCGGGAAAAGCCGCCATCTTTGACTCCGGTCCTAGGATTTTTCAGATAACTGATAATCCTCTCTCCGCGGCGCGAAGCCAGGCGACGGACACGATCGTGGGGTCCATGGTTCCTGCGCTGAACGGCTTGCTGCAATGTTTGCCCAAGTCCTCTCATAAAGGGCCGCAGATTCCTCGCCTTATCGTTCCAGTTGAGGCCAGAGATCCGATACAGCCTGACTTCGCAATGCAAGAGATTGCGCGCGCCGTCGGTCGCGACATCATCGTCGTCGAGGAGGCACCCTCGCACCGGCCCTCAATGCAGAAACATCTCCCGATACTCCGCCCCAAAGGTTTTTACACGATGGCCAGTGGAGGATTGGGCTGGGGACTGCCGGCGGCCGTCGGTGTCGCGCTTGCCGAAAAACAACCCGTGATCTGCCTCATCGGAGACGGCTCGGCCATGTACTCCATCCAGGCCCTTTGGACCGCCGTACAGGAGAAGCTTCCCATGGTCATGATTGTCCTGAACAACCATGGCTACGGCGCAATGAAATCCTTCAGCCAACTCCTGGGGACCAGTGAACCTCCCGGAATCCGCCTCCCGGGGATTTCGTATCCCGACGTCGCTCGCGGATTCGGGGCGGTCGGAGTTGAAGTCACGCGGTCAAGCGATATCTACCAGGCACTGCAAAGAGCCATTCAAAGAGAGGTCCCAACCTTGATCGACATTCAGATGGATCCTAACGCCGGCGATCTTTACTGAAAGAGCGTCGACGTTCCTGGATATGCAGCGAACGCCTCACACAACTTCACCTTACTAAGGAGAATCAAATCATGAAGGTCATCGCATTTGAAGAGCACTACAAAATACCCGCTATTGAGCAGGCCAACAAAAATCATCCGGCTGAACAAGTGTGTGCCCATTGGCAAAAAGTGGGTCGATACCTCGGTGACCCATCGCAAGGTATACCACCCGGTATCTACGATCTCGGCGAGAAACGGATTGCTGCGATGGACGCGGCTGGAATCGATGTTCAGATCCTTTCCCACACTGTGCCGGGCCCGGAGGAGTTGGAGCCAAAGCTTGCGATTGAGTTAGCTAAACAAGCGAATGATGCGGCGAATGCGGCAGTCACCCAATATCCGGACAGATTTCGCGCCTTTGCTACATTGCCGATGCGCGATCCCAAAGCGGCGGCTGAGGAGCTTGAGCGCACAGTCCGCAAACTGGGCTTTGTCGGCGCATTGATCAACGGACATGTGAACGGCCGGTATCTGGATGACAAGTTCTTCTGGCCGGTATTTGAGTGCGCCGAAAGCCTGAACGTTCCGATCTATCTCCACCCAAACCGGCCGCCTCAACCGGTTGTAAGTGCCTATTACGAGGGGTTCAATCCTTTTGTATCCGGCTTTCTAGCGCAGGCTGGCGTTGGCTGGCATGTTGACACGGGTGTTCATGTCCTGAGACTGATTCTTGGCGGCGTATTTGATGCGTTCCCACGTTTGCAGGTTATTGTGGGACACAATTTCGAAATACTTAGCTGGACTGCATGGCGCGCGAACTATTCGTTCCCACCGAAAGAGACGGGACTCAAGCGCACTATCATTGATTACCTTCGTGAAAACCTTTATGGCGGAATACTGGCAGGAGAGTACCAGGACCAGGTGCCCGGCGCGATGGATAAGAGCTGAAATTCGGCGTACCAAGCCTATCTGGGCCTGACGAACACGATCGGTATCGACCGCGTCCTCTTCACCGCGGACGCTCCATACGGCAGCATGAAAGCCGGTAGGCAGTTCTTCGAACAGATGCCCATCGACGCTAATGACAAGGAGAAGATCGCGCACCTCAATGCGGAGCGTCTACTCGGGCTCTGATTCGAAGCCTAGACACTTGGACGGCCAGCCTAAACCTTTCTGGCCGTCCAAACGCGACGTGGTGAGATCAGTAAAGAGAGTAGTATCTCCTACGGCGAAAGTCTGAGGTCGGAGTGAGGCTTTGCTTGGTTTGGAGGAGGGAGCGCGCGGAACGACTGGTAGACACGCGCCTCCCTAGAGACCTCTGCTCTCGTGAGGGCTTCTGGGCGTATGCCGCCGCATACCACGCGGAACACCCAGAACCGTCAGCGAAACCCGGATTACCAATCGGCCCTGACCCCGCCCCAATCGGCAAGCTACCCGGTCGCAACCAAGGGATTTTCGCAAACGCAGGAACCGACTGCCCAGGAAATTCTGGCTAGTGTTCGGTCAGTGACGGGAGGAGGCAACTGGAATCGCCTTTCCGAGTGTAAGTCGGAAGGCAAGTTTAGAGTTGCCGGCTACACTGGCACTTATCGCGCTGTAGCAAACCTCCAGACAGGCGAGACAGTCTAGCGTGTGCAAATCCCTGACGCCGGCGTGAACCAGGCCTCGGGTACAGAAATCACCCAAAGCTGGAAGCAGGACGATGAGGGAGACATCCAGCTGCCGCTTGACGGCGATCCTTTTCGCATCGACGAGCTTTACCTCACCAGCCGCGGTTAGGTTTCCGGAGTTATTCTCGCCGCCAAGACGTTCCTCGCTTCGTGGATGCTAAACCACCAACGCACAGATGGCTGAGCTTCGCGAATCATGGTTTCTTGCATCGAACGCCAAAGCTTACTGGTCATCGGTAATGCTGTCGTCAGGTCTTCAGAAAGCCCCTCTCGCCGTGCAGGATGCCGTGAAGAGCTACGGATAGGTGTCGATAATCTGGGCTAGTACCACGGCGTCTTCCCAATGCAGTCAAATCGTGCAACACGCGAAGCGTGTTAACTTTGAAATGCCTTCCGATTTGTCGGCGTAGAGTGTCGTTTGTCGCGGGCCTTAGACTAGCCTGGGGCGTCGGGCTAAGTTGGTGCACACAATGAGGAGGTTCCGCTTGAATAAGACTTCGTTAGAGCCACCCCGACTGTGGGAATATTCTTACCTCATGCACGGAAACAAGGCTTCTTCCAGGGATCGATTCCCTCTCTCAGGCCCAGACGAAACGGCGAAACACGACTACTTCTGGTCACTTGTGAGTACCGCCAAGGTGGTATTACTCTTGAGGGGGAAAATACGCTACTGTCTTATTTACGTGATTGTTCAGCACCTCGTACTGAACAGGGTGCTGCACAATAATCCACGCAAAGTCGGGCTGTAAGAAATTGCCCATAACCCAAAACTACTCGCTATTGAAAACTAACTCGAAGCGATCAACGTTGATCAGACCTTCCTTAGCCTGCCTGTGGAAAGCTGGATTTGCGTGTCTTGGTCATCAGCGGTGAACGCGTGAGCCCAAGTTGACTAACCAAAGGAAGCACTCAGCACTGGGAAGGCCCATGGTGTCGTACATGAACTGCGCAACGGTTGTAATCGGCCATATCAAAGATCCCGAAAGCAAGTTCCGTGGGATTCCCCGAGTTATGCGAAAGACGGCGGAGAGTCTTTCTAAGTCAGCCTGCCGCTCTACCGCAGGGAAACCTTCGGCCATGCGCCCGATGTCGAGCTGGGGGGGAATTTTCGTCTTAGCTGCGATTCTCTTCTCACTTACGAGCGCCCAGGGACAAACCCTCTTCGGACCGCAAAATGTCGGCTCCGCTTCCGCTGCCCAGACTGTCACCGTCACTGCTCAGGTTGCCGGTCAGGTGAGCAGCGTACAGGTGTTGACCCTCGGCGTAAGCAACCTCGACTTTGCGGCCGGCAGCGTCGGATCGACGTGTGCCTCCGCCAACCTGTCGCTGAATCAGACGTGCACGGAATCCGTTATCTTCACTCCCACAGCTCCCGGCCTGCGCAACGGCGCCGTTCTGCTTCTGGACAGCAACGGCAATGTGCTTGGCTCCACCTACCTGGCAGGCACCGGATTGGGCGGTTTGGGAGTCTTCCAACCGGGCCAAATGTTGACGGTCGCCGGGAACGGTCAATTTCGAGGGGTACTGGATGGAGGACCAGCCACGTTAGCGAATCTGGATTTGCCATCCGGCGTAGCTACCGATGGCGCCGGAAACCTGTACATCGCGGATAGTGCACACGACAGAATCCGCAAGGTCAATGCCGCGGGCATCATTTCTACCATTGCGGGAAATGGCAACCCCAGCTATGCGGGCGACAACGGACCGGCAGTTGTCGCCACTCTGAACACACCCTCGGGCATTACGATTGACGGGGCCGGCAATCTGTACATCGCTGATACCGGCAACAATGCGGTGCGCAAAATTACGGCCGCCACCGGGATAATTACGACCGTGGCTGGCAACGGAACGGCCGGTTACAACGGAGATAACGTACTGGCAACTGCGGCCAACCTCAGCGCGCCGTCGGGCGTCACGGTCGACAATGGCGGAAACATCTATATTGCGGACACCCACAATCACCGCATCCGCCTGGTAACCCTTGCGACTGGCTTGATCTCGACCGTTGCGGGCAATGGGGCCATTGACCCCGCCACTGGTGGCGGCACGTTCTCAGGCGATGGAGGTACGGCCGTTCTCGCCGGTCTCTATTACCCGGATACGGTTGCCTTCGATACCGCCGGCAACATGTACATTCCAGACTCGGGCAACAACCGCGTTCGCGAAGTTTCTGCTTCGACCAAGAACATCAGTACCTTTGCCGGCACGGGAGCAGGCGGCTATAACGGCGACGGCATCGCGGCCTCTGCGGCAGAACTCTACTACCCCTCCGGCCTGGCATTCGATCCCGCCGGCAATCTCTACATCGCGGATTCAGCAAACAATCGAATCCGCAAAGTGAGCTCCGCTGACGGCACCATCACGACCTTCGCCGGGAATGGCAACGGACTCTATTTCGTAGGCTCCGGAGCCGCCACCGTCGCCCAAATTTACAGCCCCATCGGCCTTTGGTTCGATCAAAAGGGGAACCTCTACATCGCCGATTATTTCGATCAGCGCATTCGCGAAGTGCAAGACAATTTCTTTGAGGTGAGGCTCACTGGCTCGCTCGCCGTCGGCCAAACCTCGCCGGCGGAGCCGGCGACTATCGAGAACGATGGCAACGCAGCGCTCGACTTTACTGCCTTCAATCCAGATGCCAATTCAGCCGTCGTTGCCGCTTCGACCACTTGTCCGCTGGGTTCCCCTGACGTGGCGGTGAACAACGACTGTATCGTCGCTGTGGAGTTTGCCCCGACCGTGGCGGGCAATCCTGTGACCGCCTTTGTGAGTGTCCTAGGCGATACCCCGAACTCTCCAATGAAAATTCAAATAGGCGGAGTTGCGGTCCCAGCTGCCGGTTCGACCACGACGACAGTTACTTCCAGTCTTAACCCCTCGACGCTCGGACAAAATGTGACCTTCACTGCCACGGTCACCACCGGCACGGGAACAGGCACGCTGACCGGCACGGTCAGCTTCAGCGATGGCACGACAGTTCTCGCCGCCGCAGTTCCGCTCAATGCCGGCGTCGCGACCTTCACTACCTCGGCGCTAACGGTGGGGTCGCATTCAATCACGGCCTCCTACAGCGGCGACTCGGGCCATTCTTCCAGCACTTCCACGCCTCCGTATGTCCAGGTGGTGAACCAGGTGTTCAGCCCCACCGTCACGGCAGTAACCTCCAGCCTCAATCCTTCGACTTTCGGTCAGGGCGTGACATTCACTGCCGAAGTCTCCACGGTTGCAGGCACAGGCAATCTGACCGGCACTATAAGCTTCAGCGATGGAGCAAAGGTTCTGGCGGCTGCAGTACCGCTCAGCGCGGGCGTAGCTACCTTCGCTACATCGACGCTGGCGGTTGGGTCGCATTCGATCACGGCTTCCTACAGCGGCGACTCGAGCCATTCTCCCAGCACCTCCACGCCTCCCCTGATCCAGACAGTGTACCCGGCTGGCACCACCGGCGGCTTCGACCTCAGCGTTACTCCCGCTACGCTTACTCTGGCTAGCTCGCAGAGCACGACAGTCACGGCGACTCTGTCCTCGAGGAACGGCTTCACCGATACGATCGGGTTGGGCTGTGCATCTCTCCCTGCTGCCGTCACCTGCCATTTCTCCAGCATCAGCGAAACCCTGAAGGCAGGCGCAGTCGACAAAGTACAGCTCACCATCGACACCAACAATCCGTTGAGTGGAGGCACGACGAGCGCCGCGAATTCCCATACTGACGGCCAAGCCAGGTATCTTGCAGGAGTATTCTTCCCGCTTGCCGGTGTTTTCGGCTGGCTTCTGTGGAGGCACCGGAGGCGTCACGCCATGCTGTTCCACGCTGGAGTGCTCTTCCTGCTCGTTTCCAGCGCAGCCTTGCTGGTGACCGGCTGTGGCGGGTTCACCCAAAACAGCGCCGCGCCAGGCACCTACGTTATTCAAGTAGTGGGCGTCGGCGCCAACAGCAACATGACCCAATCTCAGAATGTAACTCTGACGATTACGAAGTAGGGGCGAGATGAAGAGCTTCCATAGCGTGAATCTGGTGCGGGGCGGACGGCTCGACATCCGGTGGCGGCGTACCGCAGTACTTCCCCTGGTGCTATTGGCGCTCTCCATCGTCCTGGCGAAACCTGCGCTTGGCCAGGTGAGGGAGTCGGCCGAGGTCGGTGGAGTGATGCTTTCGGCGGGAGGGTCCTTTTCCGGTTACTACGTCGGATATGGCCAGCGCAAGCTGTTTGGCCCCACCGCGTTCGTCGACGTCACCCCCAGGGGCCCCCTTGGCATTGAAGCCGAAGCGCGCTGGCTCAAGCTGAATGAGACAGCCTACGTGCACGACGAGACCTACCTCATAGGGCCCCGCTTCGCCTTCAAAGAGCTGGGCCGGTTCAAGCCGTACGCCAAAGTCCTTTTCGGAGTTGGCCAATTCACGTTTCCCTACAACTACGCGCACGGCACTTACTTTGTGGTAGCGCCGGGCGCCGGATGCGATTTCCGCGTCAATCGCCGAATCTACCTGCGCCTCGCGGATTTTGAATACCAGGACTGGCCCCAATTCACTTACGGCGCGCTCCCTTCCTATGGCATCAGCTCCGGCATCCGTATTCGCCTCTTCTGATCACGGTGATTGTTCCGGTCGCAGTAAAAATGCTCCACCGGGCCGAGCTTGCGAATGAATCTACGGATCGATTCCTCGCGATTAGCGATCGTATCCAGGCTACAAACTTCGCCAGTTGGCTCGGCAATCGCCACGGCGATGAGGCAGGAAAATGATGAAGACCGGCTTGGAAACAGAATCCCCTGCGGTGCTTCTCAAACTCGTCGAAAAGGCCGAGCGACCAATTTTGGAAGGCTTTAGCCGACGATGTATTTGCTCCCCGGCAACAATGAGATCAGCTTGACCCCGAGATAGGTAATAAGGAAAGTAGTGAATGCGATCGCTGGAATGCGCACAAACGCATTTCCGATTATGGGCGCCATGCGGGTATGAATGGCGTTGAGTACGATGATGTGCGCCAGGTACATGCCATAGCTCATGCGCGAAAGATCGTCTATCAATCGCCATAGGAGGCTGTTGCTGCGATTCGCATGAATGTTTCGGAAGAGCAGGAAGAGTCCTGCAGTCATGATCGCAACGTTCAGTATGGTGAAATTCCATGTCAGCTCGAGACTCTTTACTTCATGCTCGTAGCGAAGTCTGTAGAGAAACCCTCCGGCGGTAGCAGAATAACCCACCACAATCATGCCGATTGCGAGCCAGTCGATACGCGACGAAGGCGCCATCCAGAATCGCTTGATGTAGGCGGCCAGTACGGCATAGCCGATGAAGCCTGAGAAGTAGTAGAGGGTTGGCGTTGCATTCCAATAACACTCGCCCCACACCTCTGCGAAGAAGAGGTGAATGAAGGGCAGCGTCAATGTCACGCCCCACAGCGCCAGGAAGAGTTCCATGCTCTTGCGGCTTGCCGATACGATCCACGGCGAGAACACGGGTGCGATTAGGTAGATCGCCATCAGCATGTAGACGAACCACAGATGGCCGACTTCGGTGCCGTAGTTGACGGGGATTTTGGCGATGTTGAGCAATGCGGTATGAAGAGTGATCGCTCCTTGCGCGTAGTAATAGAAGGCGTAGACTGCGCACCAGATCACGAAGGGAATCAATACACGGGTGAAGCGCTTCCGGAAGAATTTACGCTCATCTTCGATGGGAAAAAGGAAGAATCCGGTAATCATGACGAACAGCGGCACGCAGACGCGCAGGAGCGAGTTTGTCCATCCCACGGCCCAGGACCCCGCCGTGTGCAGTACGGTTCCGTTTGATGATATGTACTCGAACTCGCCGGTGTGGATCTGCATGACCATGTAAATCGCAATAACGCGCAAGAGATCGAAGCCGCGATGCCGCGTGTGGACGGGAGAAGCTGAGATTTTCAAGATATGCGGGCTCCAGTCATTCAAAGATGATAGTGAAAGCCTCGTTGGCGAAAACGGTGTAATGGGAAGCTGCTAGAAAAGTTGACAGACCGCGTTGTGCCCCGATGCTAAACCCGTTGATGATAAATCCTCGGGCCGCTCATCGAGGTGTTCTGGCGAGGATTACGTCAAAACTGAAAATACGCTTACCAATATGCACTCAAAACGAGGCCAGTTGGAAGGCGACCAAAAAGCTTGCGCAGATCGATAGCCATCTTGCCGTACACTTTCATTGATGAATAAGTCCACACTTTTTCTTTCGTGCTTTGCGCCCCTTACTGCATGTGTTTTGGCCGCGCCTCAACCTGCTGCACCGCCGGTTCTCGCGCATTCCACACAGATGATCGTCGTAGTCACGCCTGGCTGGGACGCGGTCCAGGGCTGGCTGGAGCGTTTCGAGCGCGCTGATTCGCAGGAGTCATGGCGTTCCGTGGGCGAACCCGTCCCTATCGTGGTTGGCAGCAGGGGTATGGGCTGGGGCATAGGCCTCATCGATGCTGGACAACCGGGTATCCGCATCGAACCCGAACCAATCAAGATAGAGGGGGATGGCAAGTCGCCAGCCGGCGTTTTCACCATGGGTACGGCATTCGGCTACTCAATCCAGCCCCTACCTGGACTCAAGCTGCCCTATCTCGTCCTCACTGAATCCATTGAATGCGTCGACGACGTCTCATCGAAGAACTATAACCGGATCGTCGACCGTTCCACCGTTGCACCTGACTGGAACAGCTCCGAGCATATGCGCGATGTCGGCGAATCCTATCGCTGGGGAGTCGTGATCGATCACAACGCCATTGTACCGAGTCGCACGGTACCACAGCCGCGAGGCGGCTCTTGTGTTTTTCTCCATATCTGGCACAGCAGCGACCGCGGCACCGCTGGCTGCACCGCGATGACCAGGAACAATCTCGAATCCCTGCTCCTCTGGCTCAATCCAGCTCGGCTGCCGGTTCTGGTCCAACTGCCCGAGTCGGCATATCAACGCTTAGCCGTATCGTGGGGTCTTCCTCAGCAGCCGGCACCTGCTACGCATTAACCGGGCAGACTTGCTACTGGCTTAAATCCTCGAATTTTACGTTGATGATCGGGTAGAGCTTCCAATCCTTGTAGTCGAAGTGCCACCACTCATCCGGGATCACTTTGAAGCCCTGTTTTTCCATGGCCTCGCGCAGCAGCGCACGACGGGCGCGCTCATCGGCTGTGCCGCCCGGATAGTCGGCGTAGGCACGATCGGTCATCTCGTCATAGCCGCTCGGCATCTGCACTTCTTCACCCGTCTTCAGATCATATAGAGAGAGGTCCACCGCGCACCCGCGGTTGTGCTTTGATCCCTCTGCGGGGTTAGCGACAAAGTTTTTCTTATCATCCGGCGTCGCGTCCCAAAAGATCTTGGTCACGTACCACGGACGGTAGCCGTCGTGAATAATTAGGCCGTATCCATGATGCCTCAACTGGTGATTGGCGAGCACCAGTGCCCGCGCGGCCGGCCGCTCCAGAAAAGCTCGTGCCTGCGTGTAAACTGGAGTACCCAGAAAATTGTTCGTGGTCGCGTATCGGATATCCAATTTTATGGTCGGATCGAGCTTGACCAGTTCCACCAAGTCGGGCTCGCGGAAAGTCCCTTCTTCTTTAGGCGCCTGACTTTTCAATGCCTCCGCGCGCAGTTCTTCCACTGGCCGCAGCGGCGTAATGCGAAAACTCACCTGTTGTGCCTCAGTCAGCGGCGCCAGGGATACCGATATGAGGAAAAGACAGCGGAGAGGCGTTAGGAACGCGTGTGGAATGCGAGGACCATCAAGAAGCTTTCGCAGTGGTTTCACTGGCATCTCATAACAAGTGTGACTGGCTCGAATGTACCACTCGCATCACCGATCCGAAAGCGGAGTTTTGAGGCATTGATGATTCATGTCATGGATCGCTATATCGATTGCGCCCTCGCCCTCCCTCGTATCTTCGATTACGTTTTTGATGCCCGGCCCGGCGCGCGCCGTTTTCCTCATGACTTTTGCGCCCAGCACTAGCGCACGCTCTATGCATCCCGTGACGCGTTGCGCTAAGTCGTGGGCGTCATCCGGAAATGCCCCTTCAACCTGCAGGCAGCCGGTCAGGCAGATATCCACATACGATTGCACGATGGGGAACTCGGGCGACGGCAGGCTCTTCTCCCGTTCGCCGGGTTTGAAGTCGTTCACGTACATCCAGACCTTGTCTTTCGGCTTATAGTCACCGCTGAGGATCTCGATCTCGTCAATAATGTCCGTCGGTGTATAGCCCTGTTCGCGCCTGTTGGTGTCATCCAGTTCCTGTTTGCTCACCGCGTAGACCACTCCTTGAATGGAACCCGAAGGGTCCGGAGCGGCCCCGGCAAACGTGGTGGTGAAGCCGATGGAACCTGTGCGGGCTCACCAACCACGGGCAAACCTCGAAACCTTGGCCAGCAGCACGTAAATCGCCCGCGGCGTTGTCCTGAGGCGCGATGACTGTTCGATCAGGTAGCCATATCCAAAGATGTAAGGTATGCTTTCTCCTCGTTTCTTCGAGCCGATGTCTAGTGGACTGCAACTGACTGGGCCTTAGGCTCTGGCAGCTCAATGTGGCTGTGAATTCTAGTTCCTGGCTTCATGCTGGAGCGCGAGGCAAAAGTTGGACCGACCGCCTGCGGCCAATAAGGCAAAGAACCGCGGAGTTCCTCTGAAATTCTATGCGAGCTGAGTCAGCAGGTCCGAGGCAAATTATAGCTCGAATTATGTTCCGAGTCAGTAAACGCCCCACGTGGCAAGGAGGAGTTCTGCCGACCCAGAACGCACACGTAGAAAGCTTCCATGGACGGCCCAGAGAAGAGTGCCTGCGTATAAGTTGGTTCAGAAACCTGTTCGACGCACGCATCAAGATTGCCGCTTGGAAAAGAGAGTACAACGAAGAGCGGCCACACAGCAGCCTCGGCTACAGAACGCCAGCCGAGTTTGTTGAAGCAATCCGCAGCCAGAGCTATGGAAAAGACGCAGGCTTCGCCCGCTTGGAAAACGCCTCCGGCGTTTCCCACTTTGCCATAGCTCCGACGACGGGTTAAATTCATATCAACCAACGTGCGGAGTTTGGGGGCAGGTCAACGGGGCTGGCAATCAGACCTGCCACGATGACAAGACGATGACAACCGGACGTTGCGAATCGTAGACAATTGCATGAGGTAACTTTGCAGGGAAAGTGGCAGAAAATGACAACCGCACACATTAATCGCATCGCAACAGCAGTCCCTCAGCACAATGTCCATCGGGCATTCATTGATTTTGCGGCTAACTTGCTCTCAGAGGGTACGACCAGAAATCTGTTTCGCCGTATGGCGCGCTTGTCGGCAATCGAAGATCGCTACTCATTCGTGAATCCGATCCACGCTGAAGGCGGCTCGTGGGGCGATGCTGAGCAGATCTATGTGCCAGGAGACTTTCCCGGAACAGCGCGTCGCATGGAGTTGTTCGAACGCTTTGCCCCACAGTTGGCACGCAGCGCATTGGACAAGCTTTCACTTACTGAAGCGGAGCGGCGAAGCATAACGCACGTGATCGTGACGTCGTGCACCGGACTCTACGCTCCGGGCCTGGACTTCGAAGTCGTCAACCATCTCGGGCTTTCCCCGTCGGTCGAACGAACGATGATCGGCTTCATGGGATGCTACGCCGCCGTTAACGCAATGAAGCTGGCCCATCACACTGTGCGTTCCGAGCCGGATGCAGCAGTCCTGGTATTGAATCTTGAGCTCTGCACGTTACACTTTCAGGAAACCCATCAGTTGGAACAGATACTGTCCTTTCTGGTCTTTGCGGATGGTTGCGCTGCCTCTCTGATAACCGCGCAGCATAAAGGGCTGGCCATCGACAGCTTTCTCGCCGTTTCTATTCCCCAGACAATCGACCTGATTACCTGGCGAATTGGTGAACTCGGATTCGACATGCATCTTTCCGGCGAGGTGCCCGGGGAAATCTGCCGAGCGTTGAAGCAATCAGGACCTGAAATAACGCGTGGGCAAGATCCGTTGTGCGTCGACTGGTGGGCGGTGCATCCAGGCGGCCGCTCAATTCTCGACTCGGTAGAGAAAGGCCTTTCCCTGGGCGCAGATGCTCTCGCATGTTCACGCGACATTCTGGCGCGATATGGCAACATGTCCTCTGCAAGCGTTATGTTCGTGTTACAGCAGATTATGGAGCGAGCAAAGGCGGGGCAACAAGGCTGTGCCATGTCCTTTGGACCTGGACTCACGGCGGAGACCATGCTCTTCCATGCCGCTTAGCATTCCGGATTTCCGCCATCGCTTGCAGCTTGATGAACTGATGGACGAGCCATGCAGCCGCGAAGAGATTCGCGCCTGCCTTCGGGACATCTCAAGGACAAATCGCTGGACGTTGGCCTACCGGCCCCTGCTGCACTGGCTTGATACTTTCACGAAAGATGTACCGATGCTTGGGGAACCCCTGCGCATCCTTGACATTGGCTGCGGCGATGGAGATGGGCTGCGCAGGATCGACCAATGGGCAAGGCAGCGAGATATCGACGTGGAGTTGACGGGCCTCGACTTGAATCCGGACACGATAGAGATTGCAGCGGAGGCCAGTCCTGCCGCGAGCAGAATTCAATGGATCAATGCCGATGTACTTGCTTACGCGCCACAGGAACCGGTTCACCTGGTCGTCAGTTCCCTCTTTACCCATCATCTTGTCGAAGACGATATTGTTCGATTCATTCAATGGATGGAGCAGCACGCCGGACTCGGATGGTTTATCAACGACCTCTCCCGCGCACCGATTCCGTACCATCTCTTCCGTATCTTCTCAAAGTTGGCGAGACTCCATCCCTTTGTACAACATGACGGACCCGTCTCCATTGCACGGTCTTTCGTGCCGAATGACTGGCAAAGAATGTGCACTGCCGCCGGTCTGCGAAATCATGACTTCGCTGTACAGAGCTTCACGCCGGCGCGTCTTTGTGTCGCAAGACGAAAGCCGCGGCCAGTGAGAAAGTCCAAATGAGCGTTTCCAGCGTCATGGTTGACAACCTTGTCATTGGAGGAGGCCTTGCGGGCACAATGGTGGCGATCCGCCTGGCGGCTGCAGGACGCCAGGTTACTCTCGTTGAGAAAGAGAGTTCCGCGCATCATAAGGTCTGTGGTGAATTTTTGAGCCACGAAGCCATCGAGTATCTGCACCTGGTGGGGGTTAGCCCGTCAGGTCTTGGCGCGGCCACGATCCGTACGCTGCGTCTTTCCTCAAGACGGGAGGTAATAGAAACAGCCCTGCCCTTCCGAGCGCTATCGCTCTCACGGTACGCCCTGGACGCGGCGATGCTCACTTGCGCCGAAAGGCGAGGGTGCACGGTAATGCGTGGGTTATTCGTGGATCAGCTGACAACCGACGACAACCTGTGGTTCGCGAAATTCCGCAACGGTGAATCGTTGTGCGCTCACACGGTGTTTCTGGCGAATGGCAAACACGATCTTCGCGGATGGGATCGTTCACCCACCGGGCAGTCCGACCTCGTCGCCTTCAAATTGCACTGGCAACTGGAGCGTAGCCAGACCGAGGCATTGAGAGAGGCGATTGAGATATTTCTCTTCTCGGGCGGATATGGAGGGCTCTCTCTGGTCGAAAAAGATGTGGCCAATCTGTGCCTGATTGTTCGGCGTGCGGAGTTGCGCAAGATCGGCGGATGGACTGAGCTATTCAAATCTATTCTCGGTGATAACCGGAACTTGCAGGAACGCATGCGAGGCGCAAAAGCCATGTGGGATCGGCCATTGGCCGTCTCCTCGATTCCGTACGGTTATCTTGCCGACCGTCCCTTCGGCCTCTGGTGTGTAGGCGACCAAGCAGCGGTCATCCCATCGTTTACCGGGGATGGCATGTCGATTGCCTTGCACAGTGCAGCTCTTGCCGCGGAGATGTACCTGGCTGGCGACAGCGCCGACCAATACTATCGCAGGCTGCGTGCTCAACTAGGCCGAGGCATGTCGTTCGCAGCGTTGCTCTCGCGATTGATGGTGACAGGTGTGGGTCGCAACCTGGCACCTTTGGGCTTTTCCCTCTTCCCGAATGCGATGCGAAGGATCGCCCTGTCGACCAGGATTCCAAAGCAAGCTTTCCTTGGCGACTCCACTCTTCTCTCCCAGAATGAGTCAAGTTAGTAATGAGCCGGAGTTGAGCAACCGTCTTGGGAGAGCGACAGTGCTGTCTCCAAGTGCAAAACGGCATTGCATGAAATTATGCTGCTCTCAATGCGCTTCAATCTGCCACCGGCAGGCTAAGGACGCAGACGAGAGTATCAGGTGTCCTGAGAACCGATTGTGGGACAGCTAACCGAAAGCTCAGCTACCGCCGTTTCCGCCCGGCTCCTGATCGGGGCTCTGCTCGAGTTTTTGATCGGCGTTTGGATTGGGGTTCTGGCTTGGTTTCTGATCGGATGTCTGGCCGGACTTCTGGTTAGAGTTCTGATCAGACTTCTGATCGGGCTCTTGATCGGATTTCTGGCTGGTGCTCGATTCCTTCTCCGTGAGCTTCTCAAGCGTGGACTGCATCTTCTGGACCCACCCGGCTGTTTCGTGCTCGAGGGTGGTTTCGGTTTGATCCACCAGGAGGTCGATGTTCTTTTGTCTCGTTCTCTCCCAGGGTGAGAGACCTTTCCACCACGATTCGATATTGCGCAGACTCATGAGGGCTGCGTTGTATTGAACAAGTGAAGTCTCGACCTGATCGAGTTCCAGTTTCGATGCGAAGGCCGTCGCGAGGGCGGTGGTGAATGCGACCCAAAGATCCAATTTGATGGCGGCAAGGAATGTGCCTGCGCCGCCGGCGGAGAGTATACAGATCTGGAGGATCATCAATTGGCGATAAAGCCGCCGGGTCGTTTTCACAAAATAGGCGATCTGATCGTCAACCCGGGTGCGAAGATATTCTTCCGCGGTGAGGAAGGTGGTTCGCTGAGGGTCTCCAATCGGTTGCGGTGCGAGATTGGTACGATTGACCTCACTCTGCCCGAGATTTGAGGTGATGTCCCGGATGTTGGAAGCAAGCTGTGTGGACGCTGACTGTGTTTTGCATTGATCTTCGCTGTAAGCGCCCGACCTGGTGCGATATCGGAAGATATGCTGTTTCACCGATTCTGAGGCGGCGCGTAGCAGTATCCACTTGTTTCCATCGCGGAACCGGGCGTTGAACCCAACCAGCAGCGAGATGCTGATCGGGATGACGATCATGACGATGTGCAGCGTTCCTTCGGCGGACTGCGCCCAAGAGTATTTGTGAGGATCGAGGCCATGGATCACAGAGAACAAAATGGCCATCAAGGTTGCGAGCACCGTCAGAAGGAGGATTGCAATCTGGGTCGTCCGAAACCAGGTCTGCTTTTTGACCGCGCCTTTATCGAGTTCGTCATAGCGAGACCATGCGTCAGCAAGAATTTCCCCTGGCTTTTGAATTGGGCCAAGCAGCAGCCGTTTTAAGGTGTCCGTATCGGCGGAGAAATCGATTGCTCGCATCATGCCGCTGTCGACGATCTCACGCACATCCGGATCGGCTATTTCTGCGAGTTTGCCACCAGCATCCACGGAATCCTTGGCAGTGAGCAGCGCATCTCCAAGCACCCCTGTATTCCGCATGACCAACAGCGGCCAGCAATTGCGCGCGCAGCGCAACGCGATTGCCTTGTCGGAATCGCTGCCGCCGATGAGGAGGGCGATAGTTAGCTTCCTGGCTGAAGGCGGCTTTCCCGCCAGGCCTGCCGCGATCAAGAACCGAGCCTTGCCGGGGTTTGCACACTGCGCGGGTAGCCGCATCAGCGCCGCGTGATTCGCGGCTGGCGCGGTAGTTCCCGGCGACAGAATGCCGAGCGTGGCAGGCGCCAGGTCTACCTGATCGATAGCGTCGCCAAGCAGCCCGGCAAGTCCATTGGCCGCGCCATCGTCGACGAAGAGCGCGTTCGAGAGGATCGCGATGGGAATGAGTGCCCGCGCAAAAGCACTTCGCACTTCTGCGGATCTGGTGTCGTCCGCTCTGCCGAAGAGAAGGATGATTACTTCTGCATTATGCTTGAATTTCCCCGCAGTATCGTCCGGGGAGTCGGATGGAGGAATCTCGATCGGATCTGGCATAGATTGGTTCTCAATGGGCGCAAGCGTAGCATGAAACAGATGGAAGTTGAAGAATTTATTGGCGCGATGAGTCAGGATCAGATATCTCAAAACGAGTTGGAGAACGGAATGATACTTGGATTGGCTGGACGTCGGATTGATGCGCGGGAAACATCCGATCCGGTATTTCCTTTCGGAAACGCAGGGAAGGTCGGGGAGCGCCTGGAACGCCTGCTTTCGGAGCAGGGTGTGCGCGTCCTGGTTTGTTCAGCGGCCTGCGGCGCCGACCTCATCGCTCTGCAAGTCGCCGAGACACTGGACATCCGGAGCCGGATCATTCTTCCGTTTGAACCGGGCCAATTCCGCCAGACCTCCGTGATTGACCGGCCGGGAGATTGGGGACCCATCTTCGACCGGATCATCGCAGCGGCCGAGCACCGGAAGGATCTTATCGATTTACAACTTAGCCAGGGCGATGAGGCATATGTTAGAGCGAACCACGCCATTCTCGACGAAATTGTGCGCGTGGCGGAGGCTTCCGGCGATCAAGCCGCAGTTTCCCTGGTTTGGGATCAGAGGTCAAAGGGAAAGGACGACTATACCGAATACCTGGGGGAAGCTGCGAGAGAACTCGGACTCACCGTATTCGAAGTGAGCACGCTGTAAGCCTTACTCATTTACATTCTCACATCGCCTACTGCCACCTACATTCATTGAAGCTCGTCGTGCGGAGACCTCCGCAAGATTCATGAACCCATACCGGAAAAATCAGCATCAAAGGGAGGGATATTCGCGCTAAGTTAAAGCATTATTTGAGTAAACATTAGTAGCGTTGTGGGGTGTGTCCTAGCGAAATTCAGGAATCAATTCAGCGTAAGCCGCAGTCAAAGACGCTGGAGGTTGTTATGAGATTCAGGAATCCCCCGGACACACGAGCGCACATTCTCCCCATAGTCGCCGCCCTTTTCTACCTAGTCTCCGTAATCGCATCCGCACAGACGGATAGCGGCCGTGTCACAGGAACAGTGTCCGATGCCACCGGCGCAATCATTCCTGGAGCCACTATCACGCTGACCGATGTCGATACCGGCGCTATCAGCAAGATGACTTCGAAGGATGATGGAACATTCACCTTTGCTGCCGTGCCCCGTGGCCAGTACAAGGTAGATATCTCAATGGACGGCTTCACGTCGATCAGCCAATCATTTACGCTCGAGGTTTCGC
Organism: Acidicapsa acidisoli; assembly: GCF_025685625.1. Taxonomy (NCBI): domain Bacteria; kingdom Pseudomonadati; phylum Acidobacteriota; class Terriglobia; order Terriglobales; family Acidobacteriaceae; genus Acidicapsa; species Acidicapsa acidisoli. The sequence goes on from NZ_JAGSYI010000002.1 coordinate 237,392, forward strand.
AAGTTCAGGAGATTAATGCGCACCTTCAGCCCGGTGGCGCCACGACTGTTGTGCAGGTGACGGATGCAGCGCCGCTGGTTGATACCTCGACCTCTTCGGTCGGCGAAGATATCCAGGGGAGGCAGGTTACGGAACTGCCGTTGAACGGCCGCAATTTCACTCAGCTTGCGCTGCTCACTCCGGGTGTGACTCGCGGAAACTATGGCAATTCCGCGTCGGGTGTTAACGGAGACGTGGAGACCTTCCGGAACTCAGAATCGGGCGGTGGCTCGCTTTCGACCAATGGATTGCGGCCTCAGGCGAACAACTTCATCCTGGACGGGATCGACAATAACGAGTCGCTGGTCAACACGCTTGATTTCTTCCCGAACATTGAAGGAACAGAAGAGTTCAAAGTGAATACGAGCACCGCACCTGCGGAGTTCGGACGAGCTGGAGGCGCGATCGTCCAGTCGTCCATTAAGTCTGGAGGCAGCCAGTTCCACGGATCGGCCTTTGAATTCGGGCGTTCAAGTCTTTTTGATTCGAACCCGAACCACGGGTTCATTGGTGTTGCTCCAACACCTGTTCTGCCCTTCAAACGCAATACTTTTGGCGGCTCTGTTGGCGGACCGGTGTGGAAGAACCATGTCTTCCTGTTTGGCGACTACCAGGGTGTTCGCGAGAACCAACCTCTCAATGCGGAGTCGGATACGGTACCTACCATGCTGATGCGGCAGGGCAACTTCTCTGAGCTGCTAGGAACTACCGGGATTACGGCCGCACCTCTTTACATCTTCTGTCCCAATCTTTACCCGAATGGCCCGAACGGTACGGCGGTGTACACGAGCGGAGCTATTTACGATCCTCTGACTTGCAACCCCTTTCCTGGGAACATCATTCCGAGCACCCAGCTGAACCCGGCTGCCCTCAACTATCTCAACGCCTATCCGCTGCCTAACACTTCGGGCACGACAAACGGAACGGAGAATAACTACACGACCTCGCGCGTCAACGTTACGCACAACAACACCTTCGACGTGCGTGCGGATGGGAATCTCACAAAGAGTGATCGTGCCTTTGCGCGGTTTGTGTATGACAACAGCAACTTCAGCCGCACTTCCTCGCTGCCGAACCTGCCTGCGGGCTTCGCCTCCGGCGAGAATTATGTGCATGGCCGTGGTTATGCCGTCGGGGAAACACACATCTTTTCGCCGACTGTGATTAACGAGTTTCGTATCGGCTACAACCGTTATACGTTCGCAAACGTACCGGTATTCTCCGGCGTGCCGATCTCGGCTGATCTGGGGATTGTGAACGCCAATCGCAATGCCAATCTCGGCGGCGGGGCGCTGATTGGAGGCAATGGAAACGAGATCGATTACACGGGTGACTACGGGACCTACGCGGTACCGGAAAACACCTATGAGATCAATGACGCTGTAACCATTGCGAGGACAAAGCATACCTTCAAATTTGGCGCGGCTGCGATTCGGCGCGAGGTGGCTTACTTCCGTCCGATCTCCGGCAAGGGATACTTCAATTTCGCTTCGGGCGACTCAACTGGATACGTAGTCTCAGAGATGCTCGCCGGTTTCACTGACTACTACAGCATCGGCGCACAAAGCGGTTTCTATGGAACCCGCAATTATGAGTTTGGTATCTTTGGTGAGGATGACTGGCATGCGACGCAGCGGTTGATGCTCAATCTCGGCTTGCGCTACGACATCATCACGTGGCCGACCGAGGAGTACAACCGCCAGGCAGCGCTCGATCCGGCAACCGGCACGATAGAGCTGGCCGGGGTCAATGGTGTGCCGCGCACCATCATCAACAACAACTACGGCAACTTCGCTCCTCGCATCGGATTTGCATACGACGTATTTGGCACAGGCAAGACGGTGCTGCGCGGAGGCTATGGAATTTACTATTTCCTCGATCGTGGCGGCATCGATAACCAGCTTGGTCAGCAGGTGCCCTTTGGCGGCAGCGTCAACTACACAGCGCAGCAAGGCTACCGCTATACGTTCACGGGCGCGGCAACTCCGAATCAAAACAGCAATGCGAACGCAACGGGACCGCTGCCGTTGCCAGGATTCCCTAACTTCAATCCGAATGATCCACCTGCCGGCATTAACGTGTTTGCTGTAGAGCGGACGGAGAAGCTTCCCAATGTGCAACAGTACGACCTGCAGCTACAGCAGCAGTTTGGAACGAAGACAATTATTACGCTGGGCTACGTGGGCAACAAGACCACGCATCTCGCGACCGGCTACCTTGACAATACCAATCCGCTTGGAACGCCGAGCACGACTCCGAATCCGTATCCGAATATCGGCGAGGTGGTGCTGAACAAGACCGATGGCGTGTCGCACTACAACAGCTTGCAGGCTCAACTCAACTACAAGGCGACTAACACCCTGATCTTCACCAGTTCGTATACGTGGGCGCACAACATCGACGACACGGACGGCTATCTGGACTTCTACGCAGTTAGCCCGATCTACGTCTACAACCACGCGCTGAACAAGGGTAACTCAACCCTCGACCAGCGGAACGTCTTCGTTGCGAGTGCTTTGTATACACTGCCATTCGGGCGTGGCCAGATGTTTGCGAATCACGTGGGCCGCGGGTTGGATATGGTTATAGGAGGGTGGCAACTCAATACGATTGTCTCTGCCGAAACCGGTTCGCCGTTCAGCGTTATCGGCGTCGAGAACTTCGGGTCGTCCTACAGTTTGCGCGCCAATGAGAAGGGTGGAGACCCTGTGACACACAGTGTCCTCAGCCAGCCTTATCTGGTAAAGTCTGACTTCTCAGCGCCAGCGCCCGGTACGGAAGGCAACACGGGCCGCAACGAATATTTTGGCCCTGGGCTCGCGGAGGGCGATATCTCTCTGTTCAAGACGCTGCACTTTACTGAACGCTTTGCAACGGAGCTTCGCGCGGAGGTCTACAACGTGACAAACACGCCGCAGTTTACCAATCCGGATGCAAACATCATCGATGGAACATTCGGTCAGATCACGGGTACACGTGAGTATTCGGAACGGCAGATGCAAATGGCAGTGCGCTTTCTCTTCTAAGCGAACCGCTTTCAACTCCAGGGGCCGTGCGCGAACCAGCGGCGGCGCCTTGGAGATTCACTGAATGGCGGTACATCCTGCCGCGTCACCAACTCTCTGCTTAAAGGATGCTTGTAATGAGTTTTGCGAAGTACGTCAACTCTTTCGCCGTGGCCTTTCTTGCATTCCTGCCTTCAACTCTGTTTGCAAACGATAGTTCTGCTCCCGCGATCGCGAAAATAGACCCGCCGAATTGGTGGGCCGCCATGCCAAAGCCAATGCTTCTTGTTCAGGGAGAGCATCTTTCCGCGGCACACTTCACGCTCAGTGACAGTCACCTGCACATCGATCAGGCGAAGATCTCTGCAAATGGGCACTGGGCGGAGTTGTGGCTCAATGCTTCGCCAGCGAAGGCTGAGACCCTCACTATCGATGCGCGTACGCCGGGCGGAGATACCAGCCGGGAGTATCGCTTTGAGGAGCGGCGGTCTGCGGCGGATGGATTCGCGGGCTTCTCGTCGCGGGACGCGATGTATTTGATCATGACCGATCGTTTCGCTGACGGCGACCTCACCAATGACGGTGGCGAAGGCACACAGCCTGAGAGCAGCGCCGAAGCCGCAACTGAGCGTAGCAGGGTTCGCGGCTGGCATGGAGGGGATCTTCGCGGCATAACGCAACACCTTGACTACATTCAACAACTCGGCTTTACCACGGTTTGGATGACGCCGGTTTATGCCAATCGACATGAGCCCGATAGCTATCACGGTTACGGCGCAACGGATATGTATGCGGTCGATCCTCACTATGGCACGCTCGCGGATTTACAGGCACTGGCCGCTGAACTACATCGGCGCCAGATGAAACTGGTGCTCGACACCGTACCGAACCATGTCGGTCCAAAGAATGTGTGGGTCGACGATGAGCCCGACCCCGATTGGTTGCATGGAACCAAGGCCGATCACCACGAAGCGGTAGGGGAATTCCGTCCGCTTGTTGACCCGCACGCGCCCTGGCGCGATCAGCAATACGTCCTGCAAGGCTGGTTTGCGAACACTCTTCCCGACCTGAATCAGGAGAACCCGGCGACGTCGCAATACCTCATCCAAAACGCGATGTGGTGGATTGAGCAGACCGGCGCGGATGGTCTGCGCATCGATACTTTTCCTTACGTTGGCCGCGCGTTCTGGCATGACTTTCACGCACAAATCCATGGAATCTATCCGAAGCTGACCACCGTCGGCGAGGTTTACAACTGCGACGCAACCATCACCTCCTCCTTTGCCGGAGGTGTCACCCGCAACGGCGTTGATACCGGACTGGATACACCGTTTGACTTTCCAAGCTTTTGCGCGCTTCGGGATGTCTTTTTCAAAGATGAGCCGATGTCTCACCTGACAGATGTATGGCGGCTCGATGCGCTCTTTCCGCACCCCGAGCGGCTGATTCCATTTCTTGGGAACCACGACAATTCACGATTTCTGTCGAACAAGGGCGCGACACCGGAAAATATGCGGCTTGCTTTTACCATCCTGTTGACGATGCGCGGAATGCCGCAGATCTACTCCGGGGACGAGATCGCAATGCAGGGCGGAGACGACCCTGATAACCGGCGCGATTTTCCCGGCGGGTGGCCTGAAGCCACGCAGAGCGCTTTCACGGGCCGAACGCCGGAGCAGGCTGTAATGCATGATTGGGTGCAGAACCTGTTGACGATGCGGGCAAAGTACGCCGCGCTGCAGACTGGCGAGATGCAGGTGCTCGCCGCTGACAAGGACGTGCTGGCCTACACGCGAGTACTCGCGAGAAATGCTGGCGAGAAGAGTGCTCCGGGAGGCAAAGTTCTCGTTGTCGTGAACCGCGCGGCGACGGACTCGACGGTGAACCTCAAACTTGGCGGCACGCTGCTCGAAGGGGCATCGCAATCCCACACGGTCCTTGGAGACGCCAAAGCTCAGTGGGATGGTGAAAACCTGCGTGTGGAAATGGCAGGAACGAGTGCATGGATCGCAGTAATTGACTGAGGACGTATTTTAGTCAGCACAAAGCTCGCTTTATACGAGGTATAGATTTTTCTTCTCCGAAGACCGCAACCTTGATTGTCGGTTCACGAAGACTAGGAGCGGCTTGAGGGGGCGTGTCTCGATCCTGGTGCAGGATCTGGGACCGAACCATGCGAGACCCGGGTCTTTCGCGTAAAATATGCGATTATGGCGGATCGACCCTCGTTTCAATCTTGCTTTCGTCTCGCGTATCTATTCGCCCGCATCGTTGAGTGATCGATTCCCCACCGTAGCGACTTAAAACTTTCCGGGTTCTTGATGCCTGAGGTCCTGGTTTGTGCTGTATCAATTCCCTTTTTCGCAAGGAAGGAGATTCATGTCTACCGAGTATCGTAATTTTCTTGCCCTCTCCTACGAGGAGTTGGAAGAACTCAACCTCAAGGCCAAGAGCGACCGTCTGAACCGGGTTTCCGCAGACGAGATCCGCGAAGCGCGCTTGAAGTACCTGACGGACGAGAAACGCATCAAGGCAGTAACAGTGCTGTTTTCCGATCTTGAGGGCCGGCTGCACCTTTTGGATTACGACAAGAAGTTTCTGGTTGCCAGCTACGACAACCTGACCTTCGATGGCTCCTCGATTCGCGGCTTTACCGCGCAGAAGGAGAGCGATTTGCGTCTGGGAATCGATTGGAGCGCCTTCTATTGGGTTCCGGCCGACGTTTTCGGCAATGGCAAAGTGCTGGTATTCGGGACAGTGATCGACAAGAGCGGCGCGCCGTACGCGGGTGATCTACGCGGAGTTCTCAAGAACTACTCGGACCGGCTGTACAAGGAGAAGGGCTACACCCTCAACGCGGCCAATGAGATCGAGGGCTTCCTCTTCGCCGGGCGCGATGCCGAAAAGAAATACCACCAGACCGGCAAATTCGAATACGTAAACACCGGCGGCTACTATCACTCGCTCCCATTAGACCCGCTGCGTCAGTTCATTGATACCTGCGCGGAAGTGCAACGCGCCATGGGCTTCCAGAATGAGAAGGATCATCCGGAAGTGGCTCCAAGCCAATTCGAGATCAACTATTCCTATGGCGAAGTCGTAGCTGCCGCCGATCAGATCCAGCTTTACAAGCTGCTCACGCGTCAGGTTGCCACGAATATGGGTTACACGGCGAGTTTTCTGCCCAAGCCCGTGGTGGGCGTGAACGGCAGCGGCATGCACACCAATATGTCGATTACCCGGGACAAGACCAACCTGTTCTGGGATCCAGCCGGCCAGGAACAGCTCTCGTCGTTTGGCTGGGAGTACATCGATCGTATTCTGTCGCACGCGCTGGACATCTGTCTGATTCTCAACCCCAGCGTGAACTCCTACCGCCGGCTCGATCCGCACTTTGAAGCTCCCAATCAGATCAAGGCTTCGGCTACGGATCGCGGTTCGATGATTCGAGTGCCGATCGGGAACTCCAAGTCCATGCGAGTTGAAGTGCGCTCGGTCGCTCCGGACGCCAACCCCTACCTGGTGCTCTATTCGTTGTTCAAGACCGGCATCGACGGACAGGTGGCCTCGATCGACAACCTGCGTCAGGCGCACCGCTACCTGCCGGACAACATCTACTCCGCCATCGAAGACTTCTCAAGTGCAACCTGGATTGCGGAGATTCTTGGGGCCGATGTGCAAAACCGCTTTACGGAGCTCAAGAGGGCAGCGGCAGATCGCTCCCCGCGTCAGTTGGGCACCTTCGTCAAGGGGTCCGAGGTCCAATACCATCACGAGGTCTATAACCAGGCGCTGTGGAACGAATTCTGAGAGGCCGCAATTCGCTGCTCTGAGTATCCAAAGCGTTACAAAGAAAAGGGCCCGCTTACGCGAGCCCTTTTTGCTGCCTATTCCTAACGTCAACCCCCTCGCGGTTTTGCTCGGTTCCTGATAAGCTCAGGAGCGTTAGCGTTACCGGAAGTTGGCCGAATCCATTTCCCAAAGGGGTGCATCCATGGCGATTGAATCTTCGACATCGGCGCAGAATGCCTTATTGATTGAGGACAGTTGGGGCGATTTCGTTGCTGGACGCTATCGCGAGGGCAAGAGCGAAGCGGAGTTCCGCAACTATGACGCAAATGTCATCCCCACGGTCGCGGAGTTTTACCGGGAGAACCACAAGTATCAGACCCTGGACTTTGCCGTGGCCAAGGAACGGGAGTATTTTGCTCTCGACAAGGGAAAAAAGAGCATCTGGGAAGCTGCCGAATTCCTCAACACATTGGTGGATGAGAGCGACCCGGACACTGACCTGACCCAGATTGAGCACCTGCTCCAAACATCCGAGGCCATTCGTAAGGATGGTCATCCGCGCTGGATGGTTCTAACCGGCTTTATTCACGATCTGGGCAAGGTGTTGTGTCTCTATGGCGAGCCCCAATGGGCAGTTGTGGGCGATACATTTCCGGTTGGCTGCGCCTACTCCGAGAAGGTTGTGTTCCCCGAATATTTCTCCGCGAATCCGGACTTCTCGGTGCCCGAATATCAAACCAAATTCGGAATTTATGAGCCAAATTGCGGGCTGAGCAATGTCCACATGTCGTGGGGTCACGACGCTTACATCGGCCATGTCGTAAAGGACTATCTGCCGGAAGAGGCGCTGTACATGCTCCGCTATCATTCCTTCTACGCGTGGCATCAGCAGGGGGCTTACGGGCATCTTCTGTCCAAGCATGATGAAGAGATGCTGCCCTGGGTGCTGAAGTTCAATCCCTACGACCTCTATTCGAAGGGCGCGGCTAAGCCGAATCTCAAGGAATTGAAACCTTATTACGATGACTTGATCGCAGAGTTTTTCCCGGACAAGATCGACTGGTAGGCCTCTGGCAGGGGTTGCCTACTATTGCGAACCGCTGGCTGCAGCCCCTCCGGCCACGGTAGAAGTCTCAGCGGGAAGCACCTGAATCGAACCCATCATTCCTTTGTCTTCGTGGTCGAGGATATGGTAGTGATAGACGAAGGTTCCGACGATGTTGGGATGGCGGAAGTCCATCCGTAATCGCAATGGACGAAGATAGTTCGACTTAGAATACAAGATAGATGCCAACTCACAAGTACTGGTGTGTGACCCGTCCTTAGAAAAGCCAGGTGATACCCGGTCGCATTAAGAAAATGGAGATGCGTACTTCGCATTGTCATTGAGGGATAGACGCGCGACAAAAATTCTCATGGCAGGTAATTCCTGCCGCTTGGATCACTCTTGCGAATTTACGAGTGTTTTCTGAATCGACAACCGTGCGGCACACATTCCGGAGTGAAGATCCAACCTTAAAAGTTCAGTGTTAGACGGCCGCCTCTGGGCGGCAGCCTTCGTGCCAAGAGTTCGTCTCGGGGCGTACACTTCAGATGCAAACGATTTCAATTCTGGGAAGAATTTTAAAATGATGAAAAAGTCTTGTAGGGCGGCTGGAATAGCGTCGATGTGGATCTCTGCATTGATTCTTATCCCAAACGCATCGGCACAACAACAGAGAGTTGTGATCCCCCGTGGCGAAAGCACGATCGTTCTCGAGCCATATGCTCCGAACGTGATTCGCGTAACGTTGAGTTTGGACAAAGACCAGGCCACGGCGGCGCCAGGTTACGGGATTCAAGCCACTCCGGACGCGAAAGAGTGGACCGTCGACGATTCCGACCTGGCCAGAGTCTATCGTTCCTCGCGGATGGTAGTGAGCCTACCGACCGAAGCGAAGACCCGTATCCCTGCGCCAGCGTCAGGTGGCCCCGAAGCGGAGACTAACGTCCAGAAGACAGCAGCGTCCATCGGGAAGTATTTCAATGGCTCCGCGCCGGGAGCCAACATTCGGTTTTCAACACCGGATGGAAAATTGCTTCTGGAGTTGAAGGGCTGGCAGATGTCCGTTCCGAATTACAAGGACGGCAACGCAGATATCCTCCATGATCGCCGGCCTTCGGATGAACCGTTCTTTCAGGTAGGTGCGACCTTTGCTTCGCCGGATGACGAACACTATTATGGCCTGGGTCAGAATCAAGAGGGCTATCTCGATCACCGGGGCCATACCGTGGAGTGTTGGAATAACTACACCGCAACAGGCGGACCAACCTGGTGTATTCCTTTCGTAGTTACAAACAAAGGATATGGTTTACTCTGGGACAATCCCTCGCAGACAACAATCGAGCCGGGCTTCAACGAGCAAACTAAGTGGACCTCGCAGGTTGGTAACCGAGTCTCTTTCTTTGTAATCGCGGGGAAGAACACAGACGAGATCTACTCAGGCTATCGCCTTTTGACTGGTGCCACACCACTGCTACCTAAGGCTGCCTACGGTTACATCCAATGCAAGCAACGCTATATTACACAGGACGAATTGTTGAACGTCGCAAAGGGTTACCGCGACAGACATCTGCCTGCCGACGTGCTCGTCGTGGATTGGTTCTATTACACCAAGATGGGCCAAATGGACCTTGACCCGAAGAACTGGCCTGATCCCAAGGCCATGAATGACGAACTGCACAAGATGGGCTTTCAGACCATGATCAGTGTGTGGCCGCGCTTTGTGCCCGATGATCGTTTCTATGACGTGATCAAGAAGAATGGCTGGTTCGAACACCTGGCAGATGGCACGCCAACGAATGGCCTGCCGTACGACCGCGCCGGTTCGGATATTGACACGACCAATCCTGAGGCTGCGCGATGGTACTGGGATACGATTCGCGACAACATTCTAAGCAAAGGCTTCGATTCCCTATGGGCCGACGAGACGGAGCCCGATCTGCCTCCCAATGGAAGTTACTATCACATAGGGCCGGGTACAAGGTATTACAACGTCTATCCGCTCTTCCACACTGGGGCTTTATACGACGGTTTCCGCCGTGATACGAATCACCGCGCGTTGATTCTTTCGCGCGACGCTTATCTTGGCGTCCAGAGCAAGGGCACCATCGTCTGGTCGTCGGATATCTATGGCACATGGGACACTCTAAAGCGGCAGATACCGACAGGCCTCGACGCTGCGGCCTCCGGACTTGCTTACTGGAGCAACGACACGGGCGGCTGGCAATATCTGCCGCGCGAACATCATCCGGCGCACCCGCCGCTGCTTGATCCTTCGGATGCTCGTGACAATGTTGGCGGTTACGACGATTATCCGGAACTCTACACGCGCTGGTTTGAGTACGCGACCTTTCTGCCAATCATGCGGACCCACGGCAGCCGAAACTTCAACGAGGTATGGAGCTACGGGAAACAAGCGGAGCCGATCCTCGAAAAATATCTCAAGCTTCGCTACGAGCTGATGCCCTATATTTACTCTCTCGGCTACGACACGTATAAGTCCGGCGCGCCTTATATGCGGGCTTTGTTCATGGATTTTCCGAACGACGCGAAAGCTGCAAATCTGACGGACGAATACATGTTCGGGCCGGCGTTCCTTGTGGCTCCGGTAACCGATCAAGGCGAAACCAGCCGCGAAGTCTACTTGCCCGCCGGCACAGACTGGTACAACTACTGGACTAATGAGCGATTCCACGGTGGCCAAACCATTTCTGTCAACGCTCCAATCGATTCCCTGCCCCTGTTTGTAAAGGCTGGCTCAATTCTTCCGTTAGGCGTGCCCGTGCTGAGTACCAATGAGCCACAGGCGCTGGCCAAAATCCGCGTTTACCCGGGCGCAGATGGCAGCTTCTCGCTGTATCAGGATGATGGCAAAACCTACGCCTACGAAAAGGGCGAGAACAAGATCACTCGCTTGCACTGGGACGATGCATCCGGCAAGCTCGCTCACGAGGGAGCACCGGCATGGTCGGGACCGGATGCCTCGCTTCTGGAGGTGATCGGTCAAAAGTAAGGGAAATTGAAGCGTACAAGGCTGCCCTAACGGACGCAGTTTCATGAACCAGTTAGCCGGTGTTGCGCGTTTGGCGGGCAGCCGAGTACACTTCTCAGCGAGCAATATTCCAGTTGAAAATGAGAATGGAAAGCTTTCCATTCTCGCTAATGTAGCTCGTTAGAACCGCCGGACGATTAAGAGCGCGGCTAGAGTCTGACCGCGAGGCAAACCGCTTCCCGGAAAAATTGATGCTTTTGAGCCTGTAAGGAGATCACTTGCGTACTCCTCGGAACTGTTTTTGTCTCTCACTTGCTTTGGTTGGATTTGCGAGCCTGGCACTAGTCTTCCTCAGCAATTCCGCGCAAGGTCAGGCTGCCGGAAATGAATCGTTGCCAGCGGCCCCACACGCCAAACCGACCCATCTCAAGCATGTGCTGGTCGTCGGCCAGACCAAGGGCTTTGAGCATGACTCCATCTCTGCAGCTATGGCTGCGATCTACAACATGGGTCAGCAAAGCGGCCTATGGGATACTGAGATGCGTACGGACACCGAGTTGCTCACCAAGAAGGATCTAGGCAGGAACGCAAAGAACCTGAACTACTTTGACCTGCTGATCTTTGCCAGCACCACGGGCGAACTCGATATGGACGCAACGCAGAAGCAGGACATGCTGTCGTTCATTCATGACGACGGCAAGGGTTTTGTGGGGATTCACGCGGCGCTGGACACCAACTATACCTGGCCGGAATATGGCGAGATGATTGGCGGCTGGTTCGACCAGCATCCGTGGATGACTTTCCAGGCGCCAATTATCAACGAAGATCCAGACTTCCCTGCAGTACGGCACTTTCCCAAGGCTTTTGTGAAGTTTGACGAGATCTACCAGCCGAAAGCGTGGTCTCGTGACAAGGTCAACGTGCTGCTCAGTCTTGATCCAAGCAAACTGGACTATTCGAACAATCCCCGGATCCACCGCATGGATCATGACTTTCCAGTCGCGTGGAGCAAGATGTACGGCAAGGGCAGGGTATTCTATTCCACGCTCGGACATACGGAAGAGTCCTGGGAGGATCCGGATATTCGCAAGATGTACTTTGAAGCGATCCGTTGGGCTTTGGGAATGACAGAAGGCAGCACGGAATCTCATGCTCGGCCAGCGGTTAAGTAGATTCAAGCGAGTTTCTCAGGAAGGTATACACAAAGCTCTATGAAGAGAATTGGCATGGGCTTGATCGGCCCCGGGTTTGTTGCAGCGCACCACGTTGACGCCGTACGGCGACTGGGTGATGTGGATGTGGTCGCTATTGCCGGCTCGTCCCAGCAATCCGCTGACAGGAAGGCGCGCGAATACAAGGTCGAGCGCGCCTACGGCGACTATCATGCGCTGATCGCCGATCCGGATGTCCAGGTGATCCACAACACGACGCCCAATTATCTGCATCTTCCGGTAACTCTCGCTGCTCTTGCCGCCGGCAAGCACGTGATCTCCGACAAGCCGTTGGCCGTGAATCCCGCAGAGGGCCGCACCTTGCGCGATGCGGCCATGGCGGCAAAGGTCGCTCATGTTGTCACCTTCAACTATCGTGGCAATCCGCTAGTACAACAGGCGCGGGGCATGATTGCGCGGGGTGAAAGCGGCGCAGTTAGCTTTGTGCATGGGCATTACCTGCAGGATTGGATGTCCGACCCCAATGTGTACTCGTGGCGATCTGACCCATCTAAAGGCGGTACCAGTTCGGCGCTTGGAGATATCGGCTCTCACTGGTGCGACCTGGCGGAGCATGTCTCTGGACTGAAGATCACCTCCGTTCTGGCAGATATCACGACGGTAATCCCGGTCCGTTACTCGGCTGGAGGTTCCGCGGAGGCGTTCTCGACCAAGACCACGGGAGAGCGGGAGCCTGTGACTGTGGAGGCTGAAGACCTGGCCAGCGTCCTGTTGCGCTTCGAGAACGGCTCAAAGGGCTGCTTTTCCGTAGGTCAGGTACTACCCGGTCACAAGAACGACCTAGTGCTCGAGGTGAACGGGTTGACCACTTCTCTGAAATGGAAGCAGGAACAGCAGAATGAACTATGGATTGGGCACAGTAAACAGCCGAACGCTGTGATGGCGAAGGACCCGTCTCTTGTTTCGCCGGATGCATTGCGCTATGTGCATCTACCTGGCGGGCACCAGGAGTCCTGGGCGGATGCCTTCTGCAATCTGATTCGTGATGCGTATGCGTGGATTGCCGAAGGCGGAGCACCGGAGGTCAAGCCGACAATGTTGCCTACATTCAACGATGGGTATCGCTCCACATGTCTGGTGGACGCTATGTTGCGAAGCCACGCCGCTGGCGGTGTCTGGCAGCAGGTGGAGTTTGCAGCGGCAGGCGAATAAGGTACATGGTAGCGCGAAATGCCGTTGTTCGCGCCTGAACGGTAACAAGGAGAAGCTGGGAAATGAGATTGGGAGTGTTTACGCCCCTGCTGTCGAAGCTGCCTCTCGGAGACGTGCTGGCGAAGCTGAAGGCAGTTGACATCACGACGGTGGAACTTGGGACAGGCAATTATCCCGGTGGCGCACACTGCGATCTTGCGATGCTGGAGGATGATGGCGCGCTTGAAAAATTCAAGGAAGCGCTTGCAGTACATGGAACGAGCATCAGCGCGCTGAGTTGCCACGGAAATCCCTTGCATCCGGACCCTGCACAGGCGTTTCAATTTCAGGAAGTCAATCGTAAGACAATTCTGCTGGCGGAGAAGCTGGGCGTAAAGACCGTCGTCGATTTCTCCGGATGCCCCGGAGATTCTCCAGATGCAAAGGCGCCCAACTGGGTGACTTGCCCGTGGCCACCCGAGTATCTCGATGTGCTGGCCTGGCAATGGGACAAGGTTGTGGAGCCATATTGGGTTGAGCGCGCAAAATTCGCCGCCGATCACGGTGTTCGAATCGCGATTGAGATGCATCCCGGATTCGTTGTGTATAGTCCGGAAACGCTGCTCCGTCTGCGCGCGATTGCAGGCCGGTCTATTGGCTGCAACTACGATCCGAGCCATATGTTCTGGCAGAACATTGATCCGATTGCCGCGATTCGAGTGCTGGGTGATGCGATCTTTCATGTTCACGCCAAGGATACGCAGTTCTATCCGACGAACCTGCCGCGTACTGGCGTGCTCGACACCAAACCGTACACCGACGAACGGAATCGTGGATGGATATTCAGGACCTGCGGGTACGGGCACGGCGCTGAGTGGTGGAAGGAGTTTGTATCTACGCTCCGCATGTTTGGCTACGACGACGTTCTCTCGATTGAACATGAAGACAGCCTGCTCTCTTCGGAAGAGGGACTGTCGAAAGCAGCAAAATTTCTGAATGAAATCATCTTGAAGGAAACACCTGGCGCTGCGTGGTGGGTCTAAGTCACGAATGGGCTCAGCCGATTGGAATGAGCGTAAAACTCAGAAGCGGAGCATTTATAGAATGGCGGAATGGCAAAGATGAATCGTAGAAGCTTTCTCGCGTCGGCGAGTGCGTTGCTCGCAAGTCAATCCCTTCGCGGACTGTCTCCAATGCAGGCGAACCAGACTGGCGCGAAGCCGGTGGGCAAGGCCGACCACTCTCTGCGCATCGAACCGTGCACGCTAGAGATTGGCAAGGGCGTGACGATCAAGACAACTTCCTACAACGGTCAGGTACCGGGCCCGTTGTTGCGCTTGCGTCAGGGCGTCCCTGTAACGATTGATGTGACGAACTCCAGTTCCCTTCCTGAGATCGCGCACTGGCACGGGCTCACCACTGACCCGATCAACGACGGCGCGATGGAAGAGGGTTCGCCGATGATTCCGGTCGGCGGGACGCTTCGTTACACCCTTACTCCGAATCCCGCCGGGACTCGCTGGTATCACACGCACGCTGGAGCCTTTGACAATCTGGCGGCGGGCACTTACTCCGGACAGTTTGGCTTTCTGCTGGTCGATGGCAAGGAGCAGCCGGCGCACTACGACCAGGAGGTCAATCTCGCCATTCATCATTGGGAGCCCTCGTTCGTCCCCATGGTCGAGACGATGCGCAGCGAATCCGCAAATATGCCGCTTACGTCCGGGTCGGACGTAGGCTATCGGTACGCGACAATGAACGCGCACATGCTGGGCCACGGAGAGCCGCTGCGAGTGAAGCAGGGCCAGCGCGTGTTGCTGCGCCTGCTCAACGCAAGCGCGACTGAAAACGTTCTATTGGCGCTGCCAGGCCATCAGTTCAAGGTAATTGCTATGGATGGCAATCCAGTTCCTAATCCCAAAAGCGTCGAAGTGCTGTCGCTTGCCGTCGCGGAGCGAGTAGACGCAGTCGTCGAGATGAATGCGCCAGGGATCTGGGTGCTCGGTTCTACTCTCGAAAAGTCGCGCCAGATGGGATTAGGCATAGTGGTCGAATACGCAGGGAAAACTGGCGCCCCGATATGGAAAGACCCGACCCCTGTGGAATGGGACTACTCGCAGTTTGCCGGCGGAGAGTCTGCGCAGCCAGCTCCAGCGCCTGAGGATACATTTACGCTCACCTTTCGCGATATTGGCGCCAAGAAGGGTTCCAACTTCGATGTGTGGACGATCAACAACAAGTCGTGGCCGGAGATTGAGCCGCTCTCAGTGCAGGCGGGCAAGCGCTATCGGATGATTCTTCGCAATGGCAGCGGCGATCAGCATCCTATCCACATGCATCGGCATAGTTTCGAAGTGGTTCGTATCGGGGACAAGTCGATGAGCGGGCTGATGAAAGACGTCATCAACATCATGCCGCTGGATACGGTTGCGGTGGACTTTGTTGCGAACAATCCTGGTGACACGCTGATGCATTGCCATCAGCAGTTGCACATGGATTACGGATTTATGTGGTTGCTTAAATACTCGAGTTAGTGCACTCGGGACGATTCTTTATCGTGCGCAACAGTGGAGCGGGTTCCCTCGAATGAGAGTGTTATTACGCATGAAGAGTTTCAGATATCTTGCAATCTTGGCGACTGCCACGGGACTGGTCGCGTTTCAGGCAGCCAAGTCACCTGTCCATGCTGCATTCAGTGCTTCTCCGGGCCGCATGAATGCGAGCAGCCAGGTGGCCCAGCCTGCTGCGGCGAATCCGACCGCTGATAACATCGGTGCGGCTTCATACGCAAAGCACTGTGCGATTTGTCACGGAGATCACCGCGAAGGCATTCTGCCCGCGTTTCCACCGCTGGTGGGCATCAAACACCAGATGACAGACCAGCAGATTACGACTCTGATTCACTCCGGCAAAGGCCGTATGCCCGGACTGCCGGGGGTGCAGAACGAAGAGTTGGCCGCATTGCTGCAGTATCTGGCGAGCAGTACAGAGATCACCCCTGCCGTGACTGCCGGAGCAGGAGCAAATCGCAAAGGCATCCAACTTACCGGCGAGGCTGCGGCAGGCGGTGCGCTTTTCCTGCAGAACTGCGCCTTCTGTCACGGACGCGATGCGATGGGCGGCGAGACTGGGCCAGATCTCACCCAGTCAAAGCTGGTCTTGGAGGACAAAGACGGCTCCCAGATATCGGGGGTTGTGCGAGAGGGACGGATTGAAAAGAAAATGCCGGCCTTCCAGTTCTCCAGTCCGGAACTTGTAAGCCTTGTGGCTTTCATTCGGGCGCGAGTCACTGCCGCAGCATCAATGAAAGGCGGCCGGCGCGGCGTGGCTGTCTCCGACCTGCAAACCGGCAACGTTGAAGCGGGCAAGAAATACTTCAACGGGGCTGGAGGCTGCGCAAAATGCCACTCGCCGACCGGCGATCTGGCTGGCGTGGCAAGGCGCCACGAGGGGCTTCAGCTTGAAGAACGAATGCTGTATCCAAGAGACGCGAAGAGCACAGTGGTCGTGACACTCCCTTCGGGAGAAAAGATCGCCGGTACTCTCGCCTATCAAGATGAGTTCACCGTCGGTCTTCGCGATAAGGACGGAAGTTATCGATCATGGCCGACTGAACGCGTCAAATACAAGGTCGATTCGCCGGTAGATGCGCACGTGGAGCAATTTCCCAAGTACACTGACGACGATATTCACAACCTGATGGCGTACCTGCAGACTCTTCGATGATACGTCCGATTCTGCACACCAAATCAGGTGGATTGGCTCACTGGAATATGAAATTGGTCCACTCGCCGGGTCTTGCAGCCATTGCGGTTCTCGCACTGCTGGCGGGATCATGTCCGCTGGTGGCGCAGTATCTAGAACCGGCGCAGTTGCTGCATCCTTCGCCGGAGAGCTGGCCGCTCTATCATGGTGACTATTCCGGCATGAGGCACAGTCATCTCACCCAGATCACGCCGCAAAATGTTGGCAGACTCGGCATGGCGTGGGCCTTCCAGACCAATCAGTCTGCGGAGATCAAGTCCTCTCCACTGCTGGTCGACGGAATCTTGTACTTCACGGTGCCCGACAACATCTGGGCCGTGGATGCGCGATCTGGACATGTGATCTGGCACTACAATCACCCAACTACTGAGGGCCTGCACATCGGGCATCGCGGTGTCGCGATATACAAAGGCTGGCTCTACTTTGTTACGCCAGATGCTCACCTGATTTCGCTGAACGCGAAGGACGGCAGTGTGCGCTGGACGAAAGAGATTGCGGACGTGACCAAGGGCTACTGGACGACACTGGCCCCGTTGATCGTCAAGAATCATGTGATCGTTGGCGTCTCCGGCGACTTCGATAACCTGACCGGCTATCTTCGCTCTTACGATCCTGAGACTGGCGAAACGCAATGGCAGTGGAACAGCACTCCGCCCGTGGGAACTCCGAACAGCACGACCGGGGGCATGACCTGGATGACCGGTACCTATGACCCCGAGTTGAATCTGATCTTCTGGGGTACGGGAAATCCAACGCCGGTGTTGAGTGGGGCGACACGGCCAGGGGACGATCATTGGACTTGCAGCATCGTTGCGCTCAACCCGGATAGCGGACAACTGGCGTGGGGTTATCAGGTTTCGCCGCATGACACGCACGACTGGGACGCGGTGGAAACTCCCGTGCTTGTTGATGCAGATTTTCATGGACAGCCACGCAAGATGCTGATGCAGACCTCGCGCAACGGCTACTTCTTTGTGCTGGATCGCACGAACGGCAAGAGTCTGTTGACGACTCCGTACGGTCCGACAAATTGGGCTCTCGGAATCGATAAAGATGGAAAGCCGATTCCAAATCCCGACAAGGAACCCAAACCAGATGGACGTCTGATTGCTCCGGACGAGGGCGGACTGACCAACTATCGGTCTCCCAGTTTCGACTCGAAGACCGGGTTGTTCATTGTGGACGCCCATCCGAGTTGGAGCATCTATTTTGCCAAGCCTGCGGACGGAGAGTACGGTTGGGCTGGTGCGGACTATGGAGTCTGGGGCAAAGGCGTCATTGATGCCATCGACTATCAGACGGGCAAGATTCGCTGGAGTCATGAGGTTGGACGAGGCGGATCTGGAGCGGGCGTATTGACCACCGATTCCGGACTCACTATCACTGGGGATGCGGAAGGCAATGTTCTGATATTGGCGACCAGCGACGGCAAAACGCTGTGGCACGCCGGCACTGGTGCCTCGATTCAGAGTTCCCCGATTGCCTACGAACTGGATGGCCGCGAGTATCTGATGACCAGCAGCGGAGGGGTGTTGTTCGCATGGGCACTACCACAAGGACCGTCTGTCGCCGATCGCTCTGAAATTCACACTCACTAGGATCTTATGAAGTCGCTGAAACTTACATCGAATCTCGCCACACTCGCGATCCTTGCACTCGTCTCCTTTTCGCGCCCCTCTCTGTCGCAGAATCTGGAGTCCTCTCAAATCGCGCATCCATCTCCTGATAGCTGGCCGCTGTATCACGGAGATTACTCCGGAAAGCGACACAGCAGCCTGACTCAGGTCACGCGCGAAAACGTCGGCGATCTCACTCTGGCGTGGGCGTTTCAAACCAACCAGGGTGCGCAGATCAAGTCTTCGCCGCTGCTCGTGGATGGAATTCTGTACTTTACAGTTCCCGACAACATATGGGCGGTCGACGCCCGGTCGGGGCACATGCTCTGGCATTTCAACCACCCGACCACAGAAGGCGATCACATCGGCCATCGCGGCGTGGCGATGTATAAGGGCTGGCTCTACTTCGCCACTCCCGATGCTCATTTGATTTCGCTGAATGCAAAAGACGGGACGGTACGTTGGGACAAGATCATCGCGGACGTCAAAAAGGGCTACTGGTCCACAACGGCTCCGCTGGTGGTACGAAACCACGTGATTGCCGGGGTTGGCGGCGATCTGGACAATCTGCCGGGATATCTGCGTTCCTTCGATCCCGATACTGGGGAGGTGCAATGGGATTGGTACGCGACGACTCCAACTGGAACTCCGCAGGGCACAACCGGCGGCACGACCTGGATGACTGGCACCTATGATCCCGAACTGAACCTGGTCTACTGGGGCACGGGAAATCCCACACCTGTATTGAACGGCAAAACTCGGCCAGGGGATGACACCTGGACATGCAGCATCGTTGCATTGGACCCTGAGACCGGCAAGCTGGTGTGGGGCTTCTCCGCCTCGCCACATGACACACATGACTGGGACGCAGTCGAAACACCAGTGCTGGTAGATGCAGACTTTCATGGGCAGCCGCGAAAGATGTTGATGCAAAGCTCTCGCAACGGCTACTTTTTTGTACTGGACCGCACCAATGGCAAGAGCCTGCTAACCGCTCCCTTCGGACCAACGAATTGGGCACTTGGGATCGACAAGGAGGGACGTCCGATTCCGAATCCGGACAAGGAGCCCAAGCCGGATGGCCGTCTGATCGCACCAGACGAAGGGGGCATGACGAACTATCGCTCCCCCAGCTTCGATCCCAAGACCGGTCTGTTTATCGTTGACGCGCATCCCAGCTGGAGTATCTATTTTGCTAAGCCTGCCGATGGAGATTATGGCTGGGCGGGTGCTGATTACGGCGTTTGGGGCAAGGGTGTTATCGAGGCCATCGACTATCAAACCGGCAAAATCCGCTGGAGCCATGAGGTAGGCAAGGGCGGCTCAGGCGCGGGCGTGTTGACCACGGACTCGGGACTCGCCTTTACGGGAGATTCGACAGGAAATATTCTGGCGCTGAGCACTGCCGACGGCAAGACCCTGTGGCACGCGGGCACCGGCGCGCCAATGCAAACCTCTCCCATTACTTACGAATTGGATGGACGCCAGTATCTCGTAACTGGGAGCGGCAGCGTAATGTTTGCCTGGGCTTTGCCACAAAGCCTTGTCAAGGCCGAACGTGCTGAAGTTCGGGCGCGCTAAGACTCACAGCCCGCCGATGTTTTCGGCGGGCGAAAATCCGGGTTTTCTAAAACATCGACATCCCATTAAAATGGTTACAAACCATTGTTGGAAATGAGCTTCCCGCTATATCGTTTGCGTATGGTTTTCGGAACCTTTCGATCAACTTCCAGCTGCCGGGAGACCATTTGCCAAACCACCGATTTCCTGTCTTCGCGACGAGCTTTATTCAAAGTCATCGTTACTTCGCCACAAAATTCAGCCGCTTTTGCTCTGTCCTCATGATCGGGCTTTGCCTGTATTTCTCAGTCGCGGGCCGCTCGCAGGAAACGAGAACGCCTTCAGAATCGACTCTGCCGGTCAATGCTACGGGACAGGAGAGGCAGCCAGTGGAGAGTGAACTCATTTTCGAAGGTCTGGCTTCCTATGGCAACTACAGGATCTTTGCCGCCGGAACGGGCAGTAAACTCTATACGGGCGGCGTGGAGTACGACCGCCACTCCTGGGGTTCCTTCCTTGGCGCACGGGTGGACTACGTTGCGGAGATTCTGCCCCTGGTGCTTCTGGATACACCGACAAAATCCTATCCCTGGGGCTATCCCGAAACCACCGCCCGCCACATCGTGCCCGGACTTGGAATTTCACCAATAGGTTTCCGCATGATGTGGCGTCCACAAAAAGCCATACGGCCATACATTACTGCCAAAGGCGGAATGATTGGATTCACTGAAAAAGTTCTCGCGACAAATGCTTCATACGAAAGCTTCAGCCTGCAATCCGGTTTCGGTGTGCAGGTCATGATGAAGAAGCGAATCGGACTGCGCCTGGGCCTCTGGGGCGACTATCATTTTTCGAATGCTTTTGTGGTGCCTGTAAATCCCGGAATCGACGTCATGAACGCAAATCTTGGACTGAGCTACCATTTCGGAGGCTAGACTTCGAAAGTCCGTCAGCGAGCCGCGGCCCAGACCTGATAGCTGTTAAAGAGGAACTGCCCTCCAAGAACAAGCAACCAAATCCAGAGTGCGAAGCGCAGAGGCCGGCGCGGAATTCTGTTCGTCAGCATAGTACCGGTAACCGCTCCGAATACGCCGCCAGCGATGAGATGCAGGAGAAGTTCCGGGTTTGACGCCTGCGAAAACCAATGCGCCCCGCTGCCGACCAGCGAAACGACGAAACCGAACGCAATATCCGTACCGACGACCTCTGCCGGAGCCAACGGAGTAAGGCTGAGCAGCGCAGCGCTGCCCAGTGCACCGGCGCCTGCCGATGAAAATCCAACTTCAGCACCGACCGGAAGCATCAGCCATGGCAACAAGCGGCTGCGATCCTTCGCACTCGAATTCTGCTGCATGGGCCTGAAAGAATAAACAAGCTGCCAGCTTGCGGTGCTCACAAGGATTGCACCGAGTAGCGCATTCAGCAGGTTCTGCGAGCCGGCGTTGACAAGATGTTTGAGGAACAGTGAACCGATGAGAACTCCTGGTGCTCCGCCCAGAAGCATGAAGCCGAGAGTGCGCCAGGAAACGTTACGGCGAACGATCTGCGCGGGAACCAGAATCAGTTTGACAGCCGTCGAAAACATCAGTCCGATTCCGACCGCAACTGGCGCGGGTACTCCCAGAAACAGCACGAGGACAGGCACGGTGACAGTACCGGCACCGACTCCCGTCAGCGCGATGAAGAGTGCTATAACGAATCCGATGAAGTACTGCATACGGTTGCCTCAATCCCGGGTGCTTCGTTAGTTGGCTGGCGCCGCTTCAATGTGGATGCCGCATTCAACTTTTTGACCGGCCCAGCGTCCGGAACGCGGATCGTTGGGATCGAGCGGAATCGTAGTACATGGCTCACAGCCGATTGACGAATAGCCGCGTTCATAGAGCGAGAGCAACGGGATACTCAGTTGCTCGCAGGCGTACCAGACATCGCGCGTCGTCCATTCTGCGAGGGGCGCAAGCTTTCGCACCTGCTTGCCGCCCGGCAAGGTGAACATCGCAGATTCTTCCAGCGCGGCGCGGCTTCTAGCCTGCTCGCGGCGCAAACCAGTCAGCCATACGTTGTATTCGGCGACTGCTTTGAAGAGCGGCTCGACCTTGCGCAATTTGCAGCATTGGTCCGGGGCTGAGCGATAGAGCAGACCATGCTCCAGTTCCTGCTCGGCGACGGTTTTCTCAGGCAGCAGATTGATGAGATTCAGACCCCAATCTGCTGCGATTTTGTCTCGGTACGAATAGGTTTCTGCGAAATGATAGCCGGTATCGAGGAAGAGGATTGGAATCTGCGGATCGAATTCGATAGCCAACTTCGTGAGCAACACATCTTCTGCCTGGAAGCTGCATGTCAGGCAGACATCTTGAGCACCCGTAATTGCTTGTGCGAGAGTTGCGCGTACTTTATCAACCTTGGCGCTTGCCAGCGCTTGTATCTCCGAGGTGCTCATTGGATGATTGCCCTTTCAGAACGAGGAAGAATGCCGACCCGCGAAAGCAGTTGATGGACGGCGGAAACCACGGAAGCTGTATCGCTCGCGACGACGGTTAGCTGTTCGCCATCAGCGCGTGCGGTAAGCGTGCCGGTTTCAGTGGAAGTGACGACGAGTGCAATCAAACCAGACTGAACGCTGGACTGCAGGACGAGTTCCAGCAGCTCGGGATGGTTTTCAATCGCTGGATTAGCTCTTTCGATGCGGAAGGTGATCTTGCCCGTTGCGAAGAGAGAGCGTTCAATCGCATCGATCAACTCGATGGGTCCATCCAACTCAACGACTCCACCGTAGTGGCCCCAGCGAGCGGCTCTTTCCTGCGCAGAGACGCGACCCGATAGTCGGGCAGCGGCCGTTGCGGCGCTCACATCTTCGGCGGATGCAACAGTGACCATGCCGGCCGCAACTGTGCTGTTCGTTTCCGGATCAATCAGGATGAAGGCGCCCGTTGAACGATTCTCACCGTACGGGTCGAGCGCTATGGGCCGCAGCAATTGAATCGAGACAACACCGATTGCATTCATCTCCAGCGTCTCGGAGGATTCCTGTGAGAGCGAAGTGATGTTGGTTCGGTGTTCAACCGACGACACAACGGCCGGGACTGTTTGGCTGGTGTGCTTGAGCAGATAGCGGCGACCTCGCTCAAGCGGCCGTTGATCCATCCACACAAGCGCCCCCTTCAGAGACTTGACTACCGTCGCGGGAGACTCGGCAGAGACAATCAGATCGCCGCGGCTGATGTCGAGTTCGTGGTTGAGCACGAGTGTTACGGAGAGCGGCGCATGCGCCTCGGTCAGGTCGCCATCCCAGGTGACAATACGCTCGACTTCCGCGCTGCGGCCCGAGGGAAGCACGGTGATCTTGTCGCCGGGACGAACGGTCCCCGACGCAATCTGACCGGCGAAGCCGCGAAAAGTGTGGTCCGGGCGAAGCACGCGCTGCACTGGTAAACGGAAGGGAGCACTTTGAGTGCCGAGTGACGATGGAAGTGACTCCAACAGCTCCAGCAGCGACGGCCCATCGTACCAGCTCATGGCATCGGAACGATGAACGATGTTATCTCCCGCCAGCGCACTCACTGGAACGAAGACCGGCTCGACGGGATTGCCCGTATCTGCTGCGATCTGGTCCAGCAGAATACTGAAATCGCGTTCAATTGCCCGGAAGGCACCCTCGTCATAGCCGATAAGATCCATCTTGTTGACTGCAACAAGTATGTGGCGCACACGCAACAGGGATGCGATGTAAGCATGCCTACGTGACTGCACCAGCACGCCTTTGCTTGCGTCGATGAGAACAACGGCAGCATCAGCAGTTGATGCACCGGTCGCCATGTTGCGCGTGTACTGCTCATGGCCTGGCGTGTCCGCAATGATGAACTTGCGCCGCGCCGTCGAGAAGTAACGATAGGCAACATCGATGGTGATTCCCTGCTCGCGCTCGGCGCGCAAGCCGTCCGTGAGTAACGCGAAATCGATCTGTCCTGGTGCAGTGGTTCCCTTGCCCTGAATCGACCGGACCTGATCGTCGTAGACCGACTGGGTGTCATACAGAAGCCGTCCGATCAGCGTGGACTTTCCATCGTCGACGCTGCCTGCGGTCGAGAAGCGGAAGAGGTCCTTCGTGCGTTCTTCGGCGAGAAATTCGTCTACAGAAAAAGCTGAAGCCGCGAGAGCAGTCATTTAGAAATAACCCTCCCGCTTCTTGATTTCCATCGACCCTTCCTGATCGTGATCGATGGCTCGGTTCGCACGTTCCGAGGAGCGAAACGAGAGCAGTTCGGCGATGATGGCAGGAATCGTATCTGCATCCGAACGAATCGCGCCGGTGCATGGACTGCACCCAAGCGAACGCAGGCGCGACTTGACCATACGCGGCTGCTCGCCGGGCCACGCGACAAACTCCTGCTCGATCGGCAGCAGCGCATCGCCGCGTACATACATCGGCCGCTCCTTGGCGAAGTAGAGATCGACGACGGGAATCTTTTCCTCATGGATGTACTGCCACACATCCATCTCGGTCCAATTGGAGAGCGGAAAGACACGGATGCTTTCGCCGGGATGAATGCGCGCGTTGTAGAGATTCCAAAGCTCTGGCCGCTGATTTTTCGGGTCCCACTGCCCTGCGCTATCTCGGAAGGAATAAATCCGCTCCTTGGCGCGGGATTTCTCCTCGTCGCGGCGAGCGCCACCAAAGGCCGCATCAAATTTGTAATGACGGAGCGCATCGAGCAGAGCCTGCGTCTTCAGCAGCCCGCAGCAGCGCTTAGTGTCCAATGCAATCGGGTTGGTGCCCGCGGCGATTGCCGATTCATTGCGCCAGACAAGCAACTCCGCACCTATGGAGCGAGCCATCTCGTCGCGGAAGGTCAGCATTTCCGCGAACTTGAAGCCGGTATCGATATGCAGGAGTGGGAATGGAATAGGAGCGGGGTAAAAAGCCTTCTGCGCCAGGCGCAACATAACCGATGAGTCTTTGCCGATTGAGTAAAGCATCACCGGCCGCTCAAATTCCGAGGCAACCTCACGCAGAATGTGGATACTTTCCGCTTCAAGCAGCCGCAGATGGCTCAGGGGCGGGGGGGCGGACGTTTTCCCTGCTTCCAATTGCAAATCGACTTCGTTTTCGACAACCGGCATGCAAACCTCGATACTTCCTGGTGTGCTGAACGCCGGAACCACAGAGAGACATACCCGGCTGAACAGCTACGGGTGTGGCCTCTGGATCACTCGATATCTTGTACTGGGAAATCGGAGACTAGAACGGGCACCCGTCGAAGATGTTCGACAGGCGACAACAAGAGCGGCTTTGGGAAGCGCGAACCATGTGTGGATTGATGGTAGCAAAGTTTTGGCGCGGACACAAACCGGTCCGCGCCAAGACAGTGCTCGCAACTTCTTGCGAACCTAGAAAAGAAACTTCAAGGCAAATTGAAGCTGGCGTGAAGTGGTCGCCGTCGCGGTCATTACACCCGCTGTCGGCGAAAGCGCCGCAGCCGTGCCCGGCTTCGCCGGCGTGGGGCCGGTGCTGAAGACCACGGGGTTTGGCGTGGTGAAGTTGGTGTGGTTGAGAATATTGAAATACTCCGCACGAAATTGGGTTCGCAGCCGTTCATGAATCGTGGTGGTCTTCGCAAAGGATAGATCCACATCGGTCAGGCCAGGACCAGTCAGTCCGTCGCGACTGGCATTGCCAAAGGCGCCAGGATAAGGCGCGACGAAGGCATTTGGGTTGAACCATTCATTCGCAGTCCTTGGATAGAGCGAACCGCTGAAGTTAGGATTCAGTTGCGGGCGAGCCGGATTGCGGGTGTCTCCGTTGCCAGTTGGGTTGTAGCCAAGCTGGGGCGAGAACGGAAAACCGCTTTGCAGCGTGGCGATGCCGCTCACGTTCCATCCTCCGATCAAGTCCTGCGCAATCGGAGCGGCATTGGCCAGCACGGCGTGACCGCGACCCACAGGCAACTCCCAGGTGCCGTTGATGGCCGCTGCCTGGCTGATGTTGGTTGCGGCCAGGCCGTGGTCCAGCTTGGGATTCCCGGGAAACGAAACGAACGCCGGGGTGTTGGACGAGACGCTGGTGTTCCATGCCGAGCCGTCGTCGAGGTTCCGCGAATACGTATAGACGCCGCGCAATTGCAGTCCTCCACCAAACTGACGCTTCACATCGATCTCCAGCGCGTTGTAATTGCTGATGCCTTGCGAAACCCAGGAGGTCGAGTTGGCCAGCTTCGGATTGGCGAGTGTAGTCGATGGATAGTAGACAGTTCCCGCCGGAAGGGATGCAGGGCACGAAGCTGCCGGGCAGACGACCGAATCGGGTGTGTTCTGGTCTTCGGAAAGGATCTGGTGATAGCCATGCGAACCGACATAGCCGACCGTGATGGTGGTGAGCGGCGCTATCTCCTGCTCCAGCTTCAATGTCCACGCCAGCACAGTAGGCGTCTGAATATTCGGCTGCACGTTGCTCGGGGACACCAGTCCACCGGGCGCAGAGGCAAGCGACAGCGCCTGCAGCTTGCTTACTGTGGTGTTGCTATAAGAGAGCGTGGTATTGTACGGCGCTGTCTGGTCGAGCCGGTAATCGAGAGTATCGAGCAGTGCGCGATGCACTCCAAAGCTGCTCTTGATCACCGTCTTGCTTTTCCCAAAAGGATCATACGCGAAACCGACTCGCGGCTCGGGCAGGAACTTGGCGCGATTGTCGCTAAGCGCTGAACCGCCGACCGTGGGAGTCGTGTTGATTACGCCGTCGGTGAATCCGTAGTTGGAGGCGCGGTTTTGGGCTTCGTTCCAGCCATTTGAGGATTCAAAGCGGAAGCCGGCTCGCACCTCAAGCTTCGGAGTAGCCTTCCAGGCGTCTTCGATAAAGCCCGCAGCAAAAAGAGAACGCCAGCCCAACTCGGTGGGCGACGGGACGATGGTGTACTTCGAGACGGTCCCTGCTTCGAAGGTACTGAGCGTCGAGAACGAAGCCTGTCCGTATTGATCCTGCGCCAGGAAGTCATTGGATTGTAGCCGCTGCAGCCACACGCCGGCCTCGATCTGGTGAGTTCGATGCGTCCAGTAAATGTGATCATCGACCGTGAAAAGATTGCGCGCGGTCAGGTTGTTGCTGCCCGTGTTCGCACCCGCCAGCGTGATCTGCGAAGCGCCATTCGATGCAGTGCTGCCCGATATGACGACCGCGCCCACTGGGCCGTTGCCGACCCAGCCCGGCACTCCACCCGCAACAATGCTCTGAAAGGAGAAGTCTGCCCGTGAGTAACCGATGCGGAGCGTATTCAGCAGGCTCGGCGAGAAGACGTGCTGCTCCTGCGCGCTCACCACCTGTTCGCGCAGGCGTTCATAGATCGATGAGTACGGATTCGCCGAAGGCGTTGTTGCGTCGCTGTCATCCACGGTGTAGACACCGAAGAGCAAGTCCTTTTGCGAAAGGTTGTCATCGATGCGTGTCGTACCGAAGTCTTCCCGAACATGCTGCGGCGGATTGGAAAAAGCCTCGGCAATTCCACCGCCCAGCTCCTTCGTTCCGACGGGCCACAAAGCCAGCAGCGGCTGAACGCTGGCGACCGTTGCCGCACGGGCTGCCGCATCGGGAACAAAGGTGACATCGCTCAGACCGAGGTGCTGGCGATAGCCTTCATAGTTCGCGAATCCGAAGAGCTTGTCGCGACGCAGCGGACCACCGAAGGCAGCTCCAAAGTCGTTGCGCTGAAACTCCGGAATCTGCGCCTGATCGAAGTAATTGCGCGCATCGAGAGCGCTGTTGCGCAAAAACTCGTACACCGAGCCATGAACCTGATTGCTGCCCGACCCGGTGATGATGGAGATTTGCGCGCCGGTACGTTTGCCGTAGTTGGCCCCGTAAGTATCCGTGACCACATTGAACTCGCGCACAGCCTCAACGCCGAGTAATTGGCCGCTCGTGCCGCCGGGCGTCACGTTGATCAGAGACGCGCCTGTGTATTCAATGCCGTTCAGCAGGAAGAGATTATCCTGTGGGCGGCGTCCGGAGATGGAATACATATTGCCAACTGAAGAATTCGATGTGCCAACGCCGCCGGAACGTTGCGTCGTATAGCTCACCGACGCCGGATTGAGTTGAAGAAGCTGATCGAAGCTGCGGCCATTCAGCGGCAACTCCTTGACCTGGCGCTCATCGACCAACCCCTGCGTCTGCAGCGTGGATGTGTCGATGGCGGCGGGTGTATCGACTACCGTCACCACTTGCTCCACGTTACCTACCGAGAGCGCAAGATGTAGTTGAATGCTCTGCCCGACCGTGAGAGCGATGCCGGTACGCTTGAGGGGAGCAAAACCCTCCCGATTGACCGTGATGCTATACGTCCCGACCGGAATCGAAGGCGCGGAGAATGCGCCGCCCTGGGCCGTAATGAGTTGGCGGACGCCACCTGTCTCCTCGTTGCGTATCTGCACCGTGGCTCCGACTACGGAAGCATCCTTTGGGTCGACCACGTCGCCCGCGATGGTTCCACCAACCAGTTGCGCATGCAGGAACGTCGGTAAGACCAATACGGCGAAAGCAAAGAACAGGATTCGTGCTTTGGAAGCGGATTGCAATGCGTTCATGACTGAACTCCAAAAAGGGATTGCTATGAATTTTGAAAACGAAGTAAGGAAATAGAGATGCTGTGAGGAAGCAGGGCAGGCTCAGGCGCGACAACACGGCGCCGCGCCTGAGCTAAGACAACAAGCCCGCGCGAGAGACGGCCGCGTATGTGATGAAGTGACCAATGCTGACAGGTCCTGACTGGCTGGATTAGTGCTGGATTGAAGGAATTTCTCTACCGTTGGAATTCCCGGTAGCAGGTAATTGCGAAACTAGCGCGGACAACAACAGACCCGGTGCGCCTGGGTGGCACAACAACAGATCGTTGGTTGGCTGGATGCAATCACAATGCAATCGAGATTAGCACGCAATTGGCGGGCGTGCAAAATGTCACTTCGATTAGGAAGGATCCTCCCTATGGAATCAGCGAGTGAAGCTGCTGAAAGGGTTTCGATGGAAAACGCGAGCAATTATTTTCATATTTATCTAATACATACGATCACATTGCTCATCTATCTCTTTCAGGATCGGGCCTCAGCGGTAACCCACTTGATTCCTCTGTAAATAGTTGATCATTAAGGAAATACCCACGGAAAACTCCGCTGCCGCTCCAAGCAGGCTCACCACCAGCCAGCCTGATTCGCCCATGCCAAAAAAGTAACCTGGATGTACCCAGACTCCTAAATCCAGCAGTTCCCTCACGGTCTGCTCGTCCCGCTGGATCGCTGGAATCCTCAAAACTGCGTACCATCCGCCCTCGATCTGGAGGTGGTTCACCAGAACGCCGCCTTCAGCCTTCCCGGCGTTCGTCTTGCTTCCTTGTTCCCCCAGGATCTGATCAAGCGCGGCGAGATTCCTGCGCACTCGGAGCCGAATC
The DNA here is from genome assembly GCF_025685625.1 of Acidicapsa acidisoli. Classification (NCBI taxonomy): domain Bacteria; kingdom Pseudomonadati; phylum Acidobacteriota; class Terriglobia; order Terriglobales; family Acidobacteriaceae; genus Acidicapsa; species Acidicapsa acidisoli. The sequence continues at coordinate 267,000 of NZ_JAGSYI010000002.1, forward strand.
TGTTCCTGAATCCCACCTCGCGAATCCAGCCAGAGCGGCAGCGCACTCTGTACGGGAGCATTCATCGACAAATACGTGTCCGCCAGGACTTCCAGACGCTTCAACGCTGCCCGTGAGCCGGGTCCAACTGCCACAAGCCACGCAGCCTTCATCTGGGGTAAACCGCATATCTTGCTGATTCCGCTGACGATAAATACTGGAATCTCCAGATCGCGCGCGGCAAAGGTCGCTGTATCTTCAGCTTCCGATTGCCCGGCGATTTCAAGTCCGTAGTCGAGAAATACCTCATCCACGATCAGCGCCAGGCCATGCTCGCGGCAGATAGATGCCAGTTCCCTTGCCTCATCCAATTTGGTGAAGTGGCCCGTTGGATTATTCGGATGCACCAGCACAACCGCGCGAGTCACAGAAGTCGAGGATCTGATCTGGCGGCGAAGTCCTTCCAGGTCGAGTTGCCAACCGTGGTCATAGACCAGCGGAACCGGAGCCAGCATGATGGCCTCTGCCACCGCCAGGAAATCGAAGAGCGGATAGCTCGGCTGTGGGACCAGAACCGTATCGTCAGGATCGCAAAGCAGTTTGAACAAATAGCTGTAAGCCTCGCTTGTGCTGGTAGTTAGTATGACTTGATCCGGCTCGATGGAGGCTCCACGTTGCAGGTAATATCGGCAAACCGCCTCTCTGGCGCGGAGGCTTCCCCGAGGATCGGGATCGTAGTCGAACGCTGCAACATCGGCTAGCGGAGACAAGAGATCGGCTGGATATTCGAATCCGCAACGTGTCGGATTCGACGCGGTCAAATCGTAGACCGGGAGTCCAGCGGCAAGCCGCTCACGATGGGCCCGCGCCAGATCGCTTTCTTCCGTGTCCCACTCGGTGCGCTTTGAAAGCTTCATGAAAACGATTGATTCCTCAATTCTTATTCGAAATTCCTGCCCATTGCAGCAGACGATTCAAGCAAAATAGCTAAAGGCGACCGTTCACACCTCACCATACACGGTCCATAAACCGACGAAGGACGGGAGAACAAATTGGCTTTGCGCGCAGTCGTATTTGATTATGGAATGGTGCTCAGCGGGCCCCCGCATCTGCCAGCCTATGAAGAACTTAAGCGTATCACCGGCCTCTCTCGGGATGCGTTCGAAGGGCTGTACTGGACCGACCGCCATGCTTACGATCGAGGCGACCTCAGCGGCCTCGAGTTCTGGCAGAAATTCGTGTTGGACGCGGGCCTCGGACTCTCCGACGCAGAAATCGTGCAACTCAATGACTGGGATGCCCGGATGTGGACGACCGTCAATCCGGAGATGCTTCATTGGCACAAGCAACTAAAAGACAAAGGTTTGCAGACGGGAATCCTTTCCAACATGGGTGACTCCGTTCTCGAGAGCATTCAACGGAGCTTCGACTGGATCGGAGATTTCGACGTGCCTGTATGGAGCTATCAGCACCGCATGGCCAAGCCCGAGCCCGCGATTTACCATCTTCTGCTGGAGCGGCTAGGCACGCCGGCCGAGGAAACGCTCTTCCTGGACGACAAGATCGAAAATATCGAAGCCGCACGGAGCTTAGGGATTCGCGCACTTCAGTTCTCTACCGTGGATCAACTCAGACAGGATCTGATTTCCTCCGGAATGGATGCATGGCTGCCGTTGCCAGAGTTGCGACCGAATGCGCCGCTTCCTTAGTTGCTGCGGGGACGGTCGTTCCCTGACCTTGGTCGCTGGGTGAGGTCTCCGCTTCGGCGACCGCGCCTGCGTTTGGCGATTTTTCGACCAGCGGTATCCAAATTCGAAATGTAGTCCCACGGCCGGGTGTGCTTTCCACATCGATAGCGCCGCCGTGAGCAGTCATGAGAGCCCTGGTGATCGAGAGTCCCATGCCCGAACCCTTGGCCGTTGTTACGCTCTGTTTACCGCGATAGAACTTGTCGAAGATGAGCGGAAGATCGTGCGGGTCAATTCCGGGGCCATCATCTTCGACCAGAAATTCGACCTTTCCGAGAGAACGGCGGCTGCGCAGTACAATACGGCTGTTCGGAGGCGTATATCTGGCAGCGTTTTCAAGCAGATGGCGCAGCACGCGGCCAATCACATGGGGATCAAACCAGACCGGATTGTCCGGTTGCTGGACGATGATGGTAACGCGATGCGTGGCAAGTTGATCGTGCGACTCCTCCACGGCCTGCTCAAGGAATGTGCCCGTGTGAAGCGGTTCAGGGCGGACGCGAATGCCATCCGCCTCAATTTCTGCCACTTCCATCGCCTCGCCGATCAGCGAATCGAGTCGGGAGCTCTCTTCATCGACGATGGTGGCAAGTTCGTATCGCGTTGCCTCATCCAAACCGTGACCGTCAAGCAATGTGGTCGCGGCGGCGCGGATAGCGGTAAGCGGCGTGCGCAATTCGTGCGTCAGCGAATCGATCAATGCGGTCCGCAACCGGTCTGCCGCTCGGGCGGCTTCGAGCCGGGCCGAGGCTTCAATAGCGTGAGCACGCGTGATGGCGATGGCTACCTGGGCGGCCACGGATGTGGCGACTTCGCGTGATAGAGTTGCTGGTTTCCAGGCCAGTGTTCCCACGCTGTTCATGCCGAAGACGAGGTTCATCGGCGTGTATCCCTGAGGAAGCTCGAATTTGGGCTCCGATGCCGCCGAGACCTCTTGGAGCGCCTGACGCATTGTTTCTGGCGAAAATGTCTCCGACTTTCCGCGAACGGAAATGCTGGGGACTGAGGAATAAAGCTGGTCCTCGTCGCGCACATAAAGCAGAACTGCGTTCAGTGCGAAATTGTGCTCGACAAGGCGCGGAATCTCGCGGATCAGGCCCGCTGCGTCTTCATGCAGCATCATCTCCTGACTCAGAGAGTAGAGGCGCTCCACGTCTTCGCGGCGTCGCTCGGCTTGACGAGTTTGGCGACGCGCGCGCTCAGCCACGCGGCCCACGACCACACAAGCGACGACGAACGCAACCATTGCCAGCCATGATTGAAAGCCGGAGAGACCGATTGAATGCAACGGCTCGAGAAAATAGTAGTCAAATAGGAACGAAGCGATAACTGCCAGGTAGATCGAAATCGCGCGGCCAGCGAGAGTGGCGGACCAGACTACCAAGACCAAGTAAATGATGCCCGCCGTGCCTGAATCGGCACGCAGCAGCACGAGAACCGCAGTGACAAAAGCCGTGATCGCGGAAGCCAGTATCCATCGCAGGATCTCGTGCAACCAACCGAATACCGGAATGAATTCCATCCAATTCAAATGATATTCCGTTTTTGCGCTGACTGATGGGTTTTGGCGCTCAGCGAGGGCCGCAGGGCTGGCTGGTCGACAAAAACGGCAGTTCCTGAGACGCAGCCAGCCCGATGCTGTATCGTTCATGATGTGCAGTCAAAAGTCGGCCGAAGCGGGATGGTCACTGGCTCTAAAACGGCCACGATAGGTCCGAAGAGTTCACACAGGAACAAAAAGCACCATGCAAGAACGGATTTTGGTAATTGACGATGAAGCGCAGATCACACGCGTGCTGAGAGCTGCGTTGACAGCGCAGGGGTATCAGGTACGCACGGCGAACGATCCCGAAGAGGGTCTGCAAGTCTACCGGGAGTGGGCTCCGGATCTGGTGATTACGGATCTGATGATGCCGACATTGACCGGGGTGGATGTCTGCCGGGCAATTCGGCTGATCGCCTCGACGCCCGTACTTGTCCTGTCGGTTCGCGATCATGAACGGTCCAAGGTGGAGGCGCTGGATGCCGGCGCCGACGACTACGTAACAAAGCCATTCAATATTCAGGAATTGCTGGCTCGCGTTCGAGCCCACCTTCGCCGCGCGCCAGAACGCGCGACGCACGCTATCGAAGCTGGAGATTTCGTGGTGGACGCTTCCGCGCACTCGGTTGCGGTGATGGGTAAGCTTATTCACTTGACACCGAAGGAATTCGACCTTTTGCTTTACCTGGCTCGCAACGCCGGTAAAGTCATGACCCATCGTGCTCTGTTGACGGCTGTTTGGGGCGCTCAATCCGCGCACCAGCCCGAGTATCTGCGCGTCTTTGTCGGGCAATTGCGCAAAAAGCTGGAAGCCGAAACAGGAAAGCAGTACATCCAGACCGAGCCGTGGATTGGCTACCGCTTCATGGCCGAGGGATGGAGTGAGACAGCGGGCGCCGAAGTGGAATAGCCGTGGTTTACGGCAAACTCCGTGTGCCTGGACCCTGATTGATCTGGTCTTTGATGGGGGAATGCCGTCCCAAATCAATTTGCATCCCTACCCCCGGGGGGTACCGCTTTTATACGTATATCTGTTTCATTATGAATCAGTTAAGGGAAAGTTTGGGTGCTCAAAAGTGCGCTTTTTGGGCGTTTTTGAGGCGTTTTTGTTCCGTTTCTTTCTCTCCCGGGAGCGGTGGAATCAACCTTCCATAGCCGCTCTCCTTTCATTGTGCGCTTGTCGAGGGTAATTCTGCGCAACTCCGACAGCGAGTGAGCACAAAACAATTTGACTCTCGGTATCAAACGAAAAAGCGGGCTCTCTCATGCAGAGAAAGCTCGCTTCTTTCTCTGGCTAATTCACAGTCAATGTGACCGATGTCATGGGCGCAACTGACCCTGCAGTTCCGGTCACGGTCACTGTGTACGTGCCAGGGGTGGTGCCGGAGTTTCCTCCGCCACCACCACCTCCTCCACTGCCGCCTCCGCCGCAGCCGATTGCGGCGATGGAAACAAAGAATGCGAGCAGACCGAGCATGGACAGCCAACTGCGCCGCCGCGCGGGGATGCCGAAGAAGAAGACCATAGCGAGAGCTGCACCGCCCACCGATGGCCAGAACAGTTTCATCGGTCTATTGAGGGCCGTGGTGGCTGCGGTTGTGGTTATCGTCAGCACATCGGTTTGCGCTGTTGTGCCGCTGATCGTAACCGACGGCGACGCGAAGCTACACGTTGCGGGATCGCTTGCCGCCACAGGAGTTACGGTGCAAGTCAATGTAACCGCGCCCGTAAACCCGCCTGCCGGCGTTACCGTAATTGTTGAGGTGTTGCCGGTAGTTGCACCGGGGCTCACGGTGATGTTGCCGCTATTCGTGAGCGCGTAGCTCGGCGGGATTGAAGAAACATTCGCGGTGACCGTTGTGGTCTGCGAGATTGCGCCTGCATTGCCAGTGCCGGTCACTGTGACCGTATAGGCTCCAGTAGTCGTGGTGGACGTAGTGGTCACCGTCAGCGTGGCGGTTTGCGCCGTAGTGCCGCTGATCGTAACCGAGGACGGAATGCTGCAGGTCGCGGGGCTCGTAGCACCTGACGGGCCGCTGACGGCGCAGGCCAGGCTAACGGCTCCGGTAAATCCACCAGAGGGCGTCACGGTGATCGTCGACGTATTGCCGGTCGTTGCGCCGGCCACAATCGGCAAACTGGTGGGGTTGGACGTGAGTGCGAAGCTCGGCGTGGGTGCTACCGAGCCGCCTACAACCAATTCAAGGCCCAGGGTATGCACATATTTCCCAGTGGAGTCGACCCCAGTGAGCAGCACGTTGAAGGTACCGCTGCCCAAGGCGGTTGCTGAGGTTAAACTGAGATTGACGGTCTGGCTACCGCCGGCCGTGAGGGTGACCGAAGCCGGAATATTGACTCCGATTGCGGAATTCGTAGTTGCGGTGATTGCAACCGGGCCGGTGAAGCCGTTCACCGAAGCAATATTAATTGGAACTGTCCCGCTATCGCCTGGTGCGGTAACGGCGATGATCGTGCTCTGCGGCACCAGTGAGAAGTCGGAGAGCGGATTCGAGATCGGGGCAGTCAGCACAAAGGCAGATGGGTTGTAGTTGGTGTCTCCAAAGTACTGGAGTGTAATCGAGTTGGTCCCCTGGAAGAGGGCTTTGCTGCTCAGATTGATCGTGAAGGTTGAGGTATCTCCGCTGCCTGGCACTATATTGACTCCGGTAGCATAATACCCGGACGAATAGACATAGACGCTTCCCGTCGGGGCCGCTTTGCCGCTTTGACCAGTCACAGAGCCGGTAATCGTCACAGTGGTGGTTGGAGAGATGCTTCCGGACAAAGTCGCGGTGATTGCGGAGGTGAGCCCGCCATCCCCTTTGGTAGTCTCGATCGCGATAGGAATGCTATTCGAAACTGATTTGTAGTTTCCGTCTCCGTTATAAGTCACGGAGATGTTGTAGTTTCCGGAGACAGAGCCTGCCGGAACGGTAAATGTGGCCACGCCCTCCGTCGCATTTGTGCTCGGGTCCACTGCGGAACTTAGCGTCGCGGTCCCTGAGAAGCCTGATAGCGAACTGCTCAACGTCACCGTACCGGTAGGCGGCGCCACCGCAGACGACCGGCCGGTATTGACCTGGGCAAGGTTTTCTACTTGCACAGTCAGCACTGTTGGCTGGCTCGGACCGTTCACCCAGGCACCGTTGGAGGAATCAACGATCGAAGCGTTTAGCTGAATCTGGGGACTATCCTTGACTACCGTAAAGGAGATTGCCGCTGCTGTCGATGCTTTGTAGCTTTGATCGCCGGCATAACTGGCCGTTACAGAATGTGAGCCGACGGAGAATGGCGCATTGTATTCCGCATCACCATCCGCATTGATCAGCGCTGTGTTCAGAGCCGTTCCATTGTCCTGAAAGGTAACCGTCCCAGTAGGCTCGCTAAAAACGGGGCAAGTGGTCGTACAGCTTTCGAATGCCGCGAGCTGTGAGTTCGGAGCCACCTGCGCGCTGAGATTCAGTTGCGTGCCGTAATCGACCGAGTTCCCCGGCGTTGAACTGGAAGTATATGTGCCCGATGGCGAGAAGATGTTGAAGTCAATTCCGCTGGCTTCCGGACTCACTGTAATTGAAACCGGCGTCGACGTGCTCATGCCGTTTGTGCCATCGCCGCTATACGAGCCCCAGATGGTGTAGGACCCGCCTGGCAGCGTGCTATTGGTGCCGCTGAAAGCTCCGCTGCCGTTCAGGGCGAAGACGCTCGCGCTGCCGTTCAAAAGCCCCGTCAGACCCTGCCCCTGTTGCGTCTCCTCCGTGCTGCTGGTTATCAGCGCCACGCTCCCGGTCGGTGTCCCACTGGCCAGCGTGACAGTACCGCTGATCGTGATTGGAGTCCCATGGGTGAAGCTTGTTTCGGAGGGCGTCAGTGTGGTCGTTGTGGAGGCAAAAGTAACCTTGTTCCAATCGTTGACCAGCGTGGCGGCATCGATCGTTCCCAGGCCGCTGGCCAGATCGTATCCCGCTGTGGCGTTGTACTCGGGAGTCGTGCCGGTGCCGATCTCGCCTTCCGTTGCCGGACCAAGATTGGGATCCGTCACGGTGATGGGATTTGTCACGGAAATGCAGTCTGTTGAACCCGTGGCACATGGCACGGAGTTGGTGCCGTTGGTCACGTCATGGAAGGCCGCCGGGAACTGCGCTGCCAGCGGATAGAGCACAAAGTTCGCCTGGCCCTGACGTCCATATTTCTGGTCGACCAGCGCCATCACACCGGCAAAGGCCGGTGTCGATGCGGAAGTGCCGCCAACTCCACTGATCTGCACTGCGCCGCCACTCGGAACTGGTTGGCAATCGCCGTCCGCGACGCAGATCGGATAGAAGCTGCCATTGTACCCGTTGGCAGCGAAGAGCGAAAGATCGGGTAGATCGCGCACCTTGTCATTGGGGACGCCAGTGCCGGCCTGCCATGAAGGTTTCGGATACCCGCCGGTGCATGTGCCCCAGCCGCCATTGACCCCAGAACCGCTACCCGAGGAGCAGCTACTGGCGCCACCGGAGCCACCCGCGATACTGGTCGCAGCGTTGCCACTGTCGGTGTAATAGCTAAAGAGGTCCAGGCCGTACTGGCTGTTGTTCCATGGCTGCTCGGGGATGACGCCCTTAATGGATACCGCAGGCGTGTTGTTTGGGGCCGTGTTCCAGTAGGTGGCAAGCTGGCTGTCGATAGCGGTTTGGCCCTGATTATAAGAGCTGTAATAGAAATCCGTTCCGCCTACGGCAACGTTGTATGGCGTGGATGCCCAACCGTTGACGGCCTGGCCATCAATCGCAAAGTACTGAGAATTGTCGTTGTCGCATCCTGCCGAGCCGGCATCCCCAGACGAAACCAATACGGTGATGCCCTGTGCTGCAGCCTGCTCCCACAGGTTGTTGATGAACTGGTTGAAACTGCCCTGAAACATCTCGCAGCCGCCGAAACTCAAGCTGATGATGGGCGCGATGTTGCTGTAAACGGCGTGCTCGGCGGCCAGGACGAGGCCGCTTTCAAGCGCCGTGTCGGCGGCGATGACCAGATCGATGGTGGCATCAGGCGCCACTGCTCCCGACCACTCGACATCGAGGTACGCTTCCACGGAGTTGCCGTTCGGACCGTCGGGGTTGTTAATTCCGTCTACGCCCGGATCATTGCCGTCGATGATCACCTGCGGCGGGTTGACCGGAAGGTTGAAAAGGTTGCGGAACTCATTCACCAGGTCGATGTTGACGTTGGAATCGTTGACGATGGCAATGCTCTGACCGGTACCGTTGGTCCCGGCGGCATAGAGGGGACTCAGATCATACTGAACGGCATAGTCCTGGGGAGCTAGTACATAGGCGTTATCGATTGCAGGACTGCCGGGGCCCCGGGTCCACTGGGGCTTGGCCTTGTCGGTCTTGGGATCATAGGAAGCCTTGCCGAGTAATTGGGCGTACGACTTGGTGCGAAAGTTATTTAACGCGACAAACCCACCGATCACGGGCGCAAGCGCATCCGGGATCTGTGGATCGCCGGCATTCGCATAATGTGTTTCACCATTTACCTCATACTTATGGATCTGGGTATGGAAAGCGCTGCCCATTTGGGCCACGTTACCGGAAAACTCGATGGTCTGTTTTCCAGGATTCACCTTGGTGACGTTGAAGCCATGCCCGGTCAGCCAGGTCTCAACTGTTGTTATGTCCTGATCGGAGGGGCCGAACTGCTTACCGAACTGATCTGGTGTCAGCCATTTGTGGTAACTTGCGCTACCAGGCGTATGCAGTTGACCAATGAACTGCCGCAGGGCCGTTTCCTGATTGGCGCTGCGAGAGAGGATCAGATGCATACGGTCAAGCTGCAGGCTCGCGGGAGCGGCTCCGCGGTCGTTCCTGGCATTGGCCAAGGGGTGCACGGTACCCTTGAGCTTGACGAGCCGGCTCTCGTCGATTCGCTCAACAATACGCGGTGTTGCGAGCGAGGCTGGTTGAGCGACATCCTGAGCGGCGAGTGCTTGACCGCTCGAAAACCCAAAGTAAATCGCGCAGGCTATGGCAACGAGTATCGAGAATTTGCAACTGGGGAGTTTGCAGAGGGGCATAAGCGGCACGTCACCTTTCAGCAGATTCGAACGAAGCGATTGATCCGGCGATGCCGGATGCCGGTTTTTGGTGTGTCCTTGGATTAACAGACCAGCGTTACATCCGGCAAGCATGATTTGTTTGAAAGAAACTCAACCGGCAGGCTTATGGCGTTGCTGACGTCGATTTTGCCTTCCAATTGTGGCTCCGCCGAGGACCGGCTGGGTGAAACTGGCGGTGGAAGCGGCAAGAAGCACAGAAAAAGCAAAGGTCATCCGTGGCACAAGACGAGTTCTGCGTGCGTGATTCAATCTGGGAACCATGGACAGCCGACAGCCTCCTGAAGTGAAACAAGAGTTCGGGCTTGCTCATTCGATTGACAGCAATACCCGGCTTGAAATGGAATAGCTGGATAATTACCACACGGCGGCGGCGATAGTTGAATCGTGCGAAGACTCGATTGTTAGCGGAAGCACCTTGAATTTTCCATGATCTGCGTCGACCGCTTTGGAATCATCCAATTTGGAGCTACAGCCTCTGGTCTGCAAAACCTGAGTTGCGTTGCTTCTCTATTGTTGGGACTTGGTCCCGTTCCCGAAGACCGGCCAGCATTTCCGCAGGAAGCAAACCGGGGGTATTCTGTCGCTGTATAGCGTCACAGCAGATCTTTAGATTTCATGACGTGAGCGAGAATACGCCGCGCAGGCGCTTTCTGGAAAGCACCCATCTACGACGCGACGTGACAAGGTCATTTACAGGATGGCGATAACACGATGAGCGGATATTCCGCGTCAGAAGCAACGGAATACCAGGACAGAGCGCTGGTCGCTGCGATTGCCGCCGGGCATATTGCGTCGGAAAGCGCATTTGTCTTGCGCTATATGCCTAAGGTGCGCACGCTGTTGATCGTCCGGTCACGTAACCCTGAGCTGGCGATGGATCTTCAGCAGGATGTGATGATCGAGGCGTTGTGCGCCCTGCGCAAGGGGCAGTTGCGGGACGCGGAGCGGCTGCCCGCCTTCGTGGCGGGAATCGCCCGCAATGTACTCAACAACCACTTTCGCAGCCAAAGCAGGAAGCCGATGCAGGAAGAGCTTCCGGAGGAAATTGCCGACACATCCAGAGGAAATCCTCTGGATTCGGAGACGTCCGAAGAGCGGCGGCAGGTGGCACATCAGGCGATTGCAACCTTGAATGATCTTGACCGCTCGATCCTGCAGATGACGCTGGTTGAGGATTTGAAGCCTGGAGTCATTGCCGAGAGACTGGGATTGAGTCCGGATGTCGTGCGCCAGCGGAAGTTGCGCGCTACCCGCCGGGTCATGGAATTTGTGCGCCGACAGTCACAAACTCCGCACGTCGACCACAGACAGACAGGAGAACGCAGATGACCCAATGCAGCGGTGGTCCGGCTGAGGAAATGGGGATGCTGTACCTCACCGGCGAACTTAGCGAATCGGACGCGGAGAGCTTTGAAAACCACTACTTTTCCTGCGACCTGTGCCATGGACAAGTGCTGGCCCTGCAGGCCATTCGAGAATCTCTGGCTCGAGAGCCGGTGCAGATTGCGACACCCGAGCAGGAATCCAGGCCGGTCGCGCCGGCTCGGACGCTGGGTGCGCGCCTCCTTGCGTTTCCGGTTCCTCTGGCGGTTTTGGGTTCGATAGCCGCTTCCCTGGTCGTTGTAGCTGCACTGATCGGCGTTCAGCGTGCTCAGCACGTAGTTCCCAAGGCAACCGTTGGAGCAGCTGCGATTGCACCGTCTCACGCTGCCCCCGCTTCTTCGAAAGACGAACAAACCAATCCGGTCGATGACGCAATCGCGGCCAACAAGAGCGGTAAGCTCGCGGCCCCGCCACAGAACTCCGAGATAGCGGCACTGGCGGACTTGCGTTTGCCGGAATACCAGCAGCCGCAGTTACGCGGTGAGGAACCGCCCATTGCGGATCACGAAGAGTTCTTGACCGGAATGCAGGCCTATTCGAAGGGAGATTGCGCAGACGCGCTCTCTAACCTCGCAAGAGTACCGGTCGGGGCAGCGGATGGAGTGGCGGCCAGACTCTATACCGGACTATGCCAATTCAAGGAGCGAACGCTGGGCGACGCACAAACGAGCTTCTCTGCCGTTATCGCCGCCGGCGACACGCCGCAACTGGAGACGGCTCAATATTTTCTCGCACAGACGCGGATGCTGGACGGAGATTCCGTTGGAGCCAGGAAATCGCTCAACCAGACCATCGCACTGCACGGTGACTACGAAGAAAGGGCGCAAAAACAGGAATTAGCGCTTGACCGCGACAGCACACAGCGCTCCCGATGAGGGACAAGAAACTCCTTGAAAATCCCGACGATAGCTGCTACGAACGACCTATGTTACAAGATACAGATCGAAATACGATTTCCGGATTCATCTTATTTCTCGCGATTCTTGTCTTGCTTCCCTGCTGCTGCGCCCAGACTGCGGCGCCCACATCCGGCGGAGCGGCAAAGCTGAGTTCTACGTCCGCCACTGACGTTGCGCCTGTCAAACCTGCGGGGATGGACGCAATCGAGAAGGCTCGGACTGATCTCAAAGCAGCGGAAGCTGCGCATCCAGGCAACACCGTGGAGATTTGCGACGCGCTGGAAAATCTGATCGGGCTTCAACTCGATGCGCGTCTGGTGACCGACGAAACCATGGCACTTGTTCAGCGCGAAGTCGCGATTTCCGAGGCCGGTCCTGGCACGCACAGCGCTCAATATGCTGCCGCTATCGGAGAACTGGCTGAGGTGCTGGTGGTTTTCGACCGGCCCGGCGAAGCCAGACCTTATGCGGAAAAATCTTTGGATCTGAGCGCGCAGATCTTTCCCGATACCTCGGACTACGCCGATGCAGCCGAGACTCTCGGAAGCGTATGCGACGCACTGGGAGACTTTGCGTGTTCCCTGCGTGCGTATCGGACAGCGGTGGCGACAAATCGCAAGGTCAAGAGCGAAGACCCATTTGAACTGGTCGGCTCGCTTTCCAATCTGGCAAGCGCATATGACAAGATTGGCGATCATCCGAGCGCAATTGCGGCGCTGGAGGAGGCTCTGGCGTACGCCTATCAAAAGGCTCCCAACGATCCGCACCTGAGCATCATTGAGAACAATCTCGGGTCATCGTATTCGCAAAACGGCCAATTTGAAAAAGCCATTCCGCATCTCTTCAAATCTATAGACCTATCGAGCAAGCTTTACGGTGACGATGCTCCTCTCGTGATTAATACAGAGAGCAATCTAGCTGCGCTGTACGGACGAAGCGGTAAGTTCGACCTTTCATGGAGTTACTACGACAAGGTTCTAACACACGCAAAGCCGTCCGGAATGGACGCTGCGCAAATCCATTCCACCTACGCACGCTCGCTTGCCTCGGGAGGCAGCCTGGTACTGGCAATGCAGCAGGGGCTGATCGCATCGAGGCTGAGCAGGGAGAGTTTTGTTCTGGTCGCGCGCACCCTTCCCGAGCGTCAGGCGCTGACCTTCGAGAAGCTGCGAGCCAAAGGCCTAGACTTGACGATATCGGTGACGGCGAAGCACCCGGCAATGTTTACCCCTGAGGTTTACCAGGAAATCATCCGCTCTCGCGCCTTGGTTGCCGATGAGATGGCCCGCCGTCAGAAGAACCTCAACCAGAGCTATGACCCGGAGTTGACGCGACTGTTGAAAGATCTCGATGAGGCGCGGGCGGCATTGCTGAAACTGGAACAAAGCACCAGGAGCAAGGAAGCCACACCGGAAACTATCGCTCAGGCCACCGACAAGATGGAGCGCGCTGAGGCAGCGATTGCGCAGAAAAGCGCAGCCTTTCGCAGCGAGGAACGGGTGGCGGCCGTCGATCTGGAGGATGTGCGGCGCAACACTCCAAAGGATTCGGTGCTGGTGTCGTACGTGCGCTTTGGGCGATCCAAAGTCGAGGCGGTGGATCCGTTGGGCGGCAAGACCACCGCCTACGCGGCTGTTATCTTTCATCCCGACTCCGGTAGATTGCGCATCTTTGACCTGGGAGATGCAAGCGAAATCGACCCCCTGATCGAAACGGCCCGTAAGACCGTGGATGCCGAAATTCAGTCCGGGAATCTCGGCGGAAAACGCAACGAACGGGCTTTTCGCGAGGCGGCAGAAGCATTGCGAGTCAAGGTGTGGGACCCGATTCGGCCGGAGTTTGGCAGCGCAAGGCTATTGCTTGTAGTTCCGGACGGCGAATTGAATCTGATTCCCTTCGCTGCATTTCCCGACGGAGACGGCTACTGGCTGGATCATGGCGCAGTGATTCACACGCTTTCAAGCGAACGCGATCTGATCCCGGAAGAGGTGCGTTCAACAAAGTCCGGACTCGTCGCGATCGGCGATCCGGCGTTCAATATGGCAGGTGATTCCGATGGACAGCAACTTGCTGCCGAGACGACCCGCAGCGCGGCGCTTTCCTGCGAACAGTTCAAGCAAGCGCAGTTTCATCCGTTGCCAGAGTCAGCGGCAGAAGTGCGAGATATCTCCGCACAATGGCAGGCAGCGAACCAAACCGGTGTTGCTGCCCAGTTGCTTGGAGTTGATGCTACCCGCGAAGGTTTTCTCCGCGAATCTGTGCGAGGAAAGGTGTTGCACGTGGCTACGCATGCCTTTCTTCTCTCGCAGTCCTGCGGAGACGGCAACCCGCTGTTGCACTCGGGGCTTGTCTTCGCCGGGGCAAACGCGAAGCGGGAGAGTTCCATTCTCACCGCGCAGGAGATCGCCTCAATGGACCTGAGCGGCGTGAGTTGGGCGGTGCTGTCGGCGTGCAACACAGGCGCTGGCGAGGTGCATGACGGGGAGGGTGTGCTCGGATTGCAACGCGCATTCCGCGTAGCTGGGGCCCGAAGCGTCATCATGACCTTGTGGCCAGTCGACGATGATATGAGCCGCCGCTTCATGCATGAGCTTTACGCGCAGCGTTTCGGCCGCGCCGCTACGACCGCCGACTCCATCTGGAACGCATCTCAAAAACTTCTGGCGGACCGGAGGGCGCAAGGCCTCAGTACACATCCATGGTACTGGGCTGGATTTGTCGGCTCGGGGTCCTGGCAGTGATTGAGAAATAGAAAGAGTGCCCGATTCCAATGCCAAGCACCGAAGTAGATCGGTTTTTTACTTCCGCAGTGCAGCACGTTCTCTTCCCTTTTTCCTGATTTGTTGAACATCGAACGCTCATCTTCCGTAACTAATTCGGAACTGGATTAATAATCGTCCAGTTGAAGCGTCATCTCTATGAACAGTGAAAAAGGTGAGCCAGTGGCCGTCGGCAGCGCAATCATGCCGTTCACAGAAAACCGGGAGCAGCTCTCGCACTTGTTTCGAGAGCACTATCGGCGCGTTCTCACTGCTGCCTATCGCATCACGGGCAGCATGGCCGATGCGGAGGATGTTGCACAGGCTGTCTTCCTGCGTATGGCGGACGTCAATGGTCCGCCGGTTGCGAACGCGCGCAGCTACCTGTACCGCGCCGCTATCAACGGAGCGCTCGACCTGCTGCGGCGGCGCAAGACTGCTCTTACAGAGCCGCTGGAGGGCGCAGCGGGAATAGCTTCCATTGGGAAGGGCAGCTCTCCGGAAGCCGAGGCCTCCGACAGGGAGTTGGGCGGCTGGCTAAGGGTCGCGATTGGCGAATTGGCTCCGCGAGCGGCCGAAATGTTCACTTTGCGGTACCTGGAAGAGTTGGGCAATCGCGAGATCGCGGTGTTGATGGGGACTTCGCAGGCGGTTGTCGCTGTAACGCTCCATCATGCGCGATCGAGATTGAAGAAACGGCTCCAGGAGTTGCATCAGGAGAGACGACGATGAAACGACACGATGAGACGCTGCTGAGAACTGCTGTACAGGCGCTTCAGGCCGATGAACCCGATGCTGCTCAAGTAGTGGCTTCCGCGAGGCGAGTGGCCAGCCGCATAGGTTTGAATGCGATGGTGGACTCCGTTGACGACTTAGGGGTCGCGGCCATTGGGAACTGCGAGGACGTGCGGCAGCTTCTTAAGTCCTACCGGGCCGGAACGCTCTCCAACACGCGCGCGCTCATGATTGAGGCTCACTTGCGTGACTGTGGTTCCTGCTTTCGACACGCTAAAAGCGAATCCGGAGCCGCGGCGGTTGACTGGTCTGCGCCTAAAGCAGCCCGCGCAATCGTCTGGCGTCCGCGGGTCTTTGGCTGGGCGCTGGCTCCCGTTTGTGCTGTCCTGGTTTGCTCGTTCTTCGTTTACAAGGCGTATTGGCAGGTTCCGCCTGGTGTTCGAGCGGAGGTGCTATCGATCGATGGCTCTGCCTATCGCATTTCCGATGCAGGTGATCGTCAACTCTCTCCCGGCGACAAGCTGACAGAAGGCGAGCATCTGCGTACCAGTGGCGGAGCTCACGCGGTTCTTCGGCTCTCGGATGGATCAACGGTCGAAGTCAACGAGCGCAGTGTTCTGAAAATGGGCGCGAGAGGGCATAATATGACCGTCTCGCTCGATAACGGAGCAGTCATCGTGCAGGCTGCCAAACGCGACTCTGGCCACTTATATGTGAAGACTCCCGATTGCCGCGTCGCGGTCACGGGCACAGTCTTCTCTGTCGACTCTGGAATCAAAGGCTCACGCGTAGCGGTGCTGCAGGGGTCTGTTCAGATGATGCATGCCGGCGTGGACACGCTCATGCATGCCGGCGATCAAAAGGCTACCTACGATACAGTGAGCCTCGCGCCAGGCACGGATCAGATTGCGCAGCAGATCGCATGGAGCCACGATCTCGATAAGTACCTCCCATTGTTGGCGCAGTTTTCTTCACTCCAGCGGCGGCTCGAAGCAATTCCCTATCCACAGCTTCGGTATACCAGCGATCTGCTGGAACGGGTTCCCGCCGACACCCTGTTGTATATCAGCATCCCAAACCTGGGCGACTACTTGAACGAGGCAAACAAGGTCTTCCAGGATCAATTGAAGCAGAGCCCAGCACTGCAGCAATGGTGGGATCGCGGACACGCCGCCAACGCTGCGGACCCAACTGCGGATTTGGACTCATTGGTCGACAAGCTTCATCAGATGAGTCAGTATCTGGGCGATGAAGTTGTCGTCGTCGGAGTCAAACAAACCGACAAACCTGGATTTGCCATCGTTGCCGATGTGCGAAAGAGCGGCCTTGATGATTTTCTGAGAACGCAGCCGCCGTTTTCAGGTTCGACTCGGGGGCTCGTTGTCTTCGACGAAAAGGCACTGGATGCGGCTCCCGTGGCATCGAAGGCACAGCCCGGTGGATTTGCCGTGATTCGACAGCATGAGGCAGTCTTCTCCAACAGCGTCGCGACGTTGAAGCAGATCAACGCGCAATTGAATGCAGGAGCCAGCGGCTTTGCGGCGGGGCAATTCGGGCAACAGATCGCGGCAGCTTATAGCCGCGGCGCCGGAGTGATTCTCGCAGCGGATCTTCATCAGATGATAGCCAACCGGCCCAATCTGATTCGCGCCCAACATACGAATCAGGTAGCAATCGAAAATAGCGGAATGGAGGACGTGCAGTATCTGATTGCCGAGCATCGCGAATCCAACGGTGTGCCTGAAAATCATCTGAATCTGCAATTCTCCGGAACACGGCAACGCGTCGCTTCATGGCTCGCAACACCCGCCCCAATGGGTTCTCTCAACTTTGTGACACCCAATGCAGCTATTGTTGCGGCACTGCTTTCGAAAGACCCCAAGACCGTCGCCGATGACATCCTCGCCATGGCCATGCCAGACGAGGCGCAGAAGGAGAAGCTGGAGGAAGCGGAGGCCAAGCTGCAGATCAATTTCCGCGATGACCTGGCGGCCAATCTCGGAGGTGAATTTCTAGTGTCGCTTGACGGCCCGGTACTGCCAACACCTTCATGGAAGGCAGTGATCGAAGTCCGCGACTCGGAACGGCTGGAGAGTACGCTAGAGCGACTGGCACAGTCGGTAAGCAATCTGAGCCATGACAAAGGAGCACACTCCATCGCTATCGAATCGAGCGAGGCCGGCGGTCAGCGCTTCTATGCCCTCCGCGATCTGACCCTGGGTCGTACTGTCGCACAATATACCTTTGCAGACGGCTATATGATCGTAGCGCCTAATCGCGCTCTATTGATCGAGGCGTTGCAAACACAGGCGAGCGGCCAAACCCTTGCTCACTCGGATGCATTCAAGGCCGTGCTTCCGAAGGACCAGAATGAGAACTATTCTGCAATTGTCTACCAGAATCTGGGGCCAGTGATGACACCGCTGCTCTCTCAAGTCAGTGGAGAAACAGCGGTTGCAGTCAGGCAACTGGCGGCTGATGCCAGACCTACCGCGATCTGCGCCTGGGGCAGAGACAGCCGGATCGAAGCAGCCAGCGATAGTCATCTTTTTGGCTTTGACTTTTTGACACTCGGAACTTTGATGCATTCCGGGAACAACCACACCGCAGTAAGCGTAAGAGAGTGACATGGGCATCATTGATCTCGATGGATTAGAGGTCCGATTGGGGACTCGCACCGTGCTGAATGGACTCACGGGAGAGTTGCAGGGGCATGCCATCGGACTGCTTGGCCCCAACGGCGCTGGCAAATCTACGCTGATCAACACGCTGTTGGGTTTTCATCGGCCCTCCAAGGGAACTGCCCGGGTCCTGGGGCTCGATGCGCATCGGGACCGGGCGCAGATCCGCGGCGCGATAGGGTACATGCCTGAGAACGATTCCTTCATCGGAAACATGACCGGCGTTCGATTTGTCCGCTACATGGCCGAGCTCGCGGGCCTGCCCTCAGGCGCGGCGCTCGAGCGCGCTCACGAGGCTCTCTTCTATGTGGGCCTTGGCGAGGTGCGGTACCGCAAGGTCAACTCCTACTCACTGGGAATGAAACAGCTCATCAAGCTGGCCCAGGCGTTGGCGCACGGTCCTAAGTTGCTCATCCTTGACGAACCCACGAACGGTCTCGATCCCATCGCCCGCCAGCGCATGATTCAACTGCTCAAGGATATCCGCAAAGAAGGAAGCGTTCGACTGCTCATCTCTTCGCATCTACTGAGGGATATTGATGAAACCTGCGACGAAGTACTCATTCTCAAGAACGGGCGCATCGCCGCCCTCTGTAATATCGAAGCCGAGCGTCGCTCCAATCGCAGCTTCATGGAACTCGAAACTGTGGGAGCGACCGAACAATTCTCGGTTAGCATTCGAGGGCTTGGCTGTGAATGCGCGTGCTTTCCGGGCGGCAGGATCAAGCTTGTGATCCCGGATGGAATCGAGGTGCGAGATCTCTACGTTATTGCATCCGAACAGGGAGTTCAGATCCGTCGCATGAACCAGCGGCGCGACTCCCTCGAGGACATTTTTCTAAGAGCGATGGACAACGAAGCGGGGCGGCCAACACATGTCAGTGTATAAAAACAACTATCGCGCCTATACCGGTCCAGTGACTCCATTGTGGATGCGAGTGTACGTGCTCGCGCGCTATGGCTTCGCGGAGGCGTGGTCCTCAAAGATCACGGTCGCGCTCTTCACACTCTCGCTCTTGCCCTTCATCGTATTTCTGGTAGGGATCTACCTTGCGAACAATCCAATCGCTCAACTTCTCATACTCAAGAACTCATCCCGCGTGCTGACGGTCGACGCCAGCTTCTTTCTCACCACACTCCAGATCCAATCATGGATCGCGTTGGTCTTGACTGCCTGGGTCGCGCCCCGGTTGATCTCCTTCGACCTTGCCGATAACGCGCTGCCCATTCTGCTGAGTCATCCCATCTCGCGCCCCGGCTATGTATTCGGTAAATTCATGGCGATGTTCACCTCTCTCTCTGCCGTGACCTGGGTTCCGTGTCTGATGCTCTTTGCGTACCAGTGTTACTCTTCGCCGCAACCGTGGACGGCAGCAAATCTTCACATTGCGGGCGGAGTTTTTGTCGGCGCGGTAATCTGGATTGCATTTCTTTCCATCCTCGGACTGGCTCTTTCGTCCTGGGTAAAGTGGCGGATTTTTGCTACGGGCATTATCTTCGCCGCAATCTTTGTGCCGGCTGGCGTGGGAGCCATCGTAAGCGCGGTATTGCGCACTCAGTGGGGTTTGCTGCTCAACGTCCCCGTTACGATGTCGGTCCTCTGGCAGCGGCTCCTCGGCGCGCCCGAGTCTATGCGAAGCGCCTCTTCGCTGCCGACGGCAGCTATCGTGACGGTGCTTGTCCTGGCTTGCCTGCTCTGCGTGGCCATGCTGAACGCACGGATCCGCGCTCGTGAGGTGGTCAGAGGATGAATGAGATGGCTGGCATCAACGATCGGATCATTTTCGAGGATGTATCCAAGTTCTACGGCGAAGTTCTCGGCGTAAACAGAATCACGCTGAGCATTCCTCCAGGGATCACGACTCTCGTCGGACCCAACGGATCGGGAAAGACAACGCTCATGAACCTCATGACAGGATTGGTTCAACCATCGAGCGGACACATATCGGTATTGGGACTTTCTCCGGGCAATGCGACGGAGTTCTTTCGCAACGTGGGCTATTGTACTCAGTTCGATACCTTCCCCCGCGGTCTTGCCGGATGGGAGTTTGTTAACGACAGCCTGCTGCTCCACGGTATGAGCGAGGCTGACGCCTTCCGCCTGACGATGGAGGCCCTCGAACGTGTTCACCTTGGCGATGCAGCGGGCCGGCAGATTGCGGGCTACAGCAAGGGCATGCGTCAGAAGATCCGGCTCGCCCAATCCATTGCGCACCATCCCAGAGTTCTCGTTCTCGACGAGCCTCTCAACGGATTGGACCCCATGGCCCGCGCCGAATCCATCGCGCTCTTCGAAGAACTTGGCCGGCAAGGGATGCATCTTTTGATCTCAAGCCATATTCTCGATGAGGTCGACCGCATCTCGGATCGAGTCGTTCTGATCACCGGCGGATACCTGATCGCGCAAGGCAACATTCATCAGGTCCGCAAGGAAGTACGCGACAAACCCATGCAGGTTCTTATCCGCTGCAACCAACCTGAACTGCTCGCATCGAGGATGTTTGCCGTCAATCATTGCGTTGAAGCCCGGGTGCATGCCGATGGTAAAGGCGTCTTTCTTCGCACCGGAGATATCGACCAGTTCTACTCCATGCTCAACGGCATCGCGGCAGAGGGACTGATCAAGATCGACGCCGTCGCGCCGGCCGACGACGACGCCAATGCCATCTATCAATACCTGATCGGCTCAGATGGGAGCGCCTCCTGATGCCAAAAACCATGGCCAATCTTCGCAAGGATTTCCTGCAACAACCCTGGGGCTTGTGGTGGATACAGGCGCAGCGCCTGACGAGCATTGAAGTGAGAAGAAATCTCTTCTCGTGGAGAGCAAGCTGGATTTACTTTCTCGCTTTTGTTCCGACGCTCATCATCCTGATCCACGTACTGATCGACCGGCATTCTCAATTCTCAATGAGCGAAGACACCGTAATACTGGCAGGCATCGTTCAGTTCTATTACATCCGACTGGGAGTCTTCTTCGGCTGCCTCGGCATCTTTTCGCGATTGATTCGCGGGGAGATGATCGAGCGCAGCCTGCACTTCTACCTTCTGTCTCCAGTGCGGCGTGAGGTCTTACTTTTAGCTAAATTCGCAGCCGGATCGATCAGCGCATTGCTCCTATTTGGCTCTGCCATCCTTGCCGATTTCGTTCTGACGTACACCGCCTTTGGAACAGCCGGACATGATTACATCTTCAATGGCCCGGGCCTTGGCCAGTTACAGGCCTATCTCGCTATCATCGCCCTCGCCTGCCTTGGATACGGCGCAGTCTTCCTTCTCCTGAGCATGATGTTTAGAAACCCAACTCCGGCTGCGATGCTTGTGCTGGGTTGGGAAGCGATTAACCCCGTTCTGCCTTCTCTGCTGCAGAAGCTCAGTGTCGCTTCCTACCTTCGCCACTTAATGCCGGTCAACGTCGCCGCGGAAGGTATCTTCGCACTCCTGACGGTTGAGACCGAACCCGTATCCGCCTGGGCTGCGGCGATGGGGTTGCTCATGTTGATCGCGGTTGTGCTGATCTACTCCTGCTATCGCATCCGCACACTCGAGATTCGATACACGACCGAATAATCGTCGTCCTTGTTGGGCGAGGCGAGAACTACCGCCATGCTGAATCTGACTTCCCCTATTCGAGAAGGTCGGCAACAAGCAGCGCATCATCGTCCGGCAGCGGTAAGTTTCTGCGTAAGAGCGTTGTCACTCAAGTGAGCGGGGAGCCCGAAAGCTCCCCGCCTTTGCCGCTTGCTTGGATTCTTATCTCAGCTCAGAAATCAAGCCGCAATGAAAACTGCCCAAAGCGACGCTCGTCATGGTTCCCGCCCAGCGCGATGCTGTTGAGGCCGCCTTTCTCCGCGATCACCGGGAGTGGTGGCCCGATCGTGCCCGGCGTGTTCTGTACGCTCAAAGCCGATTCGTTTACATAGAGATTGTGATGGTTGAAGACATCGAAGGCTTCAGCACGAAACTCGAGATCCATTCTTTCGGTAAATTTGAATTTCTTCGCGACCGACACATCTGAGTTCCACGCACCCGGGCCGCGGAAGATATTCCGGCCTGACATGGTGGTCGGGAAGGGGCCAAAGTCTGAAATGCCGAGTGCAGGGTTAAAGGGCGCCAGGTCATTCGCACCGGGGATGGTCATGATCTGAAATTGATTCACTCCGACATTCATTGCTGTGCCCGGCTTATGCTGGGTGATCGGAGTGACCGGCACCACTCTAGGCACGCCTGAATATGCATTTTCGTTATATGTGAAGTCATAGGCTGAAAACGGTGTTCCACTGCGTGCGGTAAAGATTCCAGAAATGGTCCAGCCGCCAGCCGTTTCGGTCAAGATACCAGGGCCCTGCTTGAACCAGGGCGTTTGCCAGATGGGTGACAGAACGATCCGATTGGTGACGTCATAATCGGAACTCGCCCAGTCGAGCATGGGGTTGTTCGGGTCCAGGTAGCCGAGGTTGCCGATATAGCCGGAACCTCCCTGTGAGCTATCGGAAAAAGTCGAGCTTAGGTCGTCAAGTGAGTGCGACCAAGTGTAGTTCCCAATGATGCTTAGGCCGCTCTGGTGCAGGTTTTGCGCCTGATATTTGACGTTCAGCGAGTCATATGTGCTTTGCCCTCCACTACCGCGAACATTGATGGCAGCATATTGATCGTTGGGCCGCGTGAGACACACGGTCCCGGTGCCTGGGCAGTCGATCTGGGCACCGAGATACGCCTGGGCGCCCCCAATGGAATTACCTGCTGTGATGTCGTAAAGATGAACGCCGTGCGCTCCGCTGTAGGACAACTCGACGAGGGAATTCCGAGCTAACTGACGCTGCACAGCGAGACTCCAAAACTGCGTCTGCGCGACATTGATGTTCTGGTTCACATTTCTCAGTTCTGTGGGCGGTAGAGGTACCGTCAACCCTGTCGATCCAAGCGGACCGAGATTGCTGTTGGTCACCGCAACGGGGTTGCTGGCGGTCGAAAAGATCTGCAGCACGCCGTAGTTCGGCACATTTTGAATCGTATTGAATGTGATGTTTCCGAAGTTTCGCTCGTAACTGATGCCAAATCCGCCACGAATGCTTGTTTCGCCGTTTCCGAAGACGTCATAGGCAAAGCCCACGCGTGGCGACACCGTTCCCCATCGGGGAGCCCATAGCTGCCCTATGCTACTTTGCGGAGCGATCTGAACCTGGCCCGATGCGATCTGTTGAAACAGATTCGAACCTGGGCCATAGTAAAAGTTCGAGTCGAGGCTCTGGTTGTTATTGTGCTGCACGCCGTAGTGTTCGTAGCGCACGCCATAGTTCAGGGTGAGCCGCGGCGTGACCCTGAAGCTGTCCTGCGCATATGTGGCCCAGTCCTTATAGCGGTCGCTGCGGGCGAAGCTTGGCGAACCTACCGGCGTGGTCACATCACACGACGGTGTTGAGTTCAGGCTTCCGTCAGGATTCTGCGTGCACGGAAGTTTACCCTGCGGATTGACTGCGGCCTGGTAGAACTGCAAACTCCCAGTCAACATGGCCTGAAATCCTGGTTGCAATCCGGTCTGAAGAAACTCGATCGCTTGTGCATAAGCGCCGTAGCCAATGTTCATCTGAATGTACGTCGACTGCCCGCCGAAACGCATGGAGTGTCTGCCCTTGGTCCAGGACAAGTCTTCTTCCAATTGGATTGTGTTTTGCGGTCCGCCGTAAGGCAGACCTCCAGCCGATCCGGACGACATCGTGTTTGCCAATCCTGGAAAAACAATCTGGAGGCCACCAGCGGTCGCGCCACCCACAATCAACTCCGGCACATTCTGCTGCGCCGGGTCGTAAGTATAGGGGTTCTCCAGCCGATTGAAACTGATTTTGCTGCTGCTGAAGATTGCCGGAGTGAAGCTGTGGCTGATGGAGTACAAGGCGCTGTCGTTGGAAACAGCACCACCGAGATTGTATTGGGGATAGGGACCATAAAAGACCGTGCCCGGAAACTGATTCGTGCTCTCCTGGCCAAAGCGGAAAAACATTTGCGTGTTGGAGCCTCGCGTGTAATCGATACGCCCAAGCAGCCGATAAGTGTTCTGTGGAAGATCGCCACCCGCGTCTGCACTGGTAAGAAAGTTGACTTGCCCAAGAATTGGCGTGGAGGCGGGTACACCCGGAAGGGTCACTCCGAGATCCGCTTGATCCAGAGTGCTGCTAATGGCATAGGGAGTGCTGCCGAAGGCGCTGAAGTAGGACTGAACATTCGGCGCTGTATACGCTAGAAACTGCGGTGTAGGAATCAATTCAGACTCCGCTGCCGCGCTACGAACATGCGTCCATTCGGTGCTCTCAAACAGGAAGAGCTTGTTTTTGAAGATAGGCCCACCAGCCTGAAATCCAAACTGGTTCCGCGTGTATATGCCCTTCGGAATTCCCGAGGCGTCGTTCTGGTAGGTGTTTGCCGTATAAGCTGACAAACGATTGTACTCCCAGGCCGAACCATGTAACTGATTGGTACCTGACTTAGTGCTAAGATTTACGATTCCACCAGATGCGCGACCGTATTCTGCGGCAAAATTGTTTGTAACCACGTTGTATTCCTGCACGGAATCGATAGGGATCTGCTCTCCTACGGTTTCCGAAAATACACTGATATTTTCGACTCCATCGAGCAGAATCTCGGTGCCTGTCTCACGCTGTCCATTCACCGTATAGCCAACGCCGCGGCTAAACACATTTTGACTACTGTCGAAGCTATTCGTAGTGTTGTCTCCGTTGCTTACGTTGCCTGAAAGCACCACAAAGTCATATGGATTGCGCGTCAGGCTTGGCAGTTGCTCCAGTTGTTGAGTGTCGACCACCTGTGACAGCTCCTGGGTCTGGGTATTCACTGTTGCGCCACCCTCAGCCAGCACTTGCACCTCTTCCGTATTTCCGTTGATTGAGAGTTTGGCGTCGAGCGTGACATGGCTGCCTACGGTAACTTCCACTTTGGCGTTGTATGGCTTGAATTGACCGGCAGTCACGGACACATCATAAGTGCCTGGCTCCAGGCCTATCAGCGAATAGGCCCCGGCTTCCGTTGCTTGGGCAGTGCGCTGGGAGTTGCTCGCAAGGTTCTTTGCCGTAACGATTGCCCCGGCGACCACAGCTCCAGACTGATCGGTGACAGTACCCGCAATTTCTCCGCTGTCCACTTGTGCCCACGCGGTCGCACTGACGAGGAAAATCAGCACCAACGTTAGAACCCAGCCACGACTGTGCCTGACTTTCTCTAGACGCTGGTTCCACCGAGGAGACGATGGGGCTGCTGCAACAAAGGCCGGGAAGTGATCATCAACCGATCGCATTGAACTCCTCCAGATTTAGTCTCGGAGCGAGTTGATGCAAACATCTAGCCAACCACACGCAGGAGAAATCAGAAGTGACCGATGGCGTTTCGCAGGGACGAACAGGTCGGGTCGAGGGAGCAAAGTTTTGAGTCTGTAATGTTTGTTATCGAAAAGCCGATATCGCCTCCACTTTTTCGAATAGCGGCAAAGCTTACCTATGTGGATTCATATTTTGAAGTGCATAGGTTGGTCTTTTGACCAGGAAGCGCATTTCGATAATACTCGCACACGATAAGAATGAAACAGGAGTTGAGTCCTGCAACGCAAATATGCGTTGCGAGCGTGAAGATGGCTTCCATAGGATCGTTGCCGGTCATCGAATGACTGCATCAGTGCGTATAGATTGCCATCACTGCTGCCAAAATAGATCGCATTGCCGACCACCACTGGTGACGACAGAATCGCGCCTACGCTAAACAAAAATTTCGCGACCATCGTAGCTAGAAGAGCGATGCAAGCTTATCGAGCGAGGCGAGCCACATGCGATGAAGCCAGCGACTATGGTCTTCCCGGAAGATGCCGCAGTGAAGAAGGGTCAAGCGGCTGCTTTCGAAGTGACCGTCGATATGAACGCGTACGTGGCTCTCCGGCCAATCCGGCATGCGATGATCCCGCCATGTGAAATCCAATCGGTGGCGCCTGCATACTTGATATTGTCCGGTTACGGTTGCATGCAAAGCGCCGGAACGATAGAAGTCTAACTGGTATTGATCCGCTGCCTGTTGAGCAGTTACAAATGAGCCAGGATTGGGATCTGGCGGGCACATCCACGCCTCTCTATACTCCGGCACGGTCAGTGCGGTAAAAATGCGCCGCGCATCTCCTTTGATGGTGGCCTGCATTGCGATATCCAATTGACCGGCGGCGCGCCGCTGCGCATTACCTGCGAAGCGCTGCATGACCTCTTCCTCGATTTGCGGCTGTGTGCTCATTCGGAGACAACACCCCTTCTCGACCTGCTCGGATGTTATCGCGCAAAGGAGCCGGCCGGATTCGCTTCGTGACCGATTGGACCAACTTTGGGATGACCTGTCAGATGGCCGTGACCAAAGAAGTCTCGATGTTTAGCACAGAGTCCACGGGATACGAATTAACGAAAGCTTCAACGATGCAGCCATTCCTGTATGCGGGCCCGGTAGCTGCGGCTCATGGCAATTTTTTGACCATTGACAAGAATGACCGTGCATTCTCCGTCTGCATCGGTTCGCATTTCCTTAACGTATTGAAGATTCACAATCGAGGAACGATGCACGCGAAGAAACATCTGCGGATCCAGCCGCTCCTCAAGCCGGCTCATCGTCTCCCGCAGCAGATGCGTCTCAGATTGGGTACAAATGCGGACGTAATTCTCTTCGGCTCCCACCCAACGGATCTCCGAGAGTGGAAGAAACAGGATTCTGCCGCGAGACTTGAATACAATGCGCTTGGTGAACTTATCACTGGTAGCCTTCGCTGCATCATCGCGCACGGGAGATTGCTTTGTTAGCTGGATCTGATGGCGCGCATTTTCGAGCGCTGAATGGAGACGTGCCAAGGTAAACGGTTTCAGCAGATAATCCACGGCATGAATCTCGAATGCACGAAGTGCAAAGGTATCGTAGGCGGTCGTGAAGATGATTCGCGGCGAAGTAAAGCCAGGTTCCGGATTAAGTGCGCCGATGATGTCGAAGCCGTCCATTTCCGGCATGCGTATATCAAGAAAGAGCAGATCCGGCTGCGTCAAGCGAACCAGTTCGATCGTTTCGCGGGCGGTCGCACTCTCGCCCACAATGTCCACTTCGGGTTCATCGCGCAGAAGCTGTCGGAGCTTTTGCCTGGCCAGCACCTCGTCATCTGCAATCACTGCCTGTATCATCACGCACCAGTCCTGTTAACTTACTGGAACTGTCCACTGCAAACTGCAGCGGAAATGTGATCGTTACAAGTACTCGATTTGGAGTCACTTCACGCATGAGAAACCGTTGATCGTTTCCGTAGTGCAATTCCAGCCGATTCTTCACATTAGCGAGCCCTACGCCTTTGCCGGCTGCCTCTTCGGAGGAAGCCGGACTTAGTCCTACGCCAGTATTGAGCACCGTAAGCTTGATGCGTTTGTGTATACGATGTGCCTCGATCACCAGCAAACCATCTTTATCGAGTCGGGAAAGACCATGAGTAAAGGCATTCTCGATGATCGGCTGCAAGATCATCGCCGGGACGAGGGTATCGTAGAGCTCCGGATCGACCGATACCGTTTGATGCAAGCGGCCCGAAAATCTCTTATTCTGCAATTCGAGATACATCTCTACGAACTGCATTTCATCGCTGAGCGGGATCAATTGGGCGTCGCCCCGCTCCAATGTAATACGCAAGAGGCAACTCAATTGTTCCAGCATGGTGTCGGCAGCCGCAATATCGGTGTGCATCAGGCTCGATATCCCATTGAGCGTGTTGAACAGAAAGTGCGGATTCAGCTGCATCCGAAGCGCGCGAAGCTGCGCATTCACCAGTTGCGCTTCAAGTTGCTGAGATGACCGCTCTTTCTCACGATATTTTTGGTAGTAACCGACGCCCCGAATCAACAGGAACGAACTCCAGAAGATCACGAGGCTATCCATCAGTTCTGCGTTCAGATGAAATTCCAACCGCCGCCGATAGCTCCATCCGCTGCTTCCAATCGGAAGTGTCGGAAACATCAGAACCCAGATCATCTCTTCGCCGACGCTGACAAAAATGCTGAGCGGAAGCACGCAGGTGAGTATCCAGGACAGCCGGCCTTGTTGAATGCGCGGACCCAGCCAGAGCCAAATCAACCAGCAGATAGCTCCCCAAAGGAAATACTGAACGACCCATGCCTCCACCAAGAGAGTCGCACTGACCTTGTACCTCCAGTTCCGTGCGCTGATCCAGTCCTGCAAGGCAAACAGCAGGCCGATCGACATAAAACCACCCACGAAGACCGCCGGATGCAGTATTAACGGTCGCGAACGGTTTTTGAGTCTTTCGAGGAATTTCAGCTTAAGTCCCTCAACTCTTTCTTTCAGCACATGAGATTATGCATCCGGATGAACTCTCCATTCAATGGAAGCATTTCAGCAACCCGGGAGGTGACGGGCTTGGACTCCCTTCTTTCGTCCGTGAGAACAGGCGGTATGGGCTTATCTCTGATTGACGTGGAACCATACGCAAGAGCGATCGGCGGAGTTCCCGGAGATGGCATGCTTTCGACCCGCCTCGCTGCGTTTGCGTGCGGTCCGTCCAACCAGTCATCCCTCAATCGAGCTCATTCGTCACAAATATCTCCATGACGCAGCGATCCAGTGAAAGTTCGCTCAGGATTGCGCGCTTCTATGAACGGCAGACTGAATGTAGGCTGACATTCTGCTTAAGGTTTCTCATCTCCTTCAGGGCTCAAGTTCAAATCGAGATATGTTGCAGCATTTTTCCGAAAGTCCGTCGCGGAAACTAGTTCGCCAATGTAAGAACCGGGAGAAGCAGCCGCAATCGCGGTAGCAGGAAACGCAGGGGTGCCCTTTACATCTTTGCCAATCAGAACCAGGGTGAGATGGTGCTGCTCATACCAGGCATCGGCGGAAGATTTCACGGACGACTGCTTATCCGCGCTTAATTTCGCTTCCAGAGCGTTGAGGTCGTGGGCAAGCAGCTTCTGCGCTTCCTCCCCTCCTTGCCTCACAGCGATCTGGAAATGGTAGTAAGCAACCTTTGGGTCCGCGGTGACACCGTTGCCATCTCGTGCCAGTATTCCAAGTACCATGGAAGATCGCCAGTTCCCTGCGTATGAAGCCGTTTCAATGAGCGGAAGAGCCTCACGCGATGACTTTGCGAGATCCGGATGTTTGAGGAGAAGCAGCCCCAGCGCGTGCATTGCGGGCACATACCCGCCTTGTACAGAGGTCCGGAACAACTTGGCTGCCTTACCAAAATCGTGAACGTGTTCCTGGCTCTCGGAATAAAGCAATCCCAGGTTGTAAGTTGCCATTGGATCATGCATTCTTGTTCCCGATTTGTACCAGTCTTCTGCAGTCGCCTTGTTCATCGGCACACCGAGACCGAAGTAGAACATATGCCCGAGATAGGAGGCGCAGGAACCGCATCCCTTATGAAATGCCTCAGTGAACAGATGTCTCGCCATTTCCGGATTCTTCTGAACGCCTATTCCCTTGATATATGCCACTCCGAGGTTCTCCATACCCCGAGGGTTTCCGGCGGCAGCCGAGAGCTCGTACCAATGGACCGCTTGCACTAAATCCACGGGCACGCCGATCCCAGCTTGATAGAAGTAGCCGATCTGAACTTGAGCCAGCGGATCGCCGCCCTCTGCCGCCTTCTCATACCATCGAGCCGCTTGGGAAAGATCCTTTGCCACGCCATTGCCTGTGAAGTAGGCGGCTGCAAGCTCGGCCTCTTCCCGCACTGATCCCTGTTCAGCTTTGATTTGAAGGCGATTGACTTTTAGCGCCTCAGAAGACAACTGGGCGCTGGCGGCAGTAATAAGTTCCGATAGAACTACCATCAGCAACGGGACGCAACAAAGAATTCGCCTTCTTAAAACGCATCTCATACTTCCCCCAAAGTCCGATGGAATCGACGCCACCAATCGATCCAGGCATCAGCAGCGATGCCTACTGGACGTATGCGTTTGAGCAACGTGTTATCGCAGATTCGCAGTCCAGGATCTTGTCGTTGCGGAGAAGAAAGGGTACGTCCGTATAGCTTGGCCTTTGATCGAACACATCCTGCGATTCGTCACAAATCGAAATAGTGACGAAGACGAAGAAAGTAAGTTGCCCGCGGCGATATAAAGGGAACCTGGCGGGCCAGGAATGCCGGCCGATTACCCAGCTAGTCCTAATTTTCAGCAAGTTTTTGAGGTGAAGACTCTTTGGGACGAGAGGGCCAAGCAGCTTTCGTCGCCGGTTTGGTTGGAGCTGGTTATGGGCGTAGGCTGGGAATGTGCAGCGGGGACGGGCCTGGATTTCCGCGACGTGAAATGCCGCTGTTCCCGTTGGCCGCTTCCGCTACCGTTTGGTGGGCGGAGATCGGACCTGTGATTCTTGCGGTTAAATCCTCGGGTTTAGCCTTCCACTGCTTCTCCGAGTCTCGTAATAGCTTGGATATTGGAAGTTCCGATCTTCTGTATCATATTGTCTATCTGATGTTTGCGTTTCTTCCCGGCTGGTTAGGCAGTACCGGGCTCCACGTCGAACAACAGGTTCCGCGGTCCGGCGACGAATTCCAGAGGGAAGTGGTGAGACGGACCCGGCAGGACAGTCTGCTCAAACTCACGCTGGAGACGATTAGTATCCGTGATTCCGAGATACGGATCTCAGCATCACGGATTGGCATTCGGGCGCTTAGGAAGTCGTACGCATGGGGGAATATTTTGGATTCGCGGTTTTTGCGACCGAGAATCCTGTTCAGCCACGAGGGTGGGTTCCATGAAGACTGTCTGCGTGTTAGGCATTTTGCTCCTCTTATCAGGTTCGGGCTGTTCGCGGCAGTCTCCGCGGGAACCGGTCACTGTGACCTTTCTGGATATTGAGTGGGACACGCCCGATAAGATGCCTGGATTGGCGCGGGATTTGCAGGAGTTCACGCGGGAAACGGGAATCCGGATCAAGAGGATTCCCCGGCCGGATGGCTCGTTTAACCAACTCGCTCTGTGGCGCCAGTTGCTTCAACAAGGCTCGGGCGCTCCGGACGTGGTCAGCATTGATGTGATCTGGTCAGGGATATTGAACCAATATCTGATGGACCTGAAGCCGTATTTTGCTACCGAGCTTGCGTCGCAGAACCCGGTGGTGGCGGCGAGCTACACCGTCGGCGATAAGGTGGTTGCTATACCGCATCACGCATACGTTGGCGTTTTGCTGTATCGTCCGGATCTGCTGCGGAAGTATGGATATCGCGATCCACCGAAAACGTGGGATGAACTGGAGCAAATGTCTACGCGGATTCAAGCCGGCGAACGGGCCAAGGGGCAAAAGGACTTTTGGGGCTATGTATGGCAAGGGGGCATCGATGAGGATTTGACCTGCAGCGGCCTGGAATGGCAGATCAGCGAGGGCGGCGGACGAATCATCGAAGATGATAAGACGATCAGCGTGAATAACCCGCAAGTGGTTCGAGCATGGCAACGCGCTGCGCACTGGGTGGGTTCCATTTCGCCGCCGGGTGTGGTGGCCTACGGAAAGTGGGACGCGCAGAACGTCTGGGGCTCGGGCAAAGCGGCCTTTCTGCGTGGCTGGCAGTCGGATTATAGCTTGATCAGTCACGGCTGGCCTTTTTCGGGATCGCGTTCGGATACGGCCGCTGGCGATCCTTCAAGATTTGGCATAACCAGCATGCCGGGCGGCAGGGTTGGGCGTGTGAGCGCGCTGGGAGGGAATGGCCTGGCGGTTTCCCAAAGCTCGGCGCACCCCCGTGAAGCGATCGAACTCATTCGATTTCTTCTGGATCACGATCGCAAGCTCATGCTCTCCAACGAACATTCCGAGCCATCCGCGGAAGCCGAGCTATTCGAACTGCCCGTAGTCTTAAATCCGTATCCCGAACTAACCAAGTTGAGCCCCCAGGGCGGTAATGTGGTAGCACGTCCCTCCGTTGTTGCCGGCGAGAAATACGGAGACGTGAGCAAGGCGTACCTCCAAGCGGTGCATTCGGTGTTGACCCGCGAAAAGGCTCCGTCGATCGCTGCTGCGGATCTGGAAAAAGAGTTAGTTGCAATGACCGGTTTCAGGACGGGGCCACCTAAACGGGATTAGTGGTCTGCGGGAAGTATATTCGGAAGGCGTCCCCGGCACGGGATTGGAAGCCTTCCGCATTGCGTTTATGTATAAGCGATCTATCTGTAATTCGAGGCAATGGACAGGAGTCCTGGTGTGGTCGCGAAACTGGCTGAATGGCTGAAACAAGCTGACGAGAAAACGTCTCACCTCCGTTGGCTCAACATCGGCCCACGCCTAACGCTCTGCTTTCTGTTCATTATTCTCGCGATGCTGGTGGGAAACGCAGTCCTGCTCTGGCAATTCCGGGAGGCCTCGGAGCAGGCGGAGCGCCTGAGCGGCGTCGACCAGGAATTGATCGCAGTGCTCCAGGCACATGCCAACCTCATGTCATTTTATGAAAGGCTGGAGGCGCTGGCGAATTCGGAAAACAGTGCCGCACTGGTGGAGGAAACTGAGTCTCTTCGCGACGCCCTTCTTGACGACAGTCGGCGTAGCAGAAATATCCTTAGCCATTTGCCGCCCGACGTCGAGGTAGATCCGACGCTGTTGCCTGACCTGGAGGCCATTCAAGACACTCTGCCGGCGGAACTCGGCGCCATCACGGGGTTGGCTGAAGTGAAGGACTGGCAAGCTGTTCGCCTGCGTCTGGCTAACCAGGTTCGGCCTCTCGACTTCAGGACTGCGGTGCTGGTGGAAAACATCGACCGCGATGTCAGCGAAAAGCGGGCGCAAGCTCTATTGCATATCGCTCAGGCGCAACGGCGCATTCTCCTGATTGTGCCAGTAACGGCCGGGTTTACGCTCCTGTTTGCTGCATACCTTGGCCTGGCCATCACACGCAGTATTACGCATCCACTCAGGCGATTGATGGAGGGCTCTAAGGCTCTGGCAAGAGGCGATTTCAGCTATCGAGTACCCGGTGTGGGAAGGGACGAAATTGCCCGCCTTGGGAAGGTCTTCAACAACATGATTGCAAGGCTGCAGGGCCTTTACAGCGAGTTGCAACGGCGGGAGGCGTATCTCGCGGAGGCGCAAAAACTGAGCCAGACCGGCAGCTTTGGCTGGGATGTAGCCAACGGCCAGATTTACTGGTCGCAAGAGACATTTCGAATCTTTGATTACGATCTGACAACAAAGCTCACGATTCGGCACATATTGCGACGGACTCACCGCGAAGATAGATCGGCTGTATGCGAGTTGATCGGTCGTGTTTCACGCGACAAGATAGCTTTCGATTTTGAATGCCGCCTGCGGATGCCCGACGGATCTGTGAAATATCTGCGGGTTGTGGGGTCACCATCCAGGCAGGAACGAGGTTCTCTCGAGTATGTGGGCGCAGTCACAGATATCACCGAGCGCAAACGGGCGGATGAGGCGCTGCGACGGAGTGAAGGCTACCTTGCCGACGCGCAGAGGTTAACGCGAACCGGCAGTTGGGCATGGGACGTAGCAGCCAGGCATGGAGTTTACTGGTCCCAGGAACATTACCGCCTGTTTGGCTTCGACGCGGAAGCGGGAATTCCGTCGGACGAAGCGTTCTATCAGCGCATCCATCCTGAGGATCGGGAACGGGTTCGGCGAACAGTCAATGTCGAAGTACCTGCCGAAGGCTCCGAATTTGATGTGGAGTTTCGAATCGTACTTCCGGGCGAAGCAGTCAAATACATTCGCTCAACAGGTCATCCTGTCTGCAACTTATCCGGCGATCTGGTGGAGTACGTCGGCACATCGATTGATGTGACCGAACGTAAGCGGGCCGATGAGGAGCGCGAAAGGTTACGGCAGGTTTTGGATGATCTTGCGCACTTAAGCCGGGTAACCACGATGGGCGAGTTGACGGCATCCCTGGCGCACGAGGTAAACCAGCCCCTCTCAGCGGCTGTAACCAACGCTCAAGCTTGCCATCAATGGCTATCGGGCAATCATCCAGACATCGAACAGGCACGCGCGGCTGCGAAGAGAATCGTGAAGTGTGGACAGCAGGCTGGAGAAATCGTCAGCCGGATCCGTTCGCAGTTCACGAAGGGCACATTGAAATGGCAACCAGTGGATATAAACGACGTTATTCGCGAGATGATTTCCCTCCTTTACAGCGAGGCAATTCGATACAACATATCGATCCGGATGGAGTTGGCGACAGATCTTCCCGAAATCATGGCAGATCGAGTGCAATTGCAACAGGTTATGATGAATCTCATTATCAATAGCATTGACGCGATGAAGGAGGTGGACGGAACGCGTGAGATAGCCGTCAAGTCGCAACGATCGGAAGATGAGCAACTTCATGTCTCCGTCAGCGATACCGGCATTGGACTTCCGCCGGAACAGGCGGACCAGATCTTCGACGCGTTTTTTACTACCAAGTCTCACGGCACCGGCATGGGTCTTCGCATCAGCCGGTCCATTATTGAATCGCATGGCGGCCGCTTGTGGTCAGCTGGCGTTTCCGGGCGCGGCGCAACTTTTCAGTTCACCCTGCCTGCCACTGCCGCGGCCCAGACGACCTCCCCAACTGCTCTCACGTTGTAGCGATCCCTCCTTGTTCTCGATGCGGCTCTGGTGCAAATAGCAAACCCGCAGGGATAGAGCGGCTGCTGGAGTGAATTGCGATTGGGTTTGAAGATCGTCGAAATACTCGATCAACCCGCTTGAGCAGGACCCGCATGAACCACCGGCCAGACGAGATGGCCCCGCTACGCCCACCTCAAATACTTGCACCTGAGCCGGTTGAAGAATGCAATCAGCCTGTCACGGCAGGCCATCGCGTTGACGCTACAAAGTGATTGACGCGAGCAATCGGCTGTCTTCTAAACCAGGAACATCCCGGGGAGAGGCAGTCTTCTGGAATTCCACCTAAGCAAAACGAACTGCCATAGCCGCCCTGGCACTGGCCGACAACCGTACCTACCGTTACGGCGTGTCTCAAACGCCAAACTCATTATTCTCAGTCATGTACGGGAACCGTTAGAACGCCCTCCTAACGTTGTCAGTCGTTCTACCAACGGAATAACGTGTTGTCCGACTAAGGAAACCATATTCCGGAACGTCATAAAAAAGCGATTTACTCAAACATTTGAGGAGGAAGAGATGACGCCACACAGTTTTTTGCTTTATCCCCTAAGGACAACATCAAGTCGGGGCCACTCCCGGTGGATGGTCGGCGCAATCGCTGCTCTTTGTATCTGGATCTGGTTTGCAGGGCCGTTTGCAAGCGCTCAAAGCGATCGCGGTAGTGTATCGGGAACAGTCACAGATCCATCAGGCTCCGGAATCACGGGGGTGAACGTAACCGTCACCAATACTGCGATGGGTACGCAGAACTCCACCGTCACAACTGGCGTGGGAGAATACACAGTCCCGGAATTGCCCGCGGGTATCTATTCGGTGACGGTGGTTGCACCCGGCTTCGCGACGCTGATCCGCAGCGGAATCACAGTTTCGGTCGGAGAGACAGCCCGTGTCGATCTACAACTGTCTGTTGGGCAGGGCTCGACGACGGTTACGGTAACGGAGGATGCCCCTCTGCTCCAAACCGACAGCCCTCAGAACAATATCGAAGTCTCCACGAAGGACATGAATGAGCTTCCGTTCAACGTCGCCGGCATCGGATCTGTCCGCGACCCGATGAGTTTTGCCGCGTTGGCGCCGGGAACTATCGTGGGCGGCTGGAACGATATCCACATCAGCGGCTCTCCGGCAACCACGTACCGCGTCCTTATGGACGGCCTGGACGACACCTCAGCAGTCAAGGGCGCTATCTCCGATGAAAATCAGCCCTCGGTCGAATCACTCGCCTCACAATCCCTCCTGGTGAACAACTATTCGGCGGAATTTGGTCAGTCCGCGGGCGGAATATTCAGCTACACCTCGAAATCCGGCAGCAACAGGCTGCACGGGACGGCCTTCAACTACCTTGAGAATGAGGACCTGGACGCCGGACAGCCCTTCAACTACACAAACCACGACCCCTCGAACCCCTGGGAAAAGGCTAACCCCGTGCAGCGGCAGCTTGATTTTGGCGGCTCTCTGGGTGGACCGGTGGTGATTCCTCACCTCTACAACGGCCACAACAAGACCTTCTTCTTCTTCGCTTACGAGGAGTACCACAACACACAGACGCTCAACCTGGGAACCATTACCGTCCCCACGATGGCCTATCGCAATGGCGATCTGAGTTCTCTCCTACAGGGTCCCATTATCGGTTCCAATGGACAGCCGATGGTGGATTGCCTGGGCCGGCAGCTGATCAATGGCGCGGTATACAACCCGAAGTCGACTTCGACGTGCCCGGATGGCACGACGGTTCGCAATCCGTTCCAGAACAATTTCATCGGCGCCCCCAGCACCTGGGATCCAGTGGCACAGGCGGTTCTTCCCTTCATTCCAACTCCATCGGGTTCCACGGCCAACGCGCTGAACAACAACTACCCGAATCTGCAGCCTAACAACAAATACCAGTACCTGACGAGCATCAAGATCGATCACACGATCGGCGAGAAATGGCATATGTCGGGTTATTACATCGCCGAGCAGTCCAACAAGGACAACGCTGCTGACGGCATTAACGGCGAGGCAGCCCAGACCCGGTGGAACACAACCCCGGCCCCGCAGGCGTATTTCAATCTGGACTTTACGGCCACGCCGAGACTTGTGCTCCACAGCGGATTCGACTATACGAGCCACAATGCCGCGCAGGATGCGTTCGTGCAAAACTTCAAGGCCTCGACTCTTGGGCTTAACACGGCGGCAAATATGCCTGGCGGCGCCGCTAACACCTTCCCGATCATCTACGGACTCACCACCAACCGTCAGAACGTTCCTCAGTTGGGAAATAACAACGCTCCGTTTATCGACCACAACGAGTATTACACCGAATCCGCGACTTGGGTCCGCGGCGCTCATACGTTCAGATTTGGCGGCGACCTTCGTCATCAGAGGTTTGGCACTCACAACGACCTGTCGGCCGGAAATTACGGCTTCAATAGCTCTCAGACGTCTCTGCCGTCCACTCAGGGCAACTTCCCAAATGGCGCCAGCCTCGGCGATGGTTTCGCAAGTTTCGCTCTTGGCCTATTAAACAACGCAAGTATCGGCAACGATAACATTCAATGGTTTCACCGCAAAGAGTCCGGGATTTACGCGACGGATACCTGGAAGGTCACGCACAAACTCACGGTGAACTATGGACTGCGTTGGGATTTCGAACAGATGCAGCACGAAGAGTACAACCGGGAAACCCAATTTAGCCCGACCGTCGCGAATCCGTCTGCTGGCGGCCTGTTGGGAGGAACAGAATACGAGGGATACGGGCCTGGGCGTTGCAACTGCATTTACGAGAAGTTCTATCCCTGGATGATTCAGCCTCGCCTCGGCCTCAATTACCAACTGGATGCAAAGACCGTGCTCCATGTGGGCTCCGGACTTTACTCCGGCCAGCAACTCTTCATGAACGAAATCAACTACAGCAACCAGGGATTTGGTTTCAATCAGGAGTTCCTGAACAGCCCCTCGTATGGCCTCGCCGCCGGCCAGTTTTCCAATGGTATACCGTACTCGGCACAGGCTCTGACGGCCACCAACTTCGATCCTGGCGCTTATCCGGGTCCGGGTTCGATCCAATCACCCCCGAATTTTACTGTCGCAAACAACGGCCGCCCGGCGCGTTTTCTGCAAACCACCG
Source organism: Acidicapsa acidisoli (assembly GCF_025685625.1). NCBI lineage: Bacteria > Pseudomonadati > Acidobacteriota > Terriglobia > Terriglobales > Acidobacteriaceae > Acidicapsa > Acidicapsa acidisoli. Next base: position 304,586 of record NZ_JAGSYI010000002.1, read on the forward strand.
TTGGCTTTGAGCGTGAGATCGCCAAGGATCTGTCGGTTGAGGCATCTTTCATCGATAACCGTGGTGTCTGGCTTGAATCTGACGGGCTGTTCGTGGTCAACCAACTCCCTGTATCTACCATTGCGAAATACGGTTTGGACGTTACCAACCCGGCCGACCAACAACTTCTAACGTCGTCGATCTCGTCTCCTGCCGTGGCGGCGAGAGGATTCAAGGCTCCTTACGTCGGCTTCCCGTCCGGTCAGACCTTGGCTCAGGCGTTACGGCCATTTCCGCAATTTGGCAATATAGGCGACCAATACGAGCGCGATGGCAATACCTGGTACGACGCGCTTCAAGTCAAGGTCACCAAGCGGATCAGCAAAGGACTGTCGGGCGGCCTCGGTTACTCCTTGTCGAAGGATCTGGGAACAGTCTCCAGCACTGGAACTTACACCACGGCGATACCGATACAGGATCCCACCAAGTCACCCAAGAGCCAAAAAACCTATTTGGCCATCGACCAACCGCAGATGATCAACTTCTACTTCAACTATGAGGTACCGAGATTCGGCTTTGCGCAAAACGGCTGGAAGGCTGCCTTGCTTACGGGCTGGACAACCGACGGCATCTTCCACTACCAGAGCGGTTTTCCGATTCAAGTACCCAATGCGCAGACGCCATTTACTCTGAGTTCTGTAACGTTTACGTCGAGTAACAATGGAAATGGTGTTTTTGCGAATCGCGTTCCGGGCCAGAAGCTCTTCCTGCACGGTCTTAACAGCCACAATGTTGATCCCTACACCACGTTCTTTCTCAACCCCGCCGCGTGGACAAACCCGACCCCGGGGACTTACTCCACCTCCAAGCCGTACTTCGGCGATTACCGTGGCCCGAGATATCCCTCGGAACAGTTGGGCGTAGGAAAGGGCTTCACGTTCAAGGAGGGCGTGAAATTCTCGCTCCGCGCGGATTTCTTCAATGTCTTCAACCGCTGGGCATATCCCGGCCTGAACAATACGGGAAACTTTGCACAGGCGGCTCAATATAACAGCGACGGAAGCATTGCCAACGGCTTCGGTTACCTGGGGAACAGCATCTCCGGCGCGGGTGGAAACTTCGCTCCGAGAAGTGGTGAGTTTGTCGCGAGAATTCAGTTCTAAGCGCCAACTCAGTTGAAATCCAACCAACAGGCCAGATGAATTCATCTGGCCTGTTAACTTGCAATAGACGTAATCTTGGCGGACAGCGCAGGCGACTCCCGGTGTGACGGCTGTATCTTAGGAAGGAATGAAATTGGCAATTACGCGGCGTGACTTTGTGACAGGCTTGGCGGCGCTAAGCGCAGGAACTTTGAACGCCCGGGCATTGCCGATATTGCTGAATTCCTTCCAGAATGCCAGGATCGATTCCGAGAAGGCTCCCGAGCAATATTTCGAGACCCAGTATTTTGAGACCTGCACAGCCCAGAAAACGGGAATCACCTGGAAGCACGATAATGCACTCTCGACCACCCGCTACTTACCCGAATCCATGGGTCCCGGAGTAGCCATCTTCGACTACGACAACGACGGTTGGATGGATCTGTATTTTGTGAACAGCGGTCCGGCGGATTTCTTTCAGCCACCAAAGCCGCTGCGCAATGCTTTGTACCACAACAACCGGGACGGCACCTTTACCGATGTAACGGAAAAGGCAGGCGTGGCGGGAAGAGATTTCGGCATCGGAGTTGCCGCCGCCGACTACGACGGCGACGGTTGGACCGATCTTCTGGTAACAACGTATGGGCGGCTGATTCTCTATCACAACAACCACGATGGAACCTTTACGGATGTGACCAAAGTTGCCGGCCTGGATGATCCGGGCCTGTTCACCAGCGCCGTCTGGTTTGATTCTGACAATAGTGGCCAGCTGGACCTGTTTGTCTGCCACTTCGCAAAGTACAACAAGTCACTGGAACGTGATTGCAGCGCAAACGGAGTTCGCCATTATTGTTATCCCAAGACCTATGAACCATGGCCGAGCCGTCTCTATAAAAACAACGGCAACGGAACCTTTACCGACATGAGCGCCTCTTCGGGGATTGGGCGGTATCTTGGGAAGGCCTTTGGCGTTGTCGCGACGGACATCAACAACGACGGCCTGATGGATTTGTTTGTCGCCAATGATTCCGTTTCCAACTTCCTGTACTTGAACAAGGGAGGCGGTAAATTTGAAGAAATTGGCTTCCAGGCTGGAGTGGCATATAGCGCGGATGGGGCGGCCCGCTCTGGCATGGGCGTAGATGCGATCGACTTCAATGGAGATGGGCGGCAAGATCTTTTTGTTGCGAACATCAACCGCGAACGCTATTCCTTGTACCGCAATGCCGGAGACAGTACATTTCAGGATGTAGCCGGGCCGACGGGAATTGGAATGGCGACAGTGATGGATTCGGGCTGGGGCTGTCGCTTTGTCGATTTCGATCTCGATGGCAGGCCGGATCTGATTTTGGCTAATGGGCACCCCGATGATCTAATCGAATCGATCAACCACACCGTGCGGTATCGCGAACCTCTCCTGCTCTTTCACAACAATGGCAATGGGTTTGATAATGTCAGTGCTGCGGGAGGTCCAGCCTTCAAAGAGTCGTATCCCGCACGGGGACTTGCCGTTGGCGATCTCGATAATGACGGGCGCGTGGATGTGGTTGTCGGCATCAATGGCGGGGCTCCCCTGATCCTTCATAACATCGTTCGCAATGCGAATCATTGGATCGGTCTGAATCTTACCGGACTAGCGGTTGGCGCCAAGATCACCTGGTCGGCCAATGATGTCGAGCACTGTATTTTCAAGCGAGGCGGCGGAAGCTATCTCTCTTCCTGTGATCCTCGCGATGTGTTGGGGCTGGGGCCGGCGGAATATGCCGACTGGATTCAGGTTCAGTGGCCCAAGGCGATCGGGCGCATGGACCGATTCGAGCATGTGCGCGCTGGCAAGTACTACTCTCTGTCGCCGGGAGGCAAGCTTCTATGATCTGGCTTCTCGCATTCCAGCTCGCAGCCGGCCCGCTTGCAGTCAGCCCAGTGCAACATTACGAGAGAGCAAAGCAGGATTTTGCCGAGCGGAAATTCTCCGAGGCTGTCAGCGAAGTCAACATAGCTCTGCATGAGAGCCCGTACATGGTTCCAGCGTTGGTCCTCAAGGCCCGGCTGGCCCAGTTTGCGCACAGTCCAGATGTTGCCAAGAGCTGTCTCATCACGGCCATTACGGCTGATCCAACATCGGAAGAGGCGCAATTCTTTCTCGGGTTGTTTTACTACAATCAGAATGATTTCAAATTAGCGATTTCACCGCTTCAGACGGCCCAAACGCTCTCTCCCAAAAGTCCTCTACCCGCGTTCTATCTTGCAATGACCCACGAAGCTATGGGAGATACAGCTCAAGCGTCGGAGCTCTACCAGCAGGCCGAGAATCTCTCTCCGGAGAAATCGCCGCAAAGCGCATTGATCCTCGTTGCGTACGGGAGATTCCTGCTTGCGCTGGGCCGAACCCAGGACGGTATTGGAAAAATTCGACGAGCCATTGAGGACGATCCCGATTCCCGCGAAGCCCACTACGAATTGGCAAAGGAATTAGATGAAGAGGGCGATCTCAAGAATGCCGTAGTCGAAGCGGAACGAGCCCTGACTCTACCAGAGCTCAGCATCCGAGATGCCCAGATTCATTATCTCCTGGCAAAACTCTATATGAGGTTGAAAGAGCCTGATTTGGCAAAGGCTCATTTGGAGAAATTCCAGGCGGCTCCCCAGACAACAGTCAGATAAGCGGAGGAATGTTTGATACGGAACGCAAAGACCAGCGGCGTTAAAGGGCAATCAATGAGACGCTTGCTTCCTATTGTATGGCTTGGATTGTCTATGACCTGCTTTGGAACGGTGACCGCATTGGCCTCCGAAAATCCCTTCGTCTCGGTCAACGATGTTACATGGACAGAATTGGGACACAACGAGAACGACTCCATGCCGATCGGCAATGGCGATCTTGCAGCCAATGTCTGGACAGAGCAAAATGGCGACCTCATGTTGCTGGTAGCGAAAGCCGATGCATGGACGGAGTTGGGCAAGCTTGTGAAACTCGGCCGCGTGCGGGTCCAGATCACGCCAAATCCATTTGTGGGCGCGGCGGATTTTCAGCAGGTTCTGCGCCTGGAAAACGGCAGTATCGAGATCAAGAGTGGCGCGAATGTGGTGTTGGTGTGGGTTGATGCAAATCGTCCGGTAATTCATGTCGAGGCAACATTGGAGCATCCCGCAGCAATGCAAGCAAGGCTGGAACTGTGGCGTACCAAGACCCATCCGTACAATGAACCGTCCCCGGACAAAGGCGGCTTGTTTGAAATGGGCGACCATGCGATTCCACTCAATTTTGAGGCGGACACTGTTCTCCCTGCCGGTGCAAACCAAGTCACTTGGTATCACTTCAATTCGTCCAGCATCTACCCGACTTTGCTGGAACAAGAGCATTTGGAATCGCTTTCGCAAAAGTATCCTGATCCTTTGCTGCATCGTTGTTTCGGAGCAATGCTTACCGGACCCGGATTAGTTAGCAGCGATGACCATACGATGAAGTCGGCCGTTCCTGAGCGGAGCTTGCGGCTTGATGTAATCGGCCTCACCAAGACAGGAGCGGCTTCGCCGGAGGCGTGGAAGTCTGACCTGGATTCGCTGGCCAAGGAAGTGAGCGCAGTCCCGATTGATTCCGCTCGCGCAGCGCACCAACAATGGTGGCAGGATTTCTGGAACCGGGGTTGGATTCACGTCTCTGGAACAGCGGACTCGGCCAAGGTTTCGCAGGGTTTCATCATGCAACGTTACATGCTGGCTGCTTCTTCGCGCGGCGCGTTCCCTGCGAAATTCAACGGCGGCTTGTTTACCGTTGGGCACGACATGCCGGCGAATGTGGAATCGACCAACAAAGATCACAACCCGGATTTTCGGGCATGGGGAAGCTCGTATTGGAACCAGAACAATCGGCTGCTTTACTGGCCGCTTATCGAGACGGGCGATTTCGATTTGCTCAAGCCGTGGTTTGACATGTATGTGAACGCATTGCCGCTAGCTAAGGATCGCACTCAGGCTTACTTTCATCATGCAGGCGCGGCATTCATCGAAACGGGTTATTTCTGGGGTCTGCCTAATCTCAACGATTTTGGCTGGGACAATCCGACAACGGAGGTGAAGAGCGAGTGGATGCGATATCACATTCAAGGCACGCTGGAAGTGATCTCGCAGATGTTGGACGAGTACGACATCACTCAGGATGCGGAGTTTGCGCATAAAGATATTATCCCCTTTGCCGACGTCATAGTGACTTACTACAACCTGCATTGGCCGCGAGGCGAAGATGGAAAGATCAAGATGACGCCGGTACAGTCTCTGGAAACCTATCAAAGAATCGCGGTTAATCCAACGCCGGATATTGCGGGACTTAAACAGGTACTGACGCGGCTTCTGGAACTGCCTGCAGCATGGACGTCGCCTCAGCAAAGAAGCATCTGGAGCAAAGAACTCGCCGACCTGCCAACTATTCCGATTGGCAGGTCGGCAAATGGAAAACTTCCGTCATTCGGTGCGAGCGATCCCGACGGCAAGCCGACGATCCTTCCGGCCGAGAGCTATGGCAAGACGAGCAACGCGGAAAATCCCGAGCTGTATGTAGTCTTTCCATATCGGCTTTATGGCGTAGGCAAACCAGATCTGAGTCTGGCTCTGAACACTTTTGCCGCCCGGCGCTTTCCATTAGACCACTGCTGGGGACAGGATGGTCCGCAATCTGCTCTGCTTGGTTTGACGGCCGTGGCGAAAAAGGCCGCTATCGACGAATTTACCGATTATGGCGATCAGCACTTCGCATGGTTCTGGAAAGCGGGTAATGACTGGATACCAGATCTCGATGACGGCGGCACGGGGATGATCACGCTGGAATCGATGTTGATGCAATACGACGGCAAACGTATCCAGCTTCTTCCCGCGTGGCCCAACGATTGGACTGCGGACTTCAAACTGCACGCACCGTATCGAACCACCGTTGAAGGGCATGTGGAGAACGGCAAAATCACGGACCTGAAAGTGACGCCGCAATCCAGAGCCAAAGACGTGGTTGTCGTTTCGTCTGATGAGCGGAGCAAGTCCGCAAAGTGAACAAATCTCGACAGCGCACCACGCTTGCCCACGCTCACCTCATGACGCTGGTGGCGATGATGGTCGTCGTGATTTTATCGTCTCGTGCTGCGGCACAGGATCACGGATTATCGTGGACAGGAACCTGGGCCACTTCGCCCATGCGCGACGATGCGGGGAAGGGATTCAATCGGCAGACACTGCGGCAGATTGTACATACCAGTGTCGGCGGACAGGTGGCCCGCATACATATCTCCAACCTGTTCGGCGCGCAACCGCTGACCGTCGCAGACGTTCATATTGCCCAACGAAGCGCAGATTCCTCGATCGTTGCGGCAACGGATCAGAAAGTTCAATTCGGGGGACTTTTTTCTGTTACCGTTCAACCCGGAACTGAGGCCATCAGTGATCCGGTGGACTTCCAGGTCCCTCGTCAAGCCGATGTTGCAATCAGCATTTACCTGCCAAACCCCACCGGCTTACCGACATACCATCCATCCGGATTTCAGACCAACTATACAGCCGATGGAGATGTAAGCGGGCTGGCGAGCCTCTCTGGCGTCAAAACGACCCAGAGCTATTATTTCCTCATCAATCTCGATGTCCAGAATAAGGCAGTTCGCGGATCTGTTGTAACGCTGGGCGCTTCGATTACAGATGGCTACGCCTCAACTGCCGACACGAATCGGCGCTGGCCGAATGACCTGGCGCAGAAATTGCTTGATGCCGGACTGAACATCGGTGTTCTTAATCAGGGGATCAGTGGGAATCGTTTGCTTGCTGCCGGGGCTGGCGACAGTGCGGAGACTCGCTTCGACCGCGATGTACTGAACGAACCCGGTGTACGTTGGGTGATCTTTTCCGACGACCCCATCAATGATCTCGGATCGACCGCGCCTCCGCCGACAGCCGATCAGTTGATCGCGGGTATAGGACGTCTGATCGCCAGGGCTCATCAAAAACAAATCAAGTTTGTCTGCTCTACGCTCACGCCATATCAAGGGGCCGCTTACTGGACTTCGGCAGGAGAGGCGGCTCGCGAGCAAATCAATAGCTTTCTCCGCAGCAGGACCAGCGGCTGTGATGCGGTGGTCGATCAGGATGCGGCGACGCACGACCCACTTCACCCGGCTCAGTTTCTTCCGGCATATGACAGCGGCGATCATCTTCATCCGAATGAGGCAGGCCTGCAGGCCATTGCCGACGCAGTCAATCTTTCCCTGTTTTCGCACCCCGGGTTTTCGCGAACCGGCGCGCCCGCAGCCAAGTCTCATTGAGTGCCAGTGGACGTTAGCAGCCAGTTACATCTAGTGGCTGGAACCATCCGGCAAGATGTGGCACGCCACCAGATCGATGTTATTGGGAGTGCCGGCCATGGTATTCAGATGCAGCAACATCTCGAAATGCCGGAGCGGACCAGAAGATGAGATTCCGCATTTACCGAGTTCTGTAGATAAGCGAGGCAAATCGGTGGCAAGCTTTCCTGCCGCCTCAGTGCCCTCAGCGTTTGCTCCTGCAAGAAGGAGAACCTGGCCGCTTTGGTCTGGATTTTTGACAAAAGCCAGGATGGCATACGAATCACCGGTGGCCCAGCCAAGAGCAGACGGTATATATTGCGATTGCTCATTGGGGCGCGGATGAACGTTGCGAATAAACTCCGATGCTGCGTTTTTGTTGAAGACAAACCTGAAATCCAACTGATCGCTAAACAGTGAAAACCATGGGTTCGAACGGGGGCTTCCCAGAAAGACGAAGTTATTGTCCGACTTCAAATCCGTCAGTTGAATGCTTCGTGCAGCTCGGACATCAATGGTTTTTGAATTGGCCTGTGCTAATTCAGCAACTTTTGCAGCAATTGGCACGTCGACCTCGGACGCCTTATCTCCTCGCAGAATATTTTTGCAGATATTGCTTTGTTCGGGCGTGAGCTTGTTGGGCGCCGGGATGTAATTGTGATTGGCATAGTCGGAGACAGAGACCTGGTCGCCGGTAATTCCCTGGATCTCGGCGATGTTTGGATCGCTCGTGATCAGCTCTATGCCATGGGAAGATCCGAATAGTGCCGACCACGGGAGCGAAGAAACGCGTGCAGCTTCGGAATGGGGAGAACGACTCCAGAAAATGCCCCACAGCGCGAGATTCAGTGCCACGAGGAGAATCCCGAAGAGCAACCGCAGACGCCACGCAGCAGCTTTCGGCTGAATTGTTTCGAATTGGGGAATAGCAGAGAGATTGACAATTGGTTCGTCTACAACCAGTGCGGCTTCCTGAATCGACGGCGCCGGATCGTGCGGTTTAGCCGCTATCTCGGACAGGCCGATCTCGCCGTGGGGATCGCGCATGATTTCCGGAATGTACGACCCGGAAGGCAGACTAATGCGAAACCCCGATGTTGCTCCGTATCGTCCGTAGTGCTGCAGCAGTCGCTTGCGCACATCGCTGGCAGTGACGCGAACAATCGCATCGTCGCCAGTATCGTAGGATGCGGAGCGTCCAAACAACTCCATCCCAATCACTCGCTCCTTAAGCGAGTCGAAGCGGCCGGCAACTGCCTGATCCACGATGTATTGGAGAAACTGGCCGCTGCGGTGGCTCCCCTTGAAGACATCGCCCTCGATCACCTCTTTGAGATGATGCTGGAGAGACGCAAGACCGCCCTTTGTTTCCGCAATTTTGGCGATTTCTGCGATCCGAGTATCGGTAGACGAGGGAGATAGCATATCGGAAGTCCGAGTATGATTCTCGCACCCCATAACCTCAAAGTCTACATTCGGGTGCCATGCACAACCGGTCAGGAATCTGGGAGCACAATCGTCCAGGCGCGTTCTTGCTTTGCTTAAATTCGCCCACCTCAGGAAATAATTGCCTTCCATCGAATCAGAACAAGTCAGAACAAGCTGATATTGCCTCCTGCTCCTCGGTTCGCACATCTTTTTTGACGGTATCTACTGTTAGACGGAGCGCACAATTGTAAAGCCATTTATTTTCAAGTGGATACAGTATGGACAAAAACCGTGCTAACCTTGCCACCAGCTCCGGCGACTCCTTAATGTGAACCTTGCTGGAAAGAACCCTTGGGAATTATGCGCGAGTTGAAGAAAATGGCAGACAAAATGAACGTGCAATCCGGGTATGGCTTCACTTCTCACCAGCGGAGAGGAGAACATGGCTCGCTCATCCGAAGGGCTTCCCTGCTCCTTATGATGCGCAAACCTGACTTGAGCGCGAGGAGAGTCGCGGAAATTCAGTTCCGGACACATCTGGCGAGCGCACTTGCGGTGTTGTCGATTGCATGCCTGGCAGCCGCTCATCCTGTACTAGCCTGGGCGCAAGGCGCCGTTCCGCCGACGGACTCGAATGCCTTGTACAAGCAGCCAGGTGCTCCGATCGATCGCCGTGTCGACGACCTGCTCAGCCGGATGACGCTGGAGGAGAAGGTGCGGCAACTCGACCTCTATTCCGGAGCAACGGCTTTGGTGGATCAGCACAAGGATGACACGCATGCCACATCCGCAGCCCATTTTCTTCCCGACAAAGCGCAGGAGATGTGGGGCGATCTCGGTGTGGGCGCGATCCATGACCTGAATCCGACGCCGGAACAGGCAAACACCATTCAGCAGTGGGTCCTAGCACACAATCGCCTCGGCATTCCGGCGCTGTTTATCGAAGAGGGATTGCACGGATTCGATACGGGAACGGTGTTTCCAGCTCCCATCGGCCTTGCTGCAACCTGGAACCCCGGAATTGTGCAGAAGGTGGGCGCGGCCATTGCCGCTGAGGCGCGCGCGACCGGTGTGGGCATGATCCTCGGTCCGGTTCTGGACCTCGCACGCGAGCCGCGCTGGGGACGCGTCGAGGAGGATTACGGCGAGGACCCCTATCTGACCGGTCAACTAGGGTTGGCCTATGTGCAAGGGGCACATGGAGACTCCCTGAGCAGCGACCACAGCGTGGTGGCCGAGCCTAAGCATTTCGCCGGTCACGGTTCTCCAGAAGGCGGCACGAATACATCGCCGGTGCATATAGGCGAGCGCGAGTTGCGCTCTGTCATGCTCAAGTCGTTCGAGCCGGCGATCCGGGACGGGAAGGCGATGGGCGTGATGGCCGCCTACCACGAAATCGACGGAATCCCGATTACCGCCGACCCATTTCTGCTCAAGAAGATCCTGCGTCAGGAATGGGGATTCCAGGGATTTGTACTTTCCGACCTGGGAGCAATTCAGCGTCTCTACAATGTGCACCACGTTGCCGCGACGCCAAAGGATGCTGTTTGCCTGGGGATCAAGTCCGGGGTCGACATGCAGTTCTACGACTTCGAGCATGAAGTTTTTCAGAAATCGCTCATGGACTGCGTTCACGAGGGTTCGCTTTCGCCGTCGGACCTGGACCGGGCAGTCAGGTCGGTGCTCCGCGTCAAGTTTGCCCTGGGTCTGTTCGATCACCCGCTGATCGATCCCGGTCTGCGCGCCCGAACCTACCGCTCACAAGCTCACCTCGATCTCACACTTGAGGCGGCACGCAAGTCGATGACCTTGCTCAAGAACGATGGCCATCTCTTGCCGCTCTCCAAATCGACGAAGAAGATTGCAGTAATTGGCCCCAACGCCGACGTTGCTCAATACGGAGACTACGAAAATGAGTCGAACGGCGCGCACATCAGTATTCTGGCCGGAATTCGCGCGCTGGTTCCACAAGCGGCTATCGAATTCGACGCGGGCAAGGACATTGCGGCTGCCGTTGCCAAGGCTAAAGACGCAGATGTGGTCATTCTTGGTTTGGGCGAACGGCAAGGCATTTCAGGCGAGGGGTTCGACCGTACCGACCTTGGCTTGCCCGGCAACCAGGAACAACTTTTGGAGGCTGTGGTCGGTGCCGGAAAACCCGTCGTCCTAGTCCTGGAGAATGGCCGGCCATTGACAATCGGTTGGGCGAAGGAGCATGTCCCGGCCATTCTCGAAGCCTGGTATCCAGGAGAGTTCGGAGGCAGAGCGATTGCCGAAACCCTCTTTGGCGACAACAACCCTGCGGGACGGCTTACGATTACGTTTCCACGCAGCCTGGGACAATTGCCCGACTTTTATAACTTTGATCCATCGCGGACGCATAAGTATGTCGATGATGACGGCGCTCCGCTATTTCCCTTTGGATTCGGACTGAGCTATACCTCCTTTCACTACGACCACCTCGCGGTGCAAACTCCATCGCCTGGAAGCAACGGAGACGTCGTAGTAACGGTAGATGTGACCAACGATGGCGACCGGCCAGGAGAAGAAGTGGCTCAACTATATGTGCGGCAAGACGTCGGCAGCGTCGAAACTCCCGACCGTTCCTTGAAGGGCTTCTCCCGAATTGTTCTCAACCCCAGGGAAACGAAGAATGTGACCTTCCGACTTCCTCAAGGTCAGCTCGCGGTGTGGGATACAGAAAATAAATGGACGGTCGAAGCAGGCCAATACACATTGTGGGTTGGTGGATCTTCGCAAGCCTCATTAACTACCAAGTTTGTCATCCACCGGTAAATGGGAACAGAGTCGTGAGCGAAAGCGATTTCTTCGCTGACAATTCCCAACGGACAGACAAGAAAAGAGAGATGAATGAGAACGCATCCAGCGACCTTGGCATTACTTGTCCTTCTAAGTGGCATAACCTCGGCCCAGGTCCACCGGCAGAAAGAGCCGGTTGACTATGTATCTCCTAACATCGGCGGTATCGGCCAACTGCTCACTGCGACTATTCCATATGTTCAGCGGCCGCATGGCATGGTGCGGCTTGCGCCGATCACGACACCAGGAATCACTGACAGGTATCTCGCCGATAAGATATATGGCTTTCCAGCAGGCGCTGCCACATTGATGGCCTCGGTAGGCGAAGTTGGAACCCGCCCGGAAACATACGCATCGGACTTCGACCACGACTTTGAAACTGCGACCCCGTACTACTATGAAGCTGATTTGCAGACCTGGGGGATCAAATCGGAGTTCACCGCGACCGAACAGGCTGCCTACTACCGCTTTACATTTCCAGCCAGCCAGCACGCCCATCTCGTCCTCTCTGCCGCAGATGGCGCCAAACTCCAGGTGACCGGGGTCAACACAGTAGAAGGAAGTCAGAGAATCACAGGTACTGTAGGGAAAACATCGGATACGGACAAAGAAACGCGAGAATATTTTTACGCTAAGTTCTCTCGCCCTCTCCAGTCCTATCAGACGTGGAAGGGGAATGATCTTTCCCATGCCGCCGAGCAGACCGGAGACAACATCGGAATTGTCACGGACATCGGCACGACGGCAGGAGAACAGATTGAAGTTCGAGTTGGTATCTCCTACATCAGCGCGGAGCAAGCCCGCAAAAACCTGGAGCGCGAGATTCCCGGTGGGACATTTGATCAGGTAAAGTCGCAAACCCGCGAGATATGGAACAATGCGCTGGCAGGCATGGATGTAACAGGAGGAACAGAGCGCCAGCGCACTATCTTTTACACGGCGCTCTACCGGTCTCTCGGCCGCATGACCGACATTACCGAGGACGGGAAGTACTTCAGTGGCTACGATCACTCCGTGCACGATGCAGGTGGTCACGATTTCTATATCGACGACGGACTTTGGGATACCTACCGTTCACTTCACCCGTTGCAGCTCCTGTTGAACTCGCGTCAACAGGAAGATATGGTGCGCTCCTATCTCCGCATGTATGAGCAAGACGGCTGGCTCCCGTCGTTTCCTTCCGTGGCCGGAGAGCAGGCGGTCATGATCGGCCACCACGCGGCCCCATTCATTCTCGATCTCTATGCCAAAGGCTATCGCGACTTTGATGTGAACGAGGCATACGCTGCCATGCGAAAGAATGCCACGGAGGCAACCATGCTTCCGTGGAGACGAGGGCCGCTGACCAGCCTCGATCATGTATATTTCGACAAGGGATTTTTCCCCGCGTTGCTTCCGGGAGAGAAGGAGACCGCTCCGGAAGTAACTCCTGAGAAGAGACAAGCAGTCTCGGTTACATTGGAGAACAGCTACGATGATTGGTGCGTCGCTCAACTCGCCAAGGCTTTGGGCAAACAATCGGATGCCGCTTACTTC